>NZ_CP025025.1:4269352-4639352 GCF_002874535.1 Mesobacillus jeotgali
CTTCGCCTGCAAAAAGCGCCATATGCGGCTCGTGTTCCGTCACAATGTCTGACATCCATTCCTGGTCAGCAACCGGGATATATGGCGGGTTGGAGATGACAGCATCGACTTTTTTTCCCTGTAAAATCAGCGGCTGCAAGAGATCTCCATGTAAAAATTCAATTTCCCCATCAAGTTCGCTGGCATTTTTCCGCGCCACCTCGAGGGCTTCTTTTGAGAGGTCAACCGCAGTTACCTTCATTTCTGGTTTTTCCAACTTCAAGGTAACCGATATAGCTCCGCTCCCGGTACCGACATCGATAAGGTCAATTTGATCATTCTCCGGAAAAAGTCTGTTCAGACGCTGAAGCGTTCCATATACAAGCTCCTCCGTCTCCGGCCTTGGAATCAGCACATGCTCATTCACGTTGAAGCGGCGGCCGTAAAACTCCTCGCTGCCAATGATATATTGAATCGGCTCGCCAGCTGCATGCCTTTTTACAACAGTCTGGAACCTAGTCCACACTTCCCCATCAAGTTCGTCACGCATCATCGCGAGCATTGACGTTCGGGATAGGCCGGAATAGTGCCGCAGCAATAGTTCACCAGCGAACTCCTCACGATTATGTTCTTTTAAAAAAGAAGAAGCCCAATTGAGGGCTTCAAATATTTTCACATTAGTCATTGTTGGCACTCTCAAGTCTTTGAGATTGGTCTTCCATAATTAGCGCTTCGATGATCTCATCCATCTTGCCCTGAAGGATCTGGTCAAGCTTCTGGATTGTCAGGCCGATACGGTGGTCGGTCACGCGATTTTGCGGGAAGTTATACGTACGGATACGCTCTGAGCGGTCTCCTGTACCTACAGCTGACTTACGGACCTGGTCATACTCCGCCTGCGCTTCCTGCTGGAACTTGTCATAAACACGGGCACGAAGTACCTTCATCGCCTTGTCTTTGTTCTTATGCTGTGATTTTTCATCCTGACATGATACAACAATTCCTGTTGGAATATGCGTCAGACGTACAGCTGACATTGTCGTGTTAACAGACTGTCCACCGGCACCGCTCGATGCAAAAGCATCAAAACGAATGTCTTTATCATGAAGCTCGATTTCCACTTCTTCCGCTTCAGGAAGACATGCAACGGTCGCTGTAGAAGTATGGATACGGCCGCCTGATTCCGTTTCTGGCACACGCTGTACGCGGTGCGCACCGTTTTCGAATTTCATTTTAGAATAAGCGCCATTACCATTGATCATAAAGATGATTTCCTTGAAACCGCCCACACCAGTCGTGCTGGCATCGATGACTTCCGTTTTCCAGCCTTGTGATTCGGCATAACGGCTGTACATCCTGTAAAGGTCACCCGCAAACAGGGCAGCTTCATCGCCGCCTGCAGCGCCGCGGATTTCCATGATAACGTTCTTGTCATCATTAGGGTCTTTAGGGATAAGAAGAATCTTGATACGAGCTTCAAGTTCCTCAATTTGAGGTTCAAGCTCAGAGATTTCTTCCTTTACCATCTCACGCATCTCTGCATCAAGCTTATCCTCGAGCATCGCTTTCGCATCTGTCAACTGCTCTTTAACTTCTTTATACTCACGATAAGCCATGACTGTTTCCTGGATATCAGACTGCTCCTTTGAATACTCACGGAGCTTTTTCGAGTCATTGACAACTTCCGGGTCACTCAATAGCTCATTCAATCTTTCATAACGATCCTCAACTGCTTGAAGACGATCAAACACGGACACTCACCTCTATTTTTATAGCCTTGAAAATTGGATTATAAATTTATTCTTGCCTGTGTATTTCCGCAACAGGTCTGATAGTTCAACATAGCATAACATTCTAATTATAGTATAGGTGGCACACTCAGTCAAAGCCATTGTGACTAGAAAAGCGGAAGCGCCTCGGTCAGCCCCGACAAGCGCTGGAGGGCCGACCAGTGAAGTCGCTCTTTGACTTCATTGGGCGGACCGAAAACGAAAAGCGGAGGCGACTGCCCAACTCCGACAAGCGCTGGAGGGCCTGACAGTGAAGTCGTTCTTTGACTTCATTGGCAGGACCGAAGCGACTCGAGGAGTTAGGAGCCGCAGCTAGACAAGCGACTCGAGGGGCTTGGCGCTGGAGCTAGACACTAATGGAAAAGCGCAAGTGCGCCTTGTATATTTATTTTATGTATAACGGAAAAACTTGAACGTCTTGTACGGGCATCAGAAAAAGCATGCCCTATTTACGAGCATGCTGGTGTTCTCCAGTGTTTTATTCAATATCAACGTTAATGTCGTAACGCGGCAATGCTCTTGTCAGCTTCTCCTGCAAGGTCTTTTGCGCATTGTTACGATCTTTTCTGGTTACGCGCCCTTGAAGTTGTGCGGTTACGTTCATTTCACCGCCGTTAATCCAGATGGAACCCGGTTCATAGCCAGCATCCGAAATGACGTCCTTCGCTTTTTGGACATCCTGGGAAAAACTATGGTGGTTCTCGTTATCGGTATTCAGCAAATTCGGGTTTTGATCGGTCATTGTCATGCCGTCATCCTGGTCCCTCGTGAAATTAGGTCCATCTCCTTCGCGGACACCGTCATCATCCCTGTTCAGGTCCATGCCAGCCTGGTCTTGGTCTTTGTCATAAACTGATTCGGTATTGTCCTGGCCACATCCTGCAACCATAACCACCGCAAACATAAGCAACATGAGTAATTTTTTCAAATTATGGCACCTCCCGTGGTTATCTTGCCCTATGGAGGTATCAACCATGCTCTAAATAGTCTCTTTTTTAGCGAAATCAGCTGCTGGAAAAATTTTTCTCTTACTCATCAGCTTTAATTGCACGGTACATAGCGAAAATTGCACGTTCAAAGCCATTAATTGCACGCTCAATTGTTATAATTGCACCGATAAGTTACGTAATTGCACGTTCATCCAATATCAGGGAAATTCCACCCTGCAGAATTAAAAAAATCCCCCCGCACCCGGGAGGATTCATCATTATGTTAAGCTTTCAGTCGTTTTCTCGATTTTAAGCTCGTTTGGTGATTTTGGAACTTCATGATGGTGTCTGCATCGTGGTTCGTATGATTCGGATGCGCCAACGAGAATGATTGGATCATCATATGAGGCTGGCTTGCCGTTAATCAAACGCTGTGTACGGCTGGATGGCGATCCACATACCGCACAAACAGCCTGAAGCTTGGTCACATTTTCTGCAACGGCCATCAACGCAGGCATCTGGCCGAATGGTTCTCCGCGGAAATCCTGGTCAAGTCCGGCAACGATGACGCGGTAGCCGCTGTCTGCAAGATGCTGGATCACCTGCAGGATTTCATTGTCAAAAAATTGCACTTCATCAATGGCAATGACATCGATTTCAGGGTTGATATGCTTGAAAATATCAATAGAGTTGGCAATAGGCTTTGCAGTAACTGCAGTTCCGTTGTGTGATACAACCGATTCTTCGCTGTAGCGGTTATCAATCGCAGGCTTGAATACAGCAATTTTTTGCTTGGCAAATTGCGTTCTGCGCACGCGGCGGATCAGTTCTTCGGATTTACCGGAAAACATGCTGCCGCAGATCAATTCAATCCAACCGCTTTGTTTCATAACGTACATGGTCGGCCTCTCCTTCCTCGCTGGGCAAAAATTAAATAGCGCAAGCGCCTTGGTCAAATCCAAAAAGCGCTTCTCTACAATAAGCTGTTTTCGTATTTTTACGGCTTCTTCATGCCATAAAGGTACGAAAAAAGCCTGGTTAAAAGTTCGACACTTTTTTCAGCTTTTTCCATTATAACAAAAAAAGGCGCTGAATCCAGACACAAAATTAAAGTTCATAAAATTAAATTTTATATATATGTACCCGAAAATTCATGTATTTATTTCGGGCTAATGATCCTAAAAAAGCAAAATAAAAAACAGGCAAGTCGCAAAGCTTCTTGCCTGTTTGTTCGTTTCTTATATTACTGGTTGTTTTTAAGACCGTATTTCTTGTTGAAGCGGTCAACACGTCCGCCAGCTTCAGCAAACTTCTGACGTCCAGTATAGAATGGGTGGCATTCAGAGCAAGTTTCAACGCGAATCTCGTTCTTAACAGAACCAGTTTCGAATTCGTTTCCGCAAGCGCAAGTCACCTTAACTGTTTTGTAGTTTGGATGAATTCCTGATTTCATTCTTTTCATCTCCTTCCGCCCTGAATCATATCCGAAACAGAGTTATAATCAACGGTTATACCGTTATTGGAAAAACACACTGCACTCATTATAACAAGTCCATCTATATATTTCAAGTTAGTTTTTACGACCATAATTTGGAATTAAGAACGCTTGTTATTGCTCTTCATTTCCTCGCCAAGAACAGCGAAGAAGTCTTCATTAGACTTGGACAGCCTTAGCTTGCGCAGGAATTTTTCCGCGAAGTCAGGTGAATCCGACATCGATTTGCGGATGGCCCACAGCTTGTCCAGATGGTCTTTCGGAATAAGAAGTTCTTCTTTACGAGTTCCGGATCTACGAATATCGATCGCAGGGAAGATCCTTCTTTCGGCAAGTGAACGGTCAAGGTGAAGTTCCATGTTTCCAGTTCCCTTGAACTCTTCATAGATGACATCATCCATACGTGACCCTGTATCAACAAGCGCAGTCGCAAGAATCGTCAAACTGCCGCCTTCCTCGATATTACGGGCAGCACCGAAAAAGCGCTTCGGACGGTGGAACGCCGCAGGATCAATACCACCTGATAATGTACGTCCGCTTGGCGGGATGACAAGGTTGTACGCACGAGCCAGACGAGTGATGCTGTCCATCAGGATGATGACGTCACGTTTATGTTCAACAAGGCGCATCGCACGCTCAAGAACAAGCTCGGCAACCTTGATGTGGTTTTCAGGCACTTCATCAAAAGTTGAGCTGACTACATCGCCGGCAACGGAACGTTCGATATCTGTTACCTCTTCAGGACGCTCATCGATCAGCAGCACAATCAGTTCTGCTTCAGGATGATTCGTCGTAATGCTGTTGGCGATCTCTTTTAAAAGCATGGTCTTACCAGCCTTTGGCGGTGCGACGATCAGGCCGCGCTGGCCAAATCCGACAGGTGCGATGACATCCATGATTCTTGTCGACACTTTGTTATGAGTTGTCTCCAGTTTCATCTGACGATCAGGATACAGCGGCGTCAAACCCGGGAAGTGAACCCTTTCCTTAGCCGATTCCGGGTCATCACCATTGACTGCCTCTACCTGAAGCAATCCGAAATAACGCTCGTTTTCTTTCGGTGGGCGGACTTTACCCGATACTTTATCCCCGTTCCTTAAATCAAAACGACGGATCTGTGAAGCCGAGATATAGATGTCCTCAGAGCTTGGCGAGTAGTTAATCGGGCGGAGGAATCCAAAGCCTTCAGACTGGATGATTTCCAGGACACCTTCCATGAAAAAATAGCCCTGCTGTTCCGCACGTGCTTTTAAAATAGCAAATATAAGTTCTTTTTTCGATAATTTGCTGTAGTAAGAGACTTTATACTCTTTTGCAAGTTCATAAAGCTCTTTCAATTTCATATTTTCTAAGCTTGAAATATTTACTTCCATAATGTCACCACGCCTTAAAATATTTCGATTTCCCCCATAAAAAAATGTATAAAGAATATCAGCGTATGGATGGAAAAAGAAGAAATGAGTTTCCTTTGAAGGTTGTAAGAAGGAATTAATGAAGGTATACAACTGGTTTGGGTCTAATCAAAATCAACAAGTTTATTAAAACAATTTTCATTTTACCCTTAAACAGGAAAAATAATCAATCTTTTTATTTATTAGCTCCCTTTACCTACAGAATGCGGTAAAGGGAGCTTGTTTGTAAGGGTTTGCAGCCAATTTTTATAAAAAAGTATTATTTCATAACCAGATGCGGCTTTTTCTTCAGGCTGTGCTGTCCTTCAATGAAGCGGACTGTGCCTGATTTTGCACGCATGACGACTGAATGAGTTGAGCCGTAAGAGCCTTTGAACTGGACTCCTTTTAGCAACTCGCCATCAGTTACGCCTGTTGCAGCGAAAATTGCATCGTCACCGCGGACGAAATCTTCCATAAGAAGGACCTTGTTGACATCGATGCCCATTTTTTTGCAACGCTCTAGTTCTGCATCATTTTGCGGAAGCAATCTGCCCTGGATTTCGCCACCGAGACTTTTCAGCGCTACCGCAGCGATTACACCCTCAGGTGCTCCGCCTGAACCGAACAGGATATCCACGCCGGTAGTATCAAACGCCGTGTTGATTGCGCCAGCTACATCACCGTCATTGATCAATTTGATTCTTGCACCTGCTTCACGAAGCTGGGCAATGATATGTTCATGGCGAGGACGGTTCAATACCGTTGCCACTACATCTTCAATATCCTTATTCTTCGCTTTTGCCACGGCCTTCAGATTATCAAGAACGGATGCATTGATATCGACCATGCCTACCGCTTCAGGACCTACCGCAAGTTTATCCATATACATGTCCGGTGCGTGAAGCAGGTTACCGTTATCTGCCACCGCGAGGACTGCAAGGGCATTCCACCCGCCAGACGCTACAATATTCGTTCCTTCCAGAGGATCGACAGCGACATCCAAACGCGGACCATAGCCTGTCCCAAGCTTTTCACCAATATACAGCATCGGTGCTTCGTCCATTTCCCCTTCGCCGATTACGACTGTGCCTTTCATCGGGATGGTGTCAAACACATCTCTCATTGCCGACGTTGCAGCATCGTCAGCTTCGTCTTTTTTACCGCGTCCCATCCAGCGGGCTGAAGCAAGCGCAGCCGCTTCTGTCACGCGGACAAGCTCCATCGTTAAGCTACGTTCCATATGATCATCCCCTAATCATGAAAGATGCTAATGCCTACCGAAAAGGTATTCCTCTCAACCAATCCGTTTCCATAAATCAACTTTCTCCTCGTTAGTCGATTATATCTCCGGAACTATTTAAGAAGCGAATCTTTCAAGCTTCCATAGTTGGCTGCTCGATAGTTAAATAAGTTATACTATTTCGCGTTCACGATAAGCATTAGCACCACTATTTGTATTGTACAGCTCTATTGTACTATACTTTTTATGATTTTTTCACTTCTTCTTGCTCTTCAGATGTCATATCTTCACGCCAAATTGTGGCACCTAGCCCATTTAGCTTTTCAACAATATGGCTGTAGCCGCGGTCGATATGGTCGACACCAGTGATTTCAGTGACGCCTTCCGCCATCAGTCCGGCAATGACAAGCGCAGCTCCTGCTCGGAGGTCACTGGCCTTAACCTTAGCTCCCTGCAGCTTGACAGGACCGCTGATGATTGCCGATCTGCCTTCGACTTTAATATTGGCATTCATTCTTCTAAGCTCGTCAATATGCTTGAAGCGGGCACCGTAAATCGTATCTGTCACGACACTCGAGCCCTCTGCCCTTGTCAACAGCGCTGTGAATGGCTGCTGCAGATCAGTTGGGAAACCAGGATAAACAAGCGTCTTAATATCGATTGCTTTATATCGCTCAGTTGGCGCGACATAAATTTGCTCGTCACTTGCCTCAATATGAGCACCCATTTCCTTCAGCTTGGCCACAAGTGACTCAATATGCTGAGGAATGACATTATCTATTGTTACCCCTTCACCAATGGCAGCACCAAGAATCAGGTACGTCCCTGCTTCGATGCGGTCAGGAATGATGGTGTGGCGGCAGCCGTGAAGCTCGTCGACGCCATCGATCCGGATGACATCCGTACCTGCGCCTTTGATTTTCGCTCCCATATTTGTGAGCAAGGTCGCTACATCAATGATTTCCGGCTCTTTTGCCGCATTTTCAATGATTGTGCGCCCTTTTGCCCGGACAGCGGCAAGCATGATGTTGATTGTTGCACCAACACTTACGACGTCAAGATAGATTCTCGCACCGCGAAGCTCGTCGGCACGCAGATAGATTGCACCTTGTTCGTTTGTCACGCTAGCACCAAGCGCTTCAAATCCTTTTATATGCTGGTCAATCGGCCTTGGGCCCAAATGGCAGCCGCCCGGCAGTCCGATGACAGCCTTTTTGAAACGGCCCAGCATCGCTCCCATTAAATAGTATGAAGCTCTCAGCTTTTTCACTTTTCCATTCGGCAAAGGCATGGAAATCATGGAAGACGGATCTACCGTCATTTCATTGTTCGAGAATTCAACAGAACCGCCGATCTCCTCCATCAAGTCCTTGAGCATATGAACATCGGAAATATCCGGCAAACCTTCAATGGTCACAGGCGATTCAGCTAAAATCGTTGCTGGGATCAAGGCTACTGCACTATTTTTAGCGCCGCTTACCCGAACAGTCCCTTTTAAAGGATAGCCGCCTGCAATCTTAAGCTTTTCCATTTTTGACTCCCTTCTAAGCCGTGATGTATTAAGGTCAAGCTGGAGATGAAAACAATTACAGCTAAGACCGATATAGGCTCTACTTAGATTTAAATTACCGAAATCGACAAGGTATATTTTTCCATTAAAAATATTCAGATTCCGGGAGTTTTCTATTCCTTTAGTTTACACGATATTCCCAATTTCATGTAATAAAATGCAAAAAAGTTTAAATTGGGTAAAAGTTCCTAATGAGAGATGGTCTCAGTATGTTAAGACCATCTCTATGCTAATCAGTTGTTGAATTCCGCTCTGGGCAATCGAATTCCGCAGGGTGGCTACATTCCAACAAGCCTTAAAAAATGACTCTTAAACTAGGCTGTTGATTTCCGTTCCAGGCGCTTCGCTTTCCGCGGGGCGTGCGGTGAGCCTCCTCAGCGCTAAAGCGCTTGCGGGGTCTCACCAGTCACGCTGATCCCGCTGGAGTCTCGCGCCTTCCACTTCAATCAACAGGGCGTGATACCCTGATTGCTTTTCTATTTTTTAAAGATAAAATTACTTCTCCCTAGACTCCCAGTCTTTCAAAAATGCTTCTATCCCTTTATCAGTCAGTGGGTGGTTGAACATTTGCTGGATTACTTTGTATGGTACGGTTGCGATGTGTGCTCCTCTTAGTGCTGCGTCTGTTACGTGCTGTGGATGGCGGATGGACGCGGCGATGATTTCTGTGTCGATTCCATGGATGGTGAAGATTTCGGCAATCGTTGAAATCAGGTCGAGTCCGTTATGGCCGATGTCATCCAGGCGGCCAAGGAATGGAGATACATATGTAGCGCCCGCTCTTGCTGCCAGCAATGCTTGATTTGCGCTGAAAACAAGTGTTACGTTCGTCTTGATTCCCTCTTTTGAGAAAACAGAAACGGCCTTCAACCCTTCTGGGGTCATTGGCACTTTGATCGTGATGTTTGGAGCGATTGCTGCTAGCTCTTTTCCCTCTTTGATCATGCCTTCTGCATCTAGTGCGATGACTTCTGCGCTGACGGAACCAGGAACTAGTTCAGTGATTTCCTTCAAGCGGTCTTCAAATTTCACATTCTTCTCTTTTGCTACGAGCGATGGGTTTGTGGTGACACCGGATAAAATCCCTAGAGTGTATGCCTCGCGAATTTCTTCCATATTTGCAGTATCGATAAAAAACTTCATTTGTAAACGCCTCCAGTCGACATAATTTTCAATCTTATATAAATGGATAAAAACCGCCTTGATGTAAGGCGGTTTTATTATAACAGAATTTTATTGCTATTACGCTTTGTTGGAAGAACCGAATTCGCGCATTTTGCCGATTACAGTTTCCTTGATCGCGTCGCGAGCTGGTCCAAGGTATTTACGTGGATCATACTCATTAGGCTTTTCAGCCAATACCTGGCGAACAACTTTTGCTGAAGCAATCTGGTTTTCAGTATTTACGTTTACTTTAGCTGTACCGAAAGAAATAGCTTTCTGGATATCTTTTGTAGGGATTCCAGTTCCGCCGTGCAATACTAATGGTACGCCTGCAGTTTTGTTGATTTCTTCCATTTCCTTGAAGCCAAGGTTCGGTTCGCCTTTGTAAGGGCCGTGAACAGATCCAAGAGCTGGAGCAAGGCAGTCGATTCCAGTGCGCTGAACAAGTTCTTCACACTCTTTAGGGTCAGCATAGATAACGCCATCAGCAACGACATCATCTTCCTGTCCGCCAACTACTCCTAATTCAGCTTCAACAGAAACACCTTTTGAATGAGCGTATTCTACCACTTTTGAAGTGATTTCAACGTTCTCTTCGAAAGGACCGTGTGAAGCATCGATCATGACAGATGTGAAACCTGCGTCGATTGCTTCTTTACACTTATCGAAGCTTGAACCATGGTCTAAGTGGATTGCGACAGGAACAGTTGTTTTGTAGTCCTCCATCAATCCTTCTACCATTTTCACTACTGTTTTGAAGCCGCCCATGTAACGTGCTGCGCCCTCGGAAACACCTAGGATAACTGGCGATTTTTCAGCTTCTGCAGCCTGAAGGATCGCTTGAGTAAATTCAAGGTTATTTAAGTTAAATTGCCCAACAGCGTAGCCTTCCGCATTCGCTTTTTTCAGCATTTCAGTCATTGAAACTAAAGGCATATTTTTTCCTCCTTCGTTATGATCAGTTTTCATTTTGACAATGCTACCATTTTAAAGGTTTTCCTTCTCTGCTTTTGATTATGTACCCGAGAAGGCATTCATCAAAACGAATGATCCTGTGGAATTCATAAGTATCATACCAAAAGAAAATCAGAATTACCATCGTTCAAGCCTTGTTTTTGCAAGTGTCATAAAAATGCTATAAAGCAAGCGTTACCAATAATTTCACTAGTCTGTAAACTCGGTTTTTTACCTGCTTTTTAAAAGGAAATGCCCTCCGAAAATTCAAGAGGGCATTTCTATGTATCGGAAATTAATTAAGAAACGGTTTGCGAATATTTCTTCACTGCTGCGCGGATGTCGTCGATATCGAATGGTTTTGCGAAGTGTGTCAGCGCGCCCAAGTCCATTGCCTCCTGGATCATATCAAGCTCGCCGTAAGCGGTCATGATGATGACGCGGATATCAGGATCGATAACTTTCATTCTTTTTAAAATTTCAATTCCATCCATACCAGGGATCTTCATGTCCAAAAGAACTAGATCTGGTGGATGCTTCTTAACGATATCCAGGGCCTGGACGCCATTTGCAGCTTGATACGTTTGATAACCTTCTTTTTGCAGCACTTCATTAAGTAGAATTCTGATGCCAAACTGGTCGTCTACAATTAGTATTTTTTCTTTCATGCCGCCTCTTCCCCCTAATAAATGTAGTATATTTTATAATGTGTTTATCCAGGAAATGGTTTCGTCTTATCCCCATTTACACAATTCGTTAAAAAGCTTGAAATTCCTCCCATATTTTCAAACTTATTTTTCGACAGATGCTTTTTCATCTCTATTGTAGTACTTTATAATCAGTATTGGCAAAAACGGAGGTGCTCTTATGTTAAAAATGTTTTCGACACAGCTGACAGGTTTGTTCAACAGGCTTCAGGAAAAAGAAGAATTTTCGATTGAGGACGGAGCTCGCCTGCTTGCACAGGCAGCTGCTGGTGAGGGAACTGTTTATATTTTCGGTACGAAGGAGATGCAGGCAGTAGCCCTTGAAGCGGTCTATGGCGAGGAACCTTTGCAATCTGCTGCGATTTTCACTGATGACGTCGAGCTGGAGGCTGCTGACCGCGTTCTGGTTATAAGCCGATATGCTGACGATGAAGAGGCTGTCGGAGTAGCGCGCGAATTGCACGAAAAAGGGATTCCATTCGTGGCCATCTCCACGGTCCGCGCTGAAAATGAAGCCGTAAGCCTGGAAACTATGGCTGACGTGCACATCGATTTAAGATTGACAAAAGGACTCATGCCTGATGAAATGGGCAACAGAATCGGCTATCCTGCTTCCATCGTCGCATTATACATTTACTTCGGCTTGAAGTTCACGATTGAGGAAATTTTAGAGGAGTACTAACTCAGGGTTTGGACCCAACTGGTAATATATCGCTGGCAACTGGTATTATATTGGAGCTAACTGGTATTAAATCCATCGGAACGGGGATTAAAACCAGAATAAACAGCCAAAACTGTATAGCTCTTTGTAAAATATCCATATAAATAGCAAAAAGCCGGTGAATTCACCGGCTTTTTGCTATTTTCCCGCCTATTACTTACTTGACTTGATTGATGCTTCAATAAAGTCCCTGAATAATGGCTGCGGTCGTGTAGGTCTTGATGTAAATTCCGGGTGGAACTGGGATGCAAGGAACCATGGGTGGTCTTTAAGCTCGATGATTTCAACCAAGCGGCCATCAGGGCTTGTCCCTGAGAAGATGAATCCTTCTTTTTCCATTGCCTGGCGATATTCATTGTTGAACTCGTAGCGGTGGCGGTGACGTTCATAGATCAAATCGTCGTTGTAAGCAGCGAAGGCTTTTGTATCTTCACCAAGCTTACAAGGATATAGTCCAAGACGCAGAGTTCCGCCTAGATCTTCGATATCCTTCTGTTCTGGAAGAAGGTCGATGATCGGGTAAGGCGTGCTTGGCATGATTTCCGCAGAGTGAGCGTCTTTCAAACCAAGTACGTGGCGGGCAAATTCAACAGATGCAAGCTGCATGCCCAGGCAAATACCGAAGAACGGCACTTTGTTCTCACGTGCGTATTTTGTCGCAAGGATTTTCCCTTCGATTCCGCGATCGCCGAATCCACCTGGAACCAGGATTCCGTCTACGTCATTCAGCAATTCAACGACATTTTCTTCTGTAACTTCCTCAGAGTTGACCCATTTGATTTCGATATCACTGTCAAATGCGTATCCAGCATGCTTCAATGATTCAACGACTGAAATGTAAGCGTCTTGGAGCTCAACATATTTACCAACAAGAGCAATTCTTGTTTTACCTGAAAGATGCGTAACTTTTTCAACTAGCGCATTCCATTCTGTCATATCCGCTTCGCCGCAATCTAGCTTGAAGTGGTCGCATACAAGCTGATCCATCTTCTGGTCCTGCAAGGCAAGAGGGATTGAATATAAAGTATCCGCATCTGCAGCTTCGATTACCGCTTCCTTATCGATATCACAGAAAAGGGCAATCTTGTCCTTCATGTCCTGTGAAATCGGCATTTCTGTACGAAGAACGATGATGTTTGGCTGGATACCAAGACTGCGAAGTTCTTTTACGCTATGCTGTGTTGGTTTTGTCTTCATTTCACCAGCTGCCTTGATATAAGGAACTAACGTACAGTGGACGTACATCACATTATCGCGGCCAACATCATTCTTGATCTGGCGGATAGCTTCAAGGAACGGCAGGGATTCAATGTCTCCTACTGTACCGCCGATTTCTGTGATGACCACGTCTGCGCCTGTTTCTTTTCCAGCACGGAAAACGCGGTCTTTGATTTCATTCGTGATATGCGGGATAACCTGTACTGTTCCGCCCAGGTAGTCACCGCGACGTTCTTTTTTCAAGACAGTCGAATAGATTTTCCCTGTTGTCACGTTTGAGTATTTGTTCAGGTTAATATCGATGAAGCGCTCGTAGTGGCCAAGGTCCAAATCCGTTTCAGCACCATCGTCTGTAACGAAAACTTCACCATGCTGGTAAGGACTCATTGTCCCAGGGTCCACGTTGATGTATGGATCGAATTTCTGGATTGTAACATTCATGCCCCTGTTTTTCAGCAATCTTCCAAGAGATGCTGCCGTAATCCCCTTACCTAATGACGAAACTACGCCGCCTGTTACAAAAATATACTTTGCCATTGTGTAATCCCCCTCATCAAACAGTTTGTACAATATGTACCTGTTTAATTGATTTATAAATAAAATTTTTAACTAATTCATCAGTTTGCATTACATCATGCAAACCTATTTCACCGGGGGTTTTCAGCTTTCTGGACAAAATAAAAAAAACGCCCCGCATACATAGTATGGGGAGCGTTTTGTAGCTGTTTTACATAATCGTCCTTTTTTAAGGAGCCCAAAAAGTATTCTACAGCCGGTCCTGGTAAAAGTCAAGCTGTTAATTACAGTTCTTCGTCCTCGTCTTCCATGTCTTCTTCTTCCAGTGGAAGATCCTCTTCTTCGTCTTCTAACAACTCATCATCGTCGTCGAAGTCATCAGTGTCTTCAAGATCCTCATCGAAGTCTTCATCATCGTCGTCATCATCGAGATCATCATCGTCATCTTCATCAAACTCCTCGATGTCATCATCGAAGTCCAGATCCTCCTCATCGATTTCATCGAATTCGTCAAGATCAAGGTCATCTTCATCGACAGCTTTCTTAGCTTTCTTCTTCTTCGGCTTGACTGTCGTGACATTATCCTCTTCGATTTGGTCAACTGGATACCAAACGCGCAGTCCCCAGCGGCCTTCACCCTGGGACATGAAACGTCCATCTATGTTTATATCTGTATAGAACTGAACCATTTTTTCAGTTACTTCGGCCTCGTCCAATTTCATGACCTTCTTGATCTCTGCCATAAGTTCTTGGAATGTAATAGCCTGCTTTTTCTCTTTTAAAATTTCATAGGCAACTTCAATCAGTGACATTTCTTGAAGCTCTTCTTTTGAGTATTGATTTAAACTCAATTTTCGCACTTCCTTTCTCTATTCCAGGCCTTACCCGGCCTTGCGTCCGAAAACAAGGAAAATATCCCAGAATGCATATTCTACATTATAAACAAATTCTAAACCTTTATGCCAGTTTTATCTGTCCTTTTCTCGCCTTTTTTCGCTTTCGTTATCCGCTTTCCTGCTGCCAGCCCTTTTTCTCTTTTTAAGCTGGGCATAAGCCAGGAAAAAGAAGACAATCGAAAGAATGAAAAAAGATATCGCCCCGAGCTGTCGCTGGTATAGATAATACATGACTGCAGCTGCCATAACAGCCCCTGCCGTTAATAACACCGATCTCACAAATTTCACATCCTGAAGTAGGTCGTATGTATTAGCTGATATCTAGATTATATAAGATTATTTGGTAAAAGATATGAAAAATTCTATAAAAGTTGTTTTTGAACCAAATCCCATCTCATATTCATGCTCTCTTCATAGAAGCTGGAACATGGCTATTAATGATTATTAATAGGTTAATGCTAGTTTACGAAAAGTGCATAACAAAATGCAAGATGGCTTATAGTTTTCCTACAAGCCACCTTGCCCAATCCAGATCCATTGCAAAAAGCTCTAATGCCACGTCCTACCTTTATACACCATCGCTTTTGTTTTTAAACTCTGCTTACTTCATTTTTAAAAAGTCAATATCCTACATATTCCTGCGGAACTGGCCGCCTACTTCATATAGTGCCCTTGTGATTTGTCCAAGGCTTGCGTATTTAACCGTCTCCATCAATTCAGCGAAGATGTTGCCGCCGCTGACTGCTGCCTCTTTCAGACGGTTGAGTGCTTCTTCGGATTGATCCTTGTTTTTACCTTTGAAGGCTTCAAGGTTTTGGATCTGGGTTTCTTTTTCTTCTTTAGTCGCACGTGCAAGCTCCATCTTGTCGATTTCTTCCTCGGATGGAGGATTTGGATTCAGGTATGTGTTCACACCGATGATCGGCAGCTCTCCTGAATGCTTCTTCATCTCGTAGTACATTGACTCATCCTGGATTTTTCCGCGCTGGTACTGTGTTTCCATTGCGCCAAGCACGCCGCCGCGATCATTGATCCGTTCAAATTCCTGAAGGACTGCTTCTTCTACTAAATCAGTCAGCTCTTCGATGATGAACGCGCCCTGAAGCGGGTTCTCGTTCTTCGTCAATCCGTGCTCCTTCGTGATGATCATCTGGATGGCCATCGCGCGGCGAACAGATTCTTCCGTCGGCGTTGTGATTGCTTCATCATAGGCATTTGTATGAAGCGAGTTGCAGTTATCATGCAATGCCATCAAAGCCTGAAGCGTCGTACGGATATCGTTGAAGTCGATTTCCTGTGCGTGAAGTGAACGTCCAGATGTCTGGATATGATACTTCAGCTTCTGGCTTCGTTCATTTGCTCCGTATTTGTTCTTCATGACTGTCGCCCAGATGCGGCGGGCAACTCGGCCAATTACGGAATACTCAGGATCAAGGCCGTTCGAGAAGAAGAAACTCAGGTTTGGTGCAAAATCATCGATCTTCATTCCTCTGCTCAAATAGTATTCTACATAGGTGAAGCCATTTGAAAGCGTGAACGCCAGCTGGGAAATCGGATTCGCGCCTGCTTCGGCAATATGATAGCCGGAAATCGAAACAGAATAGTAGTTCCTGACCTTCTCATCGATAAAATATTGCTGGATGTCGCCCATCATTCTTAGTGCGAATTCAGTAGAGAAGATGCAAGTATTCTGCCCCTGGTCTTCTTTTAAAATATCTGCCTGAACCGTACCGCGGACGGTCTGAAGTGTCATTTCCTTCACTTGGGCAAACTCTTCATCATTCAGCTTGCGGTCAAGCTCTTGTTCCTTCTTTTCCACCTGCTGTTCAATCGCTGTGTTCATGAACATTGCCAGGATGATCGGTGCCGGTCCGTTTATTGTCATCGACACGGATGTTGATGGATGGCAAAGGTCAAATCCTGCATAAAGCTTTTTCATGTCATCAAGTGAACAAACGCTGACACCACTCTCGCCGACCTTACCGTAAATATCCGGACGGTAATCAGGATCTTCACCGTATAAAGTAACAGAGTCAAAAGCGGTGCTCAAACGCTTCGCATTGTCGTCTTTGGACAGGTAATGGAAGCGGCGGTTCGTCCGTTCAGGTGTACCTTCACCAGCAAACTGGCGCTTTGGATCCTCCCCTTCGCGCTTGAACGGGAATACGCCCGCTGTATACGGGAAGCTTCCTGGTACATTCTCAAGATATACCCAGCGTAAAATCTCGCCGTAATCCTTGTACTTTGGAAGCGCCACTTTAGGAATACTCAAGCCTGAAAGACTTTTCGTCCTTAGCTCAGTGACAATTTCCTTATCGCGGATCTTCGTCACGAACTGGTCAGCACTGTACTTTTCCTTCAACGCTTCCCAGTTTTCAATAATATGTTTCGATTCTGGCGTCAGCTTCTTCTCTACTTCTTCCTTCAGCACCTGTAGAGAGGATAGCACTTCACTGTAACTCCCGCTTTCTTTTACGGCCTCGATCGTTCCTGCCAACTGGAACAATCTGCGGGCGAGGTCCGACTGCTCTGCAGCAAGTTTATGATAGCCGCGGACCGTTTCGGAAATCTCACGAAGGTAATAGCGGCGGTCGTTTGGAATGATGACATTCTGTTTCTCAACTACTGCGTTTGTAGAGAAAGATGTCGTCCAATCTGTCCCTGCTTTTTCATTGATTTTATTGACCAGGGCTGCAAAAAGGGCGTTCGTGCCCGGGTCATTGAACTGGCTGGCGATCGTGCCGTAGACAGGCATTTCGTCCAGTTCTTTGTCCCAGAACAGGTGGCTGCGCTGATACTGCTTCTGCACCTGGCGCTTAGCGTCCTCAGATCCTTTGCGCTCAAACTTATTGATGACGATCAAATCTGCATAATCAATCATGTCGATTTTTTCAAGCTGTGATGGTGCTCCGAATTCGCTTGTCATCACGTACATTGAAACATCGCACACATCGGTGATTCCTGCATTGCCCTGTCCGATCCCGCTTGTTTCGACGATGACCAGATCAAAGCCTGCAGCTTTTACAACATCGATCGCATCCTTAATTGCCAGCGATAATTCTGACCTGGATTGTCTTGTCGCAAGGCTTCGCATGTAAACCCGTGGAGAGAAGATCGCGTTCATCCGGATACGGTCGCCCAGGAGTGCACCGCCAGTTTTCTGTTTAGTAGGGTCGACTGATAAAATCGCTACCTTCTTTTCAGGTATCTCATTGATAAATCTTCTGATCAATTCATCTGTCAATGAGCTTTTCCCAGCTCCGCCTGTACCAGTGATACCGACAACCGGAACGGATTTAGACATCGTCTTTACTTTTTCCATCAGTGTTTCAACAGCAGCTGCTGTTTCTTTTTCCGAACCGACATGCTGCTCGGCAAGCGTAATCAGCTTGGCAACCGCATTCGGGTCTCCAGCCTCAAGCTTTTCGATCTCCTCAACACCTTCTGGAGTTACCGTCGGGAAATCACATTCTTTGATCATCTGTTCGATCATGCCGTTAAGACCATATTTACGGCCGTCTTCCGGAGAAAAAATCCTCGCAATTCCGTATTCATGAAGTTCTTTTATTTCCCGAGGAATGATAACACCGCCGCCACCGCCGTAAATGCGGATATGGGAAGCGCCTTTTTCCTTTAAAAGATCATACATATACTTAAAATATTCAACGTGCCCGCCCTGATAGGATGAAATCGCTATTCCCTGTGCATCCTCCTGGATCGCGGCATTGACGACCTCCTCAACGGAACGGTTATGGCCAAGATGGATGACCTCGCCACCCATTGACTGGATGATCCTTCGCATGATGTTAATTGAGGCATCGTGGCCGTCAAATAAGCTTGAAGCTGTCACAAAGCGAATATGGTTTTTTGGCTTATACGTTTCCTGCATACTCATTTTGTTCCCCCTGTTCCTAATTTCATTTCCGACCCCTTGATCCCCTTGAAAAGCAGTTCTGTCTGAAGCTCTGTATACTCTTCTAGAGTGTACAGCTTTTGCAGCGCCCAGCGGCGGAATCCCCACATCTGCCCCTGGACGAAAATATCATGGGCAATGATTTTGACATGTTTTTCATCCAGATCAAGCTCGCCATTTTCGACGCAGCGCTGGATGACATCCTCAAACATCCCGACCATTTCAATCTCTTTTTTCAGCACGTAAGGAAGCGCATCCTTTGTCAGCGACTTTACCTCCTGATACATGACGAGCACTTCGTCCTGCAGGTCGTCCATGACCTTGAAGTAATTCGCGATCCCTACCTTCAGGCTCTCGAGCGTCCCCTGATTGGTGTCGAGATTTTCTTGAAGGCGGTCGCGAACCTCGTCATAGATGCTATCACAGACAAGATATAGCACGTCTTCCTTCGTGCGGATATATTCATAAAGGGTGCCGATGCTAAAGCCTGAAGCCCGGGCAATCTCTCTGGTCGTCGTGCGGTGGAAGCCCTTCTGCTTGAAAAGGGTAACGGCCCCTTTGATCATCTGGTCGCGCCTTTTTTTCACAAGTCGCTCATCTTTTACCGACGCCTGCACTTCTCGCTTTTTCATCAACTTCTACCCGCCTTGTTATTTCGTCAGCATCCTGGAGATTACAAGGCGCTGGATTTCCTGTGTACCTTCATAGATTTGCGTGATTTTCGCGTCGCGCATGAAGCGTTCAACGGGATAATCCTTCGTGTATCCGTAGCCGCCGAATACCTGTACCGCTTCAGTCGTTACCTTCATCGCTGTGTCGCCGGCAAACAATTTGGACATCGCAGACTCCTTGCCGTATGGAAGACCTTCAGACTCAAGCCATGCCGCCTGGTAGGTTAATAGTCTTGAAGCTTCAACAGATGTAGCCATATCAGCAAGCTTGAAGCCGATACCCTGGTTTGCAGCGATTGGCTTGCCGAATTGCTGGCGCTCTTTTGCATAATCTACTGCAGCATCAAGTGCACCCTGTGCGATTCCGACAGCCTGTGCCGCGATTCCATTACGGCCGCCATCAAGCGTCATCATTGCAATTTTGAAGCCTTCGCCAACTTCACCAAGGATGTTTTCCTTTGGCACGCGGCAATCTTCAAAGATGATTTCTGTAGTAGGAGATGAACGGATGCCGAGTTTTTTCTCCTTCTTGCCGACAGAGAATCCAGGGAAGTCGCTTTCGACGATGAACGCAGTTGTTCCTTTATGCTTGCTAGATGGATCAGTCAATGCGAATACAACATAAATATCCGCTACACCGCCATTTGTGATGAAAATTTTCGAACCGTTCAATACATAGTGGTCGCCATCTTCTTTTGCCGTCGTTCTCATCGCGCCAGCATCTGAACCGCTTCCTGGCTCAGTCAGGCCGTATGCACCGATGCTTTTTCCTTCAGCCATTGGGCGTAAGTACTTTTGCTTCTGCTCCTCGTTTCCGAACTTGTAGATCGGCCAGCCAGCAAGTGATGTATGTGCTGACAGCATTACGCCTGTGGAAGCACAAACGCGGGACAGCTCCTCCACCGCGATGCAGTATGCAAGATAGTCAGAGCCAATTCCGCCGTACTCTTCAGGCCATGGAATACCAGTCAGGCCAAGCTCAGCCATTTTGTCAAAAATCTCGCGGTCAAAACGCTCCTCTTCGTCACGCTCAGCAGCTGTCGGAGCCACTTCATTCCTGGCAAAGTCGCGGACCATTTTTCGGATCATTTCATGTTCTTCGGATAATCGGAAATTCATTTTTGTTTCCTCCGTTACTGTTTATTTGAATTGAGTTATCTGCATTTGCAGGCACCAATTGATCCCCATCTCATGGTTCAACTGGTCACATATCTTGTTTACTGACAGCTTTTCTGCTTCCACTGCCTACCCTGTCACGATTCCCGGCTTTTCTTGACAGCTTTCAGCCTTCCACTGCCTAACCTGTCATGATTCCAGGCTTTTCTTGACAGCTTTCCAGCTTCCACTGCCTAACCTGTCACGATTTCGCGCTTTTCTTGACAGCTTTTCTACTTCCACAGCCAAACCTGTCACGATTCCGGGCTTTTCTTGTCAGCTTTCCGCCTTCCACTGCCAAACCTGTCACGATTCCCAGCTTTTCTTGACAGCTTTCCGCCTTCCACTGCCTAACCTGTCACGATTCCCAACTTTTCTTGACAGCTTTCCAGCTTCCACACCTCTACCGGTCATAATAAAGGGCTTACAGTTGCTTGCTAATAACAATCTTCTGTATCTCACTCGTGCCTTCGTAAATCTCGGTTACTTTAGCATCGCGGAAGTAGCGTTCGACTGGATATTCTTTTGTATAGCCGTAGCCGCCGAATACCTGGATTGCTTCTGTGGTGACTTCTACTGCTGTTCGTGATGTGAAAAGCTTTGCCATGGAGGCTTCGATTCCGCATTTTTGGCCCTCTGAGCGTAACTGAGCAGCACGATAGATTAATAGCTTCGCAGCTTCGACGGATGTTGCCATGTCTGCCAGCTTGAATCCGACGCCTTGCTGGGCAGCAATTGGTTTGCCGAACTGGACTCTTTCTTTTGCGTAATCAGTCGCCGCTTCCAAGGCTGCTTCTGCAATACCAAGAGCCTGAGCGGCAATGCCGATGCGTCCAGAGTCAAGGTTGCTCATCGCGATTTTGAACCCTTCACCTTCCTGGCCGAGCAGGTTTTCTTCTGGCACCTTCATGTCTTCAAATGTCAGCTGGACCGTGCGTGAGCCGTAAAGTCCCATTTTGTGCTCATCTTTGCCAACGATGAAGCCCGGTGTGTCTTTCTCGACGATAAAAGCGGAAACGCCTTTCGTGCCAGCTTCCGGATTAGTAGAAGCGAAAACGATATACACATCTGCTTCGCCGCCATTCGTGATGAACACCTTCGAGCCGTTCAACACATAGTGGTCATCTTTCTTGACCGCCCTTGTTTTCAGACTGGCAGCATCAGAGCCGGCACTTGGTTCCGTCAGACAGAATGCACCAAGATATTCGCCTGCAGCAAGCTTAGGTACATATTTTTTCTTTTGCTCTTCCGTACCAAAATACAATATCGGGTTCGTACCGACTGAAGTATGGACAGAAAGGATAACACCAACTGTTGCGCTGACCTTTGAGATTTCATGGATCGCGATGATGTAAGAGATGAAATCCATCTCCGACCCGCCATATTCTTCGGGAACCGGGATTCCCATCAGGCCTAGCTCGCCCATCTTCCTTAAAATCTCCCTCGGGAACTCGCCCTCTTCCATTTTTTCAACAAATGGAGCGATTTCAGTTTGCGCGAAATCTCGCACCATTTTACGCATCATTTCCTGCTCTTCTGTAAATCTCAGATTCATTTATAGCCCTCCCCACGTCCAGACAAATATTTATGTACGGACGGATTCACGAAAAATAATTACTCGTAAGTATAGAAACCACGGCCTGATTTTTTGCCTAACCAGCCTGCTTTTACATATTTTCTTAACAACGGGCAAGGGCGGTACTTGTCATCGCCAAAGCCTTCGTGGAGTGTTTCCATGATATAGAGGCAAGTATCCAGGCCGATAAAGTCAGCAAGTGTCAGCGGTCCCATTGGATGATTCATACCGAGCTTCATGACTTCGTCGATCGCTTCCTTCGTCGCTACTCCCTCGTACAATGTGTAAATTGCTTCATTGATCATCGGCATCAAAATGCGGTTTGAAACGAAGCCTGGGAAGTCATTCACTTCAACAGGAACTTTTTCCAATGTTTTGGTGATGTCTTCGATTGTTTGATAGACTTCATCTGCAGTCGCCAGACCACGGATGATTTCAACTAGCTTCATTACAGGTACCGGATTCATGAAGTGCATGCCGATGACTCTTTCCGGACGCTTTGTTGCTGCAGCGATTTCGGTGATTGGCAATGATGATGTATTGGAAGCAAGGATTGCGTGTTCAGGCGCAATTTTATCAAGCTGAGCAAATATTTTAGCCTTGATATCCATATTCTCGACTGCCGCTTCGATAACAAGATCAGTCTTTCCCGCATCCTGAAGGTCATTTGAAGCCGTGATCCTGCCAACAATTTCGTCCAGCTGCTCAGCTGACATCCGGCCTTTGTCCACTTGACGGTTAAGATTTTTCTTGATTCCAGCAAGACCGCGTTCCACAAATTCTGGTTTCAAATCATTTAAAAATACGTCGTATCCAGCCTGCGCACACACCTGGGCAATACCGGAACCCATTTGTCCTGCGCCAATTACCATGATTTTTTTCACACTCATTCGTTTTCCTCCTCTAGAATCATTACAACGGAGAGCAAGTTAACTGCCCTCCCGTCTATTGTCAAAATCCTTATTGCTTCGGAACCTCAATCATCACTGCGTCTCCCTGTCCTCCGCCCGAGCAGATGGCCGCAATGCCGACCCCGCCGCCGCGGCGCTTCAGTTCATGCATCAAAGTGAGGATGATGCGTGCCCCGCTTGCTCCGATAGGGTGGCCAAGGGCAACCGCACCGCCGTTCACATTGACCTTTTCCGGATCAAGGTTCGCAATGCGTCCACTCGTCAATGCGACTGCAGCAAAAGCTTCGTTGATTTCAAATAGATCAATTTCATCCAGCGACTTGCCGGTCTTTTTCAATAACTCATTGATGACGATTCCAGGTGTCTTCGGAAAGTCCTTTGCTTCTGTTGCGATCGCTGCATGCCCAAGGATGACTGCCTGCGGTGTCCTGCCTTCACGCTGTGCGCGCTCTTCGCTCATCAGCACGAGGGCTGCCGCGCCGTCATTGATTCCCGGTGCGTTACCGGCAGTAATGGTGCCATCCGAGTTGAAAACTGGGCCTAACTTCGCTAGCTTTTCAACTGATGTATCCTTCCTTGGTGCTTCATCATGCTGGACCAAAATTGGGTCGCCCTTCCGCTGCGGCACTTCAACCGGAACGATTTCCTCAGCAAGCTTTCCTGATTCAATCGCTTCAATCGCCTTCTGGTGGCTGCGATATGACCATTCGTCCTGTTCCTGGCGGCTGATTTCATATTCCTTCGCTACGTCATTTCCGTAAGTGCCCATATGGACTCCCTTGAAGCTGCAAGTTAATCCATCGTGAATCATCAAGTCCTTTACCTGGCCGTCGCCCATTCTGAACCCCCAGCGTGCTTTCGGAAGAATATATGGTGCGTTGCTCATTGACTCCATTCCGCCGGCAACAATGACTTCCTCATCTCCCGCGCGGATGATCTGGTCTCCTAACGTCAAGCTGCGCATACCTGAAGCACAAACCTTATTGATTGTTTCCGTTTTTACTTCCCACGGGATTCCAGCTTCTCTTGCAGCCTGGCGTGAAGGGAGCTGTCCCTGGCCTCCCTGCAATACTGTGCCAAGAATGACCTCGCCGATTTCTTCCGGCTTTACTTCCGCACGTGCCATCGCTTCCTTTACCGCGATTCCGCCAAGCTGGCTCGCCGTGAATCCGCTCAAAGCTCCGCCAAGCTTGCCAAATGGTGTTCTAGCTCCTGCTAAAATGACTGTCTTTCCCATTGCCATCTCTCCCTTTCAATCTATTAATTTTGGAAAATGAAAAATACATCTCAATCCAGTCTTTTTTGATTGACTGAACGCTCGCTCGAAACTGGTCCAAAAAAATTTGCGTATTCTTGTGTATATGAGGGGTTTCTTGCTGAAGATTAATGTAAGCGCTTTATCAATATATTCATTTTATCTCAAAAATAGTAGAAATTGAAACACTTTGCTAAAAATTCTGTCATATGTCGAATTTTAACTGTGAGTCAACTTCTACTATTCAAGTTTTAGTATTAATTTGTATTAAGAAACAAGCGGTTTGATTTCACCGAATACGGATTTTTCGAGTAGTTCAGCAACGTCTAGTGTATCGACGTTTTCTTCTACTTCCTTCGCTTTAGTTCCATCAGAGAGCATTGTCAGACAGTAAGGGCATCCGGAACTGATGACGGATGGGTTCACAGCAAGTGCCTGTTCTGTACGGGATACATTGATCCTGTGTCCTGTTTCTTCTTCCATCCACATCAAGCCGCCACCTGCGCCACAGCACATTGCTGTATCACGGTTACGTTCCATTTCCTTCAGATCCACACCAGGAATCGCCTTGAGGATATCACGCGGAGCGTCATACACCTCGTTGTAGCGGCCAAGGTAGCAGGAATCATGGAAAGTGATCGTTTCATTCACTGCATGCTTCGGAGTGAGTCTTCCTTCCTTGACTAATTGAGCGAGAAGTTCAGTGTGGTGGTAAACCTCGCCCTCAAAGCCGAAATCAGGATATTCGTTCTTAAAGATATTGTATGCGTGAGGGTCGATCGTCACGATCTTCTTCACTTCATTTTTCTCGAATTCTTCGATATTCTTTGTCGCAAGCTCCTGGAATAGGAACTCGTTACCAAGGCGGCGTGGTGTATCGCCTGAGTTCTTTTCCTTGTTTCCAAGGATTGCGAACTTAACGCCTGCTTCGTTCAATAGCTTAGCGAACGAAAGGGCAATCTTCTGGCTGCGGTTGTCAAATGAACCCATCGCGCCAACCCAGAATAAGTATTCGAATTCTTCGTCAGCCTTTTTCATTTCTTTTACCGTAGGAATGACAACGTCGTCACGAAGCTCGCGCCAGTTTTCTTTTTCCTTACGGTTCAAGCCCCAAGGGTTGCCCTGACGCTCAATATTTGTCATCGCGCGCTGTGCGTCAGCGTCCATCTTACCTTCAGTCAAAACTAAATAACGACGGAGGTCGATGATTTTGTCAACGTGTTCGTTCATAACCGGACACTGGTCTTCACAGTTACGGCAAGTTGTACAAGCCCAGATTTCTTCTTCTGTGATGACATCGCCGATCATGCTTGGACTATAAGCAAGGCTTGCAGCAGCTTCATTCGCGCCCTGTCCTGCAGCAGCTAATGCGATCTGATTGCCCTTTGTATTGGAAAAAGCAAATGTCGGAACCCATGGCTGCTTGGATGTAACTGCTGCGCCGTGAAGCGTCAAATGGTCACGCAGCTTGACGATCAAGTCCATTGGCGACAGCATTTTTCCAGTGCCTGTTGCCGGACACATATTCGTACAGCGTCCACATTCTACACATGCGTAAAAGTCGATCATCTGTTCATAGTTGAAGTCGGTGATTTTACCTGCACCGAATGTTTCCTGTGTTTCATCTTCAAAATCAATTTTTGTAATCTTCCCTGGTGAATCAACCCTAGTTAAATAAACATTGGCTGGTCCTGCGATCAAGTGAGCATGCTTGGATTGCGGTACATATACCAGGAACGCAAGCAGGAACAAGAGGTGAATCCACCATGCGATATAGAAAATCGTGATGGCAGCTACCTCAGGAATTCCGCTGAATGCTGCCGCAATAAGAGATGCAACCGGTTCAGTCCATGTTCCTTCATGGCCGTGCCAGATCATGCTCATTCCGTTTCCGAGCAATACAGAAAGCATCAATCCACCGATGAAAAGAAGAACAAGCCCATTTTTAAAGCCGCGCTTCAGACGGACAAGCTTTTCAACATAACGGCGGTAAAAAGCCCATACTACCGCTACTAGAATTGTAAGTGTAACGAGTTCCTGAAAAAACGTGAAACCTGGATATAATGGGCCTAGCGGCAAATGAGAGCCTGGCTTGATTCCTTTCCAGATAAAATCAATTGCCCCGAACTGGACAAGAAGAAATCCATAGAAAAACATAACGTGGATCGCACCGCTTTTCTTGTCCTTCAATAGCCTTTTCTGGCCAAATACATGGACAAGGATTCTTCTCCAGCGATCCTTGATATCATCATCAAACTCTGATTTCTTGCCGAGCTTGATGTACTCGATTCTCGTCTTGACCACGTATACAAACAAGCTGACAGCGTAAGCGGTTACAAGTAAGAACGCGATAAGATTAATCCATAGCAGACCGTTCATAAAAATCATTTACCCCTTTCGATGCTGATTTTTGGATGAAAATTTTTAACCAAACAAATTTTCTGAATATACCTTTAACTACATTATATAATGAATGAGCATTCAGTCAACTCATTTCCTTTCATTTCTGAAAATTGTTTACACTTCCCCTTTAACAGGAACTTAACATATATCAAGCGATTTCGGCAAAAATAATATGAAAAGCGGAAGCGCCTTGGTCAGCCCCGACAAGCGGTGGAGGGCCGACCGGTGAAGTCGTTCTTTGACTTCATTGGTCGGACCGAAGCGTCTCGAGGGGCTAGGCGCTGGAGCTGGACACTGATTGAGGTGAGCCTGGCGATGCTTTAATTTACTTTTAAGGGAGCCAAATCGCTATGGGAATTGGATGGATTTTATTTTTTATATTAGCTGGGCTTGCCCTGTGGGTGTTCATGGACTTCACGCTTGGCAGGAAAAAGCATCTGGCAAGTGCCAAAACAAATACGCTGCCTGTCCGTGAAAGCGACCTTGTCATTTTTGCGGAAGGTCCTAAATTGTTTGATGACCTTTTTTCGGAATTAAAAAATGCAAAGCAGCACATTCATATTTTGTTTTACATCGTCCAGGATGATAAAATCAGCCAGGAATTTCTCTCCATTTTAAAACAAAAAGTAAAGGATGGGGTTGAAGTACGCCTTATGGTGGATTGGGTAGGCAGCGGATTGAAGCGCAAAACCATCAAATCGCTGAAGGCTGCCGGAGTAGAATTCGCCTATTCTCAAATGCCAAAATTACCGTTCTTATTTTATTCATCCCAGGTGCGGAACCACCGGAAAATCACCGTAATTGATGGACAGATCGCGTATCTCGGCGGCTTCAATATCGGCGAAGAATATAACAATCATGATCCGAAACTGTCTCCATGGCGCGATTACCATCTGAAAATGACAGGTGAAGGAGTCAGTGATCTGCAGTCAGAGTTCCTTGAGGATTGGCATGCAGCGGCAAAAGTCAATCTGCTGCAAAACATAGGCTATTTCCCTGTTCTAAAAAAAGGAGCTATTCGACATCAGATCGTTCCTACCGAAGGCATCCTGCTCGAGGAAATGATGTCAGATCTGATCACCAATGCAAAAACCTCGATTTTTATCGGAACACCCTACTTCATCCCGAGCAAAAGGGTATTCAACTTATTGCGGGATGCGATCAAAAGAGGTGTTTCAGTTACGGTTCTTGTTCCGCTCGTTTCTGACCATGTTCTTGTCAAAGAAGCATCCTACCCTTATTTGAGGACTCTGATCAAGGATGGAGTCGAAGTCTACCAGTTTTTGAATGGCTTTTACCATGCCAAGGTCCTCCTCGTGGATGATGAGGTTTGTGACGTTGGTACCGCCAATTTCGATAAAAGAAGCATGTTCTTGAATTATGAATTGAACTGCCTGATTTATGATGGTGATTTTATAAAAAAAGTTAAAAGGATTTTGACAGAAGACATCCTGAATTCACGGAAGGCTGCATTGGATGATTTCAGCCGTGCGCTGCTGAAGGAAAAAGCTGCGAGTACGATATCCTACTTTTTATAAAAGAGCCGGCATCCAGGCATTGAAGGAGTGTACCTATGATTATTCGGTTGGGCTATGTATCCACCGCCATCAGCCTGTGGGATGCATCTCCCTCCAAGGCACTTACATTTGCCCGTTACAATCAGCTGTCAAAGGAAGAACGGCATGAAAAACTGCTTTCCGTCACCTACCAGAACCTTGTAAACACAGAAAGAATGATTCACTACAATATCGCCCATGATATTCCCTTGTATCGTTTTTCCAGCTCGATTGCGCCTCTGGCTACGCATCCTGAGGTTAAATGGGATTATGTCACTCCGTTTCGGGACAAATGGCTGGAAATTGGCGCCTTGGTGAAAAAGCATGGGATTCGTACAAGTTTTCATCCGAATCAATTCACGCTGTTCACTTCCCCGAGGGATGAAGTGACTGCTAATGCAATTATCGATATGGAATACCATTATGGAATGCTGGAAGCAATGGGACTGGAAAAGGAAGCACTTATCAATATCCATATTGGCGGGGCTTACGGAAACAAAGAAGAAACGATACTGCGCTTCCATGAAAACTTCGCCAGACTCCCAGAGCATATTAAAAAAATCACTACGCTTGAAAATGATGATAAAACCTACAATGCAGAAGAAACACTAGCAGCATGCATAAAAGAAGACGTCCCATTCATGTTCGATTATCATCACCATATGGCGAATCTTTGTGAAGGCTCACTGGAAAAATTGCTTCCCTCCGGCTTTGCCACCTGGGAACGGATTGGTTTGAAGCCTAAGATTCATATCTCCTCCCCTAAATCTGAAAAAGCATATCGTTCACATGCGGATTACGTAGACTCTGAATTCATCCTGCCATTGATTGATATACTGCGGAGCATCGGCCAGGATGTCGATTTCATGATCGAAGCAAAGGAGAAAGACAAAGCAGCACTCAAGCTCGTCGAGAATTTGGCTAAAATTCGAGGTGTAAAACGGATTGGCGGGGCAGTTTTGGAGTGGAAATAAGATGAAGGCTGCTGGGTCATCCAGCAGCCTTCATTAATACATATTCAAAACAAACCGGTAATTTTCGATTACTTCCTCTTGAATCCTGGTCTGCTGGGTTCCAAGTTCCTTCTGCATCATTGCTAAAGTGTCTTTACCAATAGCTGAAGTAGAAGGAGCAGCTTTCAATTTTTCAAGCAGTTGTATGCGATAGAATGTTGGCGGGTGAGTCGAATCCAATTTAGATGTCTCAAGTTGTGCAAGACGGGAGAGCCGCTCTTTCTCACGCTCTGGCATTATTTTGATTTGTTCATGAACAGCATCAAATAAATTGAGTGAGTTTTTCCTTACTGCCAACTCCCTTACCTTTAAATAAAAGGTATCAGCGTATTGAAACTTTTCCATCGACGAAATTAAATATTTATAGCCGACTGCTTTAGCAGCCCTTTCATCGGCTAAATACTCACCCCTTTGGGAATCGTCAAACAGCAGGTGTACCAGTAATAAGAAGACAGAGTATGGGATTAGTGCCAGAAATGCCATGAAATAGTATACAGGTATTTCGAAGAACCCCATGCTGTCATATTCATCGATTGGCACAGGATTTAGAAGCTCATGCCATGTCTGCAGCGTATATACGGCAGTACCGATATAAAAAGATCTTGTCAAATCCCCATTGGATATATGGCCAAATTCATGTGCGAGAATCGCCAGCTGCTCTTCTGGTTCCATTAAAGAAAATAACGGTAACCCTATCTTGATGATTCTCCTTCTTCTCCAGCCAATTTGCGCCACTGATGCATTGAATTCATCGTCAATAATGATTCCATCAATTCTTTTTACCTGCATAGCATCAGCTAATTGGTCAACAGCCTCGAATAAAAACGGAAAATCCTGACGTGATATCAAATGCTCCCCTTTGTCCAGTTTAGGCACCCTTGGCCTGGCCAGCCAGGCCATACCTAAGAGAATTAGCCCTTCAGCCATTAAAATGAAACTATTAATATGAAAAATAAGCAAATAAAGGCCAAGTAAAAATAAACTGATGCTAATTAAGTGCACAATAGTGGCTACCATGAAAGCTAAGCTTTTGGAGAAAGAAATCCCCTGACGTAATTTTTTATGGGAAACCAGGTCTTGAAAAACTCTTTGACCACGTTTATTTCCCAGTTTTTCATATAAAGCATTTAATTTTGAGTCCGTCATTTCTGAAGGTGAGTGGTCCATATTATATCCACAATCGCACCATGAAACATACCCTTTATTAAACGGAATAGCTGAACTGCAGTCAGGACAGACTTGTCCTATTGCGTAGTTGATTTGCTCCATTTCTATAGTGCTCCCCCAAATTAACAGATTATATTGAATATATTAAGTTATATACCTTTATTTTGGGAATACATAAATTCAAATTTTTTACAATTCCATTTAAAAAGACCCAGCCATCTTTGGCTGGGTCTCAATAATTTACATCTTCTCCGGAGCAGATACTCCAATTATTTCAAGTGCATTCTTCAATGTGATCTGCGCTGTCTTGATCAGCGACAAGCGAGCCACTGTTCTTTCTTTATTTTCGAGATCCAATACTTTCTCAGCGTTGTAGAAGCTGTGGAATACGGATGCCAATTCGAAAATGTAGTTAGAGATTCGGTGCGGCATGCGTTTCTGTGCTGCTTCAGCAACGGCCAGCGGGAATTCGCCAAGCTTTTTCAGCAGGTCGATTTCCTTCTCGGACTGGATGTGCTTGAAGTCTGCCTCAATGTCAAAAATCAAGCCTTGCTCTGCTGCAGAACGCAGGATGCTGTTGATACGGGCATGTGCATACTGTGCGTAGAACACTGGGTTTTCATTGGATTGGGATACGGCCAAATCAAGGTCGAAGTCCATATGAGTGTCCGCGCTTCTCATCGCGAAGAAGTAACGAACTGCATCAAGACCTACTTCATCAATCAGGTCACGCATTGTGACAGCCTTGCCTGTACGCTTGCTCATCTTCATCTTCTCGCCGTTCTTGTACAGATGGACGAGCTGGATGATCTCAACTTCAAGCGCGTCACGTCCATAGCCCAACGCCTCGATTGCTGCCTTCATACGAGGGATGTAACCGTGGTGGTCCGCTCCCCAGATGTTGATCAGCTTTTCAAAACCGCGCTCGAGCTTGTCCTTATGGTAAGCAATATCCGGCAGCAAATACGTATATGAGCCGTCCTGCTTGATCAGCACGCGGTCCTTGTCATCGCCAAGCTCAGACGAACGGAACCATGTCGCGCCATCCTCTTCATAGATATGGCCATTCGAACGCAGCGCATCAAGTGCCACGTCGATCTTACCATTTTGATATAGAGAAGTTTCAGAGTACCAAACGTCGAACTTAACACGGAAGTTCTCAAGGTCCTGCTTTAGCTTTTCCATTTCATATTTCAATCCGTACTCACGGAAAGCATCGAAACGCTCCTGGTCGGGAACATTCACGTACTTATCGCCGAATTCTTCAGCAAGGGTTTTCCCTATCCCAATAATGTCAGCACCATGGTAACCGTCCTCAGGCATCGGCTTGTCCATGCCAAGCGCCTGGAAGTAACGTGCCTCAACAGAAAGAGCCAAATTGTTAATCTGGTTCCCAGCGTCGTTGATGTAATATTCACGGGATACATCGTATCCAGCCTTAGCAAGCACATTGCACAGCGAATCGCCGACAGCCGCGCCGCGCGCATGGCCTAGGTGAAGGTCGCCAGTAGGGTTTGCAGAAACAAACTCGACCTGAATCTTCTGCCCATTTCCTACATTTGATTCGCCATAGTTGTCGCCTGCTTCAAGGATTGCCGGAATTAAGTCCGTCAAATAGCTGTTATCCATGTAAAAGTTGATGAAGCCAGGTCCTGCGATTTCAATTTTCTCAATGGATGCCTTGCTCTTATCAAAATTCTCGATCAGCAGCTCCGCAATCTGGCGAGGTGCCTTCTTCGCAACGCGCGCAAGCTGCATCGCCATATTCGTAGAGTAATCCCCATGCGCTTTTTCCTTAGGCGTTTCTAAAATAACGGCCGGAATTTGTGCCTCCTCAGCTAGACCGGCTTTGAGGATCGCCTGCTTGATTTCTTCCTTCAGCTTCAATTGAACCTGTTCAACTATATTCATTTGCCTTCCTCCTTATAATTGATCGTCAAATGGTATGTACCTGCAGTCGCGCCCTGTATTGCCATATCATACAGCAAGTCCACATGGCCCTCCTGCTTTGTCTCGTTAAAATCAGTATCAAGCCGCTTCGTGAGCGCAGAAGTCTGCAGCAGCCCATATTGGGTCTGATAATTGCCCGAAGTTTTTTTATTCAGCAGAAAATGAAGTCTCATCTTGATCGCGCCGCTGCGCAAAATCAGCACTTCGTCCCCTGATATTTTAACCGTCGTATGGACATCTCCTTCCTCCATTACTTCATCATATTGGAGGTACGAGCTGTTCGCCTTTTTATAGTATCGGCCAAAAGTGGTCAATTCAAAAGTTTCCTTCTCTTTGCCACTGTAAATCGCCGTGTTTACCGTCACCTTGACAGGAATCTGATCAGCGGGTTTACTAGACACCGTTAACACGCCCTTTTCTTGTCCAGCTTCAGCGCTTGTCAGTTTTGACAAAGTCGCCTGTGCTTTTCTATCTTCATTATAACTTTATAAGTATAAATATTCTCCTTTGAAAGTGCAAGAAGCGCAAGGGGGATTGCCTTATGAATCAGTAGGGAAAATTAGGTATACATGTATAGGGTTAGTCCCCCTCTAAAGCGGGTATTGATTATCAAAACCTTTTAAGGAGGGGCATACATGAAAATCGAAGTTAAATGCGAAGTAGAAAACTGCAAATATTGGGCTGAAGGCGATAAATGTGTTGCCGATTCCATCCTTGTAGTAGCGAATTCCGGAAAACAAGCACTAAATGAACGCGAAACCATTTGTGATACATTCGAAAAGATGTAAGTGAAGGAAACTGGATGGCGATTTGCTATCCAGTTTTTGCTTTCTGAATGGAATTCAATGATTTTCGGATGTTTCTTGCTTTATACGCAAAAATCATGATTTATTCGCAAATACCGGTGTTTATTCGCAAAAAACCATCATTTATTCGCAAACTGGAAATTCTTTAAGGTTTTTTCCAGTAAAAAAAGGAGAAGCAAATCTGCTCCTCCTAAAATTCCTCTTATTAGAAAAACAGCATCCCAACTGAAATGACGATACCTGAAACTATCAGCGTCAGCACACAGTATCCCATGATGTCTTTCGCCTTGAGTCCGGCAATCGCCAGTGCAGGCAGTGCCCAGAATGGCTGGATCAGGTTGGTCCACGCATCGCCCCAGGCAACGGCCATCGCTGTTTTCGGAATGGATACTCCAAGGGTCTGGGCTGCTTCAAGCATGACTGGTGCCTGGACCGCCCACTGTCCTCCGCCGGATGGAACGAAGAAGTTGACCAAACCCGCACTCAGGAAGGCGAAGAATGGGAATGTGAACTCATTCGAGATTGATACGAAACCTTCTGACATGACTGCAGCCAGGCCAGATGCCGTCATCATCCCCATGATTCCCGCGTAAAAAGGGAATTGGATGATGATCCCGCTTGCCCCTTTTACCGCGTTCACGACTGCCTCAAGGAAACGCTTTGGCGTGCCATGGAACAGGATGCCGAGGAACAAGAACAGAAAGTTGACGATATCGAGATTCAACTTAAATCCGTTTGTAGCAAAATAGTAAAATAAGAACACAAGGCCAAAAATACCGGTCAGCAATGAAACGATCCGGCTGTTCTCAAGCTTTTCCGCAGGCGTCATTGCTCCCTGCTCGAGGGCGGCAGCCTGTACGTCATTTTCCAGCAATACTGGGTCGACCGTCACTGTTTGATCCTTCGACGGCATCATCAAGCGGTTAACAACAGGCAATACGAGTAGCAAGATTAAGATTATGAAAAGATTGAAGCCGGCAAAAATCGTCTGGTCAGTCGAGATGATGCCAATCAGATCCTGCGAGAAGTGGCCTTCCGTCGCGATTGTCAGTGGAATGGAACCGGAAATACCGCCATGCCAAACGATGAATCCAGCGTAAGCGCTTGCAATTAAAAGCCTGTAATCCACGTCTTTAACCTTCTTAGCTAACTCCTTCGCGAACAGAGCCCCAATGACCAAACCAAAGCCCCAGTTAATTAAGCTGGCAATCATGGAAACGACTGTGACAATAATAATCGCCTGGCCAGGAGACTTCGCAAGCGAGGCAAGTGCTCCCAGACCCTTTTTAAAGATATTGCTGCTCGCGAGCACATGACCTGTAACCAGGACAAGCACCATCTGCATCGAGAATGTCAGCAATCCCCAGAATCCTCCGCCCCAATGCTGGACCATCTGGTACGGACCGCTGTCGGTAAAAATAAGGCCTAATCCAAATACAACAAAAGTTAAGATAATGACAAATAGAAACGGATCAGGCAAATACCGCTGCATGATGCGGTTGAAAAAAGAAACCAACATTTTCATCCTTTTTACCTCCTTTTTATTAGTTACTTACATCATTATTATATTTTCTATATTATTCAGAATATTCCTTCCTACGAAAGTAACCATTAGTAACAGGTCATTAATTTTGCATAAAAAAACGCCCCCTTTTTTCAAGGGAGCGGCACCGAGTTTTATTTTACAAAACCAAGCATCATCTCACGGATGATTTTGCTTGCTGTGTTGGCTGTCATTTCAGATGTATCGTAGATTGGCGCGACTTCTACCAGGTCTGCTCCAACTACATTCACGCCAGAGTTTGCGATGGCATGAATGGAAGCCAATAGTTCCTTTGAAGTGATTCCGCCAGCGTCAACTGTTCCTGTTCCAGGCGCGTGCGCCGGGTCAAGAACATCGATGTCGATCGTCACATAAACCGGACGGCCGGCAAGCTGAGGCAATACTTCCTTCAGAGGCTCAAGGACCTCAAACTTCGAAATATGCATGCCCACTTCCTTCGCCCACTCGAATTCTTCCTTCATACCAGAACGGATTCCAAATGAGTACACGTTTTTCGGTCCGATGTGCTCGGCAATCTTTCGGATTGGCGTTGAGTGCGACAATGGCTCGCCTTCATAGTGTTCACGCAAGTCTGTATGTGCGTCAAAGTGGATGATGGCAAGGTCTTCATATTTTTTCGCGACTGCCTTCATGACCGGCCATGACACCAGGTGCTCGCCGCCCATTCCAAGCGGGAATTTCTCTTCAGCCAGAAGCTTGTCCACGTATTCCTCGATTAAATCAAGGCTTTTCTGGGCATTGCCGAATGGAAGCGGGATATCTCCTGCATCGAAATAGTTAAGATCAGCCATCTCGCGATCAAGATAAGGGCTGTACTCTTCAAGGCCAATCGATACCTCACGGATGCGAGTCGGGCCAAATCGTGAACCCGGACGGTAGCTGACAGTCCAATCCATTGGCATTCCGTAAAGAACCGCTTTACTCTCATTATAATTTGAATGGCTGCCGATAAACACATTGCCTGAATATGCTTCATCAAAACGCATTCCAAACACCTCTTTCAGTTGTTTTTACAAATTTTAAAATTACATTTTTTACTTCCAGAAATGTCCAGCTCCAGCGCCTAGCCCCTCGAGTCACTTCGATCCGCCCAATGAAGTCAAAGAACGACTTCACCGGTCAGCTCTCCAGTGCTTGTCGGGGCTGACCAAGGCGCTTCCGCTTTTCCGCATTAAAATGGCCCCCGGATTTACCGGGAAGCCGAATAAATATTATGCTTAATTATTTTACAAGGTCGCCAACGAATTTAGGCAATACGAAAGCGGCTTTGTGAAGCTCTTTCGTGTAGTACTTCGTTTCGATATCGTGGAAGCGGTCTTCGCTTACTTCAAGCGGGTCATGCTTCTTTGAACCAAGTGTGAATGCCCACATTCCGCTTGGGTATGTTGGGATGTTCGCAATGTAAAGGCGTGTGATCGGGAAGATCTCCTTTACATCCTTCTGTACATTGCGGATAAGGTCAGCCTTGAACCAAGGGTTGTCAGACTGTGCAACGAAAATTCCGTCTTCCTTCAATGCTTTTGAAATTCCAGCGTAGAAGCCTTTTGTGAACAGGTTTACTGCCGGTCCTACTGGTTCTGTAGAGTCAACCATGATGACATCGTACTGGTTGTCGCTTTCCGCGATATGCATGAAGCCGTCGCCAACCTGGACATCAACACGAGGGTCATCAAGCTTGCCTGCGATTTCAGGCAGGTATTTTTTAGAATACTCGATAACCTTTCCATCGATATCAACAAGAGTAGCCTTTTTCACGCTAGGGTGCTTAAGCACTTCACGGATAACGCCTCCATCTCCACCTCCAACAACAAGTACATGCTCAGGATTCGGGTGAGTGAACAACGGAATGTGCGCAACCATCTCGTGGTAAACGAACTCATCTTTAACAGAAGTCATGACCATGTCGTCAAGAAGAAGCATATTGCCCCACTCTTCTGTTTCCACCATATCAAGCTTCTGGAATTCTGTCTGTTCTGTATGTAACGTCTTGTTCACTTTCATAGTAATACCAAAATTCTCAGTTTGTTTTTCTGTAAACCATAGACCCATTAATATCCTTCCTTTCGGCAAAAAAATTTCCGTTATGATGCGGCGAATTTCAGGTTATGGACTGCTAAACTGTCCAATTTTATATTGTGCAAGCATGACGCTTTCATATTATTTTTTATACTTCCCCAACATCACAAATACAAACATCAGAAAAAGTATAGTTGAATCTAGCAAAAATGCAAGCAAAATTTAATTAACTTTGATTCTATGTTTAAAATCTGCTGTTTTTTTTCATACTGATAATATCTATCTTTTTTTAGGAGGAAGCATTATGGAGCTGATGACAGACCAGCGGTTTCGCAAGACGATTAAATATTTGCGTGCTTTGATTTTCTTCGGGCTTGCAGGACTCGCTCTGGCCACTGTACTCTACTTTTCATTGATTGGGTATGCGAAGCTCCAGGGACCGCCTCCGCTGGCCGTACCTCAATCAACCTTGTTTTTCTCGGATGATGGAACGGTGATCGGCGAGAGCCATTCTGGCCAGAAGCGTTATTGGGTGGCGCTCAAGGATATTTCGCCTCATTTGATTAATGCGACGGTTTCTATAGAGGATAAAACCTTTTTTACCCATAATGGGTTTGATTATAAGCGGATTGCCGGTGCCGCGCTTGCTGACATAAAGGCGATGGCGAAGGTTCAGGGTGCGAGTACGATAACCCAGCAGTATGCAAGGAATCTTTATCTTGAACATGATAAGACTTGGAAACGGAAAGCGACAGAAGCGCTTTACACTTTGCGCCTTGAGATGAATTATTCCAAGGATGAGATCCTCGAAGGCTATCTAAATACGATTTATTATGGCAATGGTGCATACGGTATCCAGGCAGCAAGCCGTTATTATTTTGGCAAGGACGCGAAGGAATTATCCCTGGCGGAAGCTTCCATGCTGGCCGGAATTCCTAAAGGACCTAGCATTTACTCACCTTTCGCCTCTATGGAAAAAGCAAAGCAGCGTCAGCGCACCATTTTAAGCACGATGAAGACAAACGGCTATATCACTGAACTTGCCGCACAAAAAGCGAGCATTGAAAAACTGAAGCTTGTCGGAGAGCATCAGCATTCTCGGGTTGGTGCTGCTCCGTACTTCCAGGACGCTGTCCAGAATGCACTTAAGAACTCATTGAATTTCGATGACCGCACCATTTCGCTCGGCGGATTAAGGGTTTATACAACCCTCGATCTTGATCACCAGGAAATTGCCGAAAAATCAATCAGCAAAATGATTGCATCCGATTCGGAAATCCAGGCAGGCTTTGTGGCGATGAATCCAAAGAATGGACATGTGGTGGCGCTTGTCGGTGGCAGGAATTATGAGGAAAGCCCGTTCAACCGTGCTGTGCAGGCTGTCAGGCAGCCAGGTTCGACAATGAAACCGATCCTGTATTATGCGGCACTCGAGAATGGCTTCACTCCATCGTCCACCATGAAAAGCCAGCTGACAACTTTCATGTTCGATGATGGACGTTCAGAGTATACACCGCATAATTTTAACAATAAGTATGCGGAAGATGACATTACGATGGCGCAGGCCTTGGCGTTGTCGGATAATGTATACGCTGTGAAAACCCATCTGTTCCTTGGGGAGGAAACGCTCGTTGAAACGGCAAAACGATTTGGCATTAAATCGGATATGGACAAGGTTCCATCGCTAGCCCTTGGCACATCCGGTGTCAGAGTGATTGATATGGCCAATGCTTACAGTATTTTGGCGAATGGCGGAAAAAAAGTAGATCCCGTGCTGATTAAGAGGGTCGAAAACCATAAGGGTGAAGTGATTTACGAGCATAAAGCTGAAAAAGAAGAAGTATTGAAGCCAGAACTCGCCTCGGTGATGACCCATATGCTGACAGGCATTTTTGATAAAAAACTCAATGGCTATTCTTCTGTTACTGGGAGCACGCTGATTAAAAAAATGACAAGACCGTATGCGGCTAAGTCTGGAACGACCGAAACGGACAGCTGGATGATCGGCTATACTCCTCAGCTCGTTTCCGCCGTTTGGACAGGATACGATAAAGGCAAGCCCATTGAACTGACTGTAGAGAAATCTTATGCGAAGAATATCTGGCTCGATTTTATGGAAAAAGCACTTGATAATGAGCCTGCGAAAAAATTCAAGGCAGCAAAAGGGACTGTTGCCGTCTATGTTGACCCTGCCAATGGCAAGCTCGCTGCTGACGGATGTCCGGTAAAAAGGCTGACCTTGTTCGCTGCAGGTACAGAGCCTACTGAATACTGCACAGATCATTTGGATCATGAAGAGCATAAGGAAGAACAGCCTAAGAACGAAAAGGAAAAGAAGCCTTGGTACAAGCGGATTTTCGGGTTGTAGAGCACCGTCTATAACATACTCTGTCAACAACAATTATCTCACTATAGCAAGAAAAGCGTAAGCGCCTTGGTCAGCCCCGACAAGCGCTGGAGGGCCGAACAGTGAAGTCGTTCTTTGACTTCATTGAGCGGACCGATATCGAAAAGTATAGCCGACTGCCCAGAAACGCAGAAACTGGAGGCTCCGACAAAGAAGCGCTTTTTGCTTCTGCCGGCGGAGCTGAAGTTTCGGAGTTTCTAGGAGGCGACACTAGACAAGCGTCTCGAGGGGCTAGGCGCTGAAGCTGGCCATTTCTCGAAGTGAAAAATTAAATTTACATTATAAAAAGAAAAACCCCGGAAGCAAGCCTCCGGGGTTTTTCTCGTCCTAGCATAAAATGTGTTTTACGCTGATATCAGTTTACTTTTTTTATTCGATTTGAGCAAGCCAGATATTGTCACTTGCTGTTAAATGTCACAATTTAGACAAATTATTAGGAGAATTATCCAAATATATTAATTGGCTAATAAATCGCTTTTCAGCTTGTCTTCAGACCGTTCCCACATTCCCGGGTCATGGTTTTTCAGGAAAACAGCTAGGATCTGTTTTGATTTTTCATCCATATGGTCCACAATGATATGGCGCTTGATAGACTTATCAAGACGGTTCACATGCTCAGGCAGCGATTTGTAGCCGCGGCGGATTTCACGGTTAACGGTCATTTCGCATGCTGTGACACCTGCATAATAAGGACCTTCTTCCTTCCTGTCAATTGTCACCCAGACTACCCAATATAGTTTGGCATCAGGAACTTCATTTCGGTCAGGGAGAAACTTGATCCCTTTCTCAACAGCACTGCGTGCGTGCATCGCACCAACTTCTACAGCTGCCTCACCCGCATCCACGTCAATGATGACCGGCGAAACATTATCAAGTGTGAGAACACCTTTTCCAAAGCCCTTATGGCCGTCCATCGGGTCATTTTTTATAATATTGAAGCCAATATTCTTGCCCTTTTTTTCTTCCATGTTGGAAACCTCCTTAAAATGAATCAGAAAAATAGATTGTATATTCCATCAGTCACAGCCGGAATCAAGTAGTAGAAAATCGGCTGGATTGTATATTGGTCAAGTGGCGTTATGACAAGGATCAAGAAAATAATCGATCCATACGCTTCATACTGGGTCATTTTTGCCCTGATGTCAGCTGGTGCCAGGTCCTCGATGATTCGGTAACCATCGAGCGGCGGGAACGGCAATAGGTTGAAGACGAACAGCATCGCATTCAGTCCGATAAAGATATTCAGGAAGTCCAGGAAAAACTCTGGAACCCCAGGCGCCAATCCAAGCATCACAAATATGTACCAGATGGCGAATGCCAGGAAGACAAGAACAAGATTGCTTACTGGTCCGGCAACCGACACAAGCACTCCGGCAAGCTTTGGATTTTTGAACATGAAGCGATTGACCGGGACCGGTCTCGCCCAGCCGAATCCAGCGATGAAAATCAAAATGGTTCCCAGCGGGTCCAGGTGCTTGATTGGATTCAAAGTTAATCGTCCCTGTCTCTGGGCAGTCGGGTCGCCAAACTTATACGCAACCCAGGCGTGCGCGAATTCATGGACCGCGAAAGCAATCATCAATGCGGCAGCCACATACGGAATTTCCTCTAACGAATAGGGTAAGCTCACATTCCATTCCCCTTTTTTGTCTTTTCTTTGTCCAGCTCCAGCGCCTAGCCCCTCGAGTCGCTTCGGTCCGCCCACTGAAGTCAAAGAACGACTTCACTGGTCGGACCTCCAGCGCTTGTCGGGGCTGACCAAGGCGCTTGCGCTTTTATTAAAGTATAACTCATTCTTGATGTAATGTGAAAAAGACAATCTTCCATTGGACTTGCGAATTTTCGCGAATTATGAAAAACTCAATTTAGATTATATCAACCATTTCAGGGAGGCTAGGCAAATGCCATACGTAACAGTAAAAATGCTTGAAGGACGCACAGAGGATCAAAAGAAAGCATTGGTTGAAAAAGTAACAGACGCTGTCAGCGAGACAACTGGCGCACCTAAAGAAAAAGTCGTCGTTTTCATCGAGGAAATGACGAAGAACCACTATGGTGTTGCAGGCAAGAGGTTGAGTGACGAATAGGATGGACTAAAAGCTCAGACGATTCTGGGCTTTTTTCTTTTATGTGACAAGTATACTTGTACCTTACCTTTTCAGGGCACATGTTTCCCTTTCTTGTGACCGTGAACCGCGGTTTCTTCTTTTCAAAGGCACATGTTTTCGTTTCTTGTGACCGTAAAACGCGGTTTCTTCTTTTCACAGGCACATGTTTCCCTTTCTTGTGACCGTGAACCGCGGTTTCTTCTTTCCACGGGCACATAATGTATACTGCCTAACTAACCCTTCTTCAACTAAACAAAAAACCGAGCACAAAACCCAAAATAGGTTTTATACTCGATTCATGGTCCAAATATCCTTATGCCAACAATTGCTTTGACTTATTTTTCAAGCTCGCAATATACGCGTAAGCTTCGTCGATTTCTTGGTCAGTGTATTTCTGGCTCTTTTTCACGGTCTGGATTTTTTCCCGTACTTCCGCTTCTGGTAAGTTATCAAAATACAAAACAGTGGAAACGAGTTCAAGGAATCTTGCATTCTGGTCGTTGATGTCGGTCAGGCAGTCGCCAAGGCATGGCATCTCGACGCTGTTTTCCCCAAGGAATTCCTGTCCTGCTTCGCTCAATGTGTAGCGGTACTGGTAGTACCCGCCTTTCTTTTCCTTCACTTCGTCCAAGAAGCCCATATTGCAAAGCTCTTCTACCCGCAATGTAAGTTCTTCAGAATATGGTCCGTAAAAATGGAACTGGAAGCGTTCCTGAAAGGGGAATTCCATCTTTTTTGCGATATAGATCATTTTCTGCAGCTTTTTCCTGCCGATGACCTCTCCGGAAACTGAAATGGCATGTATGATTTTAGCGTGGTCTTTTAGCAAAACGCGTCAACTCCTGTATCAAATGGTCCCATTGTCTAAGTTCAGCTCAAGAATCTGTGCAATCTGTTCAATCTCAGGGCGTGCTTTCTCCTTTTCCAGGAAATCAGAAGGATAATATAGTTTATGGTCTGTCCGCCTTTTACCGGAAATGGCGTCGACAATCTCTGACTCGCGCGACAGCTCGCGGATTTCCCCGTTTTTCTTCAGCAGATGGATCGGAAGGCGTTCTTCCTCTTCACCCGGACGGTAAAAATCGTAAGGCAGGTCTGATGATGAATCGACAACCAGGTAATATTCAGGATCCAATCCCGCCTGCTCGAATAACATGGAAAGCTTAGCAAGCTTCTTGTATTCCTTGGCAGGGTCAAACTCGACATATTTAAATAGATTGCGGTTATTGAAGCGACGGCACAAATCGCTCAGGATTTCGTCCTCTTCTTCCTCCCAAATCTGGAAATAGTAGAGGAACACGGCTTCATCCAACTTTAAATAGTCTTCCAATGTCATGCGATCTTCAAAAATTGAATAAAAATGATGCGGTTTATGTTTAAAGGTGTAGTTTTGCTCATGAAGGTGTTTGGCACGGTGCAGGATTTTCGTCAGTATGACCTCTGCACTCCTAGTTACTGGATGGAAATAAACCTGCCAGTACATCTGATAGCGGCTCATTATGTAGTCCTCGACAGCATGCATCCCGCTTTGCTTGATCACAACCTGGTCCTCGCGCGGACGCATCACACGCAAAATCCGTTCCATATCAAAATGTCCGTAGCTGACTCCTGTAAAATAGGCATCCCTTTGCAGGTAATCCATCCGGTCAGCATCAATCTGGCTTGAAATCAGGCTGATGACAAGCTTGTTTTCATATGTTTTTTCAATGACCTCAGCAACTTTTTTCGGGAAGTCCGGCGCCACTCTCGACAGCACCTGATTCACTTCTGTATCACCAAGGATGATTTCCCTTGTAAAATCCTCATGGTCAAGGTCGAACACCTTCTCGAATGAATGCGAGAATGGCCCATGGCCAAGATCATGAAGCAGGGCCGCGCATAATGATAAAAGGCGCTCCCCTTCGTTCCATTCAGGACGGGACGCAAAGGCATTATCCACAATCCGGCGCGTGATTTCATAGACGCCAAGAGAATGGTTGAACCGGCTATGTTCAGCTCCGTGGAAGGTTAGGTATGTCGTGCCGAGCTGCTTGATCCTTCTCAGGCGCTGGAACTCCTTCGTTCCGATCAAATCCCAGATCACCCGGTCACGGACATGGACATACCGGTGTACTGGATCTTTGAAAACTTTTTCTTCAAATAGCTTTTCTTCCGAATATCCCATCGTTCTCCTTCTTCCTGATTAGCTTGTTTTTATTATAGCCTGTTTCGTTCGTCAAATCATCTCGATTTTCTGCATTTTTTTACAAAAATTGCATATACAAATGCTGAAACTCTTCTCATTACCCTTCATTCCTATATTCCCTGAGTTATAAACTAGTTTGCAAGTTTCCCTGGAAAAAAAATCACCTCTAAACGGTTGTTTAAAGGTGAAGTTATATAGGCTTTCAGCGGAAGTCATTATATTAAAGATTAATTACTTAAGTTTCTTTTGGACTTTTTCCAAAAGCTCTTCTTCAGTCAGTGCAGCAACTGGCCGGTTGTTGACGAACGCGAATGTTTTTTTTCTGCCTGGTCCGCAATAAGACTGGCAGGCGATATCGACAGTCGCTTCAGGATCCAGCTGCTTCAGCTTCGGAATCAATGTTTTAAGGTTTACGGCCTGACAATCGTCGCAAACACGGAATTCGTTTGCCATTTAGGACAACCCTTTCTATAAATACTGTCAAGCGCCAGCGCCAGCCTCTCAATTCACAAGCATTCTCCCTGCAAAAATCAAGAAGGCCTGTACGCCTCCGCTTTTCGTTTTAGACTAAAGCGTATTTTACCTCTTATTCAAGATGAATGCAAGCTGTTGAAGAGGTCCATTTGCTTATCTATTTAAATGAAAAACATGTATTTTACGCAAAAAATCTACTATCCTTCCATTTTACGATGTATAAGCTTTCCAATTTCCGGACAAGATTGAACTATAAGTTTCAATAGTTGACCAAAGTAAAAGGGAGTTGAAGTAAATGAAGACACGCCAGGATGCCTGGACGGAAGAAAATGATTTATTGCTAGCTGAAACCGTGCTGCGACATGTAAGAGAAGGCAGTACACAATTGAACGCATTTGAAGAGGTGGGCGACAAGCTTGACCGCACTTCAGCCGCCTGCGGATTCCGCTGGAACGCAGTCGTGAGGCATAACTATGAAAAAGCTTTGCAGCTCGCGAAAAAGCAGAGAAAACAGAGACAGAGAATCCTAGGAAAGGATCAAGGCGGCAAGAAGAAACTGCTTTACAATCCTCCGGTGCCTACACTGGATGAAAGTTTGACAGGTTCGCTGCCAGCGGTGGAGCAGGAAGAATCTCAACCAACCTTCGACCTGTCAATGCTTGAACAGGACGACAAGGAAATTGACGCAGCACTTATGGCTGAAATGCAAGATTTAATGAACAAGAAGCAGGAACAAAAGGATTACTCTACTGAGGCAGCTGCTGAAATGGCTGAAATGCCTGCCCAGGAGACGAAAACAACTGTAACCCAGACGACACATACACAACCGGTCCGCCACACTGTCCCGCCAACCGGCATGACAATGGGACATGTGATTGCTTACCTGCAAAGCCTAAGTGGCTCATCGCTTCAGGTAGATATTTATAAGAGTGAGAATGAAAGATTGAAGCGTGAAATCAATAGTTTAAGGAAACATAACGAAGAACTTCAGGGAAAAATAAGCAGGCTTGAAGAAAATACGAACACGATGCAAGAAGACTACGAAACACTTATGAAAATCATGAACCGTGCGCGAAAGCTCACCCTGTTTGAAGAAGAGGAACGTTCGGCAACAAAGTTCAAGATGGACCGGAATGGCAATCTCGAAAAAGTAGCGGAATAGAAATCTAGTTGCTAAATAGATAGATGGTAGATGGAGAAGAAGTTATGGCAACAGCCCCCTCTTAAGCTCTTATGAGACTTTTAAATTAGGAACTTGTAAATTTCAATTGTGAAAGGTCTCAAAAGAGCCTAAAATAAGCCGGAAAACATTGGTTTTCCGGCTTTTATATTTTATTATGAATTGGGCTAGCTACTCCTTTGGCTCAAGGAATTTCTCATTCCGCTCAATGACCCGGTTGTAGTAGTGATCAAACAGTTCAATCTCATGGCCATCCAGGTAGCCTGATACCAGCTCATCGCTGTTGGCGTTCAGGAATTTCAAAAACCTCAGCATCACATCCTGAATCGTCATTTCGACACCAAATAGTTCGGAAAGCGAGGCCATGACTTCTGGCTGGACATCCGGATAGATGAATTTTGTCTGTTCACCTTTTTTAGAAGTGGCATAAAACTCACGGATCAATTCCGCTCTCTGACTTCCACTCCCAGTCACACAAAGATAGATTTGCACGGCGACCCCTTTTTTCAGGCGGCGCTGCGAGATTCCGGCAAATTTTTTCCCGTCAATGCTTAAATCATAGCTTCCCGGACAATAGGAAGCAGAAATCTCCCTTGCCTCTATATCTTTATTAAAATCAGCAAACATTTCCTTAATCAATAGCCACATAGCATCATAGCCGCGGTTGATATCGATCCCTTTTTCCTTCTCAGGCAAGATGAGAGATAAATTCAGGACCCCTTCATCGAGCACAACTGCAAGTCCCCCAGAGTTGCGGACAATATACTGATAGCCCTGCTCTTCGAGATAAGCCAGTCCTTCCTGGAGATGCGGGAGACGTGTATCCTGGATACCGAGGACGACCGTGTCATGGTGAACCCATGCTCTTGCGGTAGCCGGGGACTGGCCTTTGCCGACCGATTCGCATAATGTATCATCAGTGCCGAATGATTGAAGAGCATGAAAGTGTGCACCGAGCACCGACTGGTCGATCAATCTCCATTTATCCTGACGCAATAAATTGAGCGCCTCATCCATCGTGATTTCCTCTTTTCTTTCTGTAGCTTTATCGTTGATATTATAGCATATGGGGGAGAATCGGCTTAATTTGTATTCATAAAAAAAGCCGATCGAAAAATCCGACCGGCTTGAATGATGTATTTTACTTGCTAAGTGCCTGAGCTGCTGTAATCAACGCCAGCTTGTACACATCTTCCTCGCTGCAGCCGCGGGACAGGTCGTTTACCGGGCGGTTCAAGCCTTGTAAAATTGGGCCAACTGCTTCAAATCCGCCTAAGCGCTGAGCAATTTTATAGCCGATATTGCCTGCCTCAAGGCTAGGGAATACGAATACATTCGCATTGCCCATGATCACTGAATCCGGAGCTTTCTTTTCAGCAACAGATGGAACGAAGGCTGCGTCGAATTGGAACTCTCCGTCAACGATCAATAGTGGATCACGAAGTTTTGCTTCTTCGACTGCTTTTGATACTCTTTCCGTCTCAGGAGACACAGCTGAACCTTTTGTAGAAAAGCTTAGCATAGCCACGCGCGGCTCGACGTCGAACATTCTTGCTGTCTTTGCACTTTCCACCGCGATTTCGGCAAGGTCCTGGCTGTCTGGCGCGATGTTGATCGCACAGTCAGCGAAGACATACTTCTCATCTTCACGCACCATAATGAAGACTCCAGAAGTCTTGCGCACGCCTTCCTTCGTCTTGATGATCTGCAATGCAGGTCTTACCGTATCCGCAGTGGAGTGAGCTGCGCCGCTTACAAGCCCATCTGCTTTGTTTGAGTACACAAGCATTGTTCCGAAGTAATTTTCATCAAGCAAAATTTTGCGCGCTTGCTCTTCAGTCGCTTTTCCTTTACGTCTTTCAACAAATGCAGCGACAAGCTCATCCATCATCGCGAAATTTACAGGGTCGTAGATTTCAACCGCTTCAAGCGATACATCCATATCGGCTGCTTTCGCCTGAATCTGTTCAATGTTACCCACTAAAATAGGTGTTAATACACCGTCTGCAGCCAGTCTGCCAGCCGCTGCTAAAATCCGTTCGTCGAGGCCTTCCGGAAACACGATCCGTAAATTTTGTCCGCTTAATTTGGCTTTTAAGCCTTCAAATAAATCACTCATGCTGACTCCTCCTTTTATCTATACCTCTAGCATACTTTACCAACCTTAAAATTCAAGAATGTTATCGTTTACAACCTTGAAGTCTTTTTATTGTAAATTTTCAAGCATGTTATCCTGCCCCTTTTACTATTTGCAATCTTTAACAAAATATCCTTTTTCCCCACAGTATAAACAATCAGGGTTTTATAAGCATGATGAATGGAGAAACTATGATATGATATTGGTATATTGATGATTTTTAGGAGTGATATAAAATGACTGAAGCAGCACAAACTTTAGATGGCTGGTATGCCCTTCATGATTTCCGCACTGTAGATTGGACAACCTGGAAGATGCTACCGGCAGAAGAGCGCCAGGAGATCATCCAGGAATTCCTTGGTCTTGTTGAAAAATGGAACAAGACACAGGCAGAAAAGCAAGGAAGCCATGCACTATATACAATCGTTGGCCAAAAAGCTGATTTCATGATGATGATCCTGCGCCCAACAATGGAAGAACTGAATGAAATCGAGACAGAATTCAATAAGTCAAAGCTTGCTGAATACACAATCCCTGCTCATTCTTATGTCTCTGTTGTCGAGCTGAGCAACTACCTGCCAGCTGGTGAAGATCCATACCAGAATCCACAAATCCTTGCACGCCTTTATCCTGAGCTTCCAAAGGCTAAGTACGTTTGCTTCTATCCAATGGACAAGCGCCGCCAGGGTGAAGACAACTGGTACATGCTTCCGATGGAAGACCGCCGCAACATGATGCGCAGCCATGGAATGATCGGCCGCCAATATGCTGGCAAGGTCAAGCAAATCATCACAGGCTCTGTAGGCTTCGACGACTACGAGTGGGGCGTAACCCTGTTCGCAGACGATGTCCTTCAATTCAAGAAGCTAGTATATGAAATGCGCTTTGACGAAGTCAGCGCCCGCTATGGCGAATTCGGTTCATTCTTCGTAGGAAACCTGCTTGAAGAAGACCGCGTATCCTCATTCTTGAACGTATAATAATTGAAATCCCCAGGCATTTGCCTGGGGATTTTTTTGTTTTATGGCAATGAAATTACCTATTGAAAAGAGTTATGTATTAAAATGTTCGAGTCATAAAATCAAGCTTTTCTCATATGTATTGAATAGTGAGGATTCATTTTACTTGTACTCCCAACCTGTAAAGCTCAATTTCACCATTTACATAAATAAAGGTGAATTTGAAGGAAAGGAAAAATACTATTAAGGAGGCTATACAATGACTCAATACAATAATCCCTATTATAACTACAGAACATATCCACAAATGTACCAGCCGTATAGCGGCAAAGAAGATCAGGCAAGTGTTCAAGGCCAGATGACGCAGATGGGACAGATGGGGCAAGCGGGATACCCACAAGCAACTCCCTTCCCTGCTCAGTCTGGTGGTGCTTTTCCTGGTGTTTCCATGCCTGGCGGTGCTATGCCAGGGGCAGTCGCTGGTGCCCAAGTCCCGGGAATGCTCCCAATTGAAGCATCCTATATTGAAAATATCCTTCGCCTGAATAAAGGCAAGCTCGCTACCGTCTATGCGACTTTTGAAAACAACACTGAATGGAATGCTAAAATTTTTCAGGGAATCATCGAAGCCGCTGGAAGAGATCACCTGATACTCAGTGATCCGCAAACAGGAAAGCGAATTTTAATGCCTATGATTTATCTTGATTACGTCACATTCGATGAAGAAATTGAATACGATTATCCATTCGGCGGCGGAGCTGGATTGACTGCTTATCCACCAAGGTAATGAAGCTAAAAGGAGCACGCCAAAACGGCGTGCTCCTTTTCATCTTTGTTGCTTGCAATACAATTTCGAACCTGCGCCTATTACAAGTACTTCACAGCAGCAATCATCAACAATACCCAGGCTGCAAGGAAGGCAACTCCGCCAAGTGGGGTGATTGCTCCAAGAATGCTGATTTTTGTCACACTCAAAACATACAGGCTGCCGGAAAATAACACGATCCCAATCAACATCAGCCAGCCTGACCAGGATAGAAGAGCACTTGCGGGAAGCTTTCCTAAAAGAACTCCAATGATCAAAATTCCGGTTGCATGGAACATCTGATATGTAACGCCTGTTTTCCAGGTTTCTAAATATTTCGGCTCAACCTTGCCTTCAAGCCCATGGGCACCAAATGCTCCAAGCCCAACTGCCAGAAAAGCATTGATGGCTCCAATCAATATAAATAACTTCATCACTTTCACCTCTTAAAATTAGAAATCGAAGAGCGAGTCTCCGTTTGCGTTATCTTCCATCTCCAGCTTCTTAGGCTGCGGAATCATTGGTGACGGTTGATTAACCGGCATCTGCTGCTGAGGAAGGCTTGACTGTGATGAAACAAATTGCTGTGCTGTCTGTGTAAAAGGAGCTACGCCAGGCGTTTCATCAAGGACGAGCTCGCAAAGCGTTTTAATCGAGTGGATCTTTTCCCGCTTTACTGCCTCCGACTCTGCAGATTTCGCCCACTTTATTTCTTCTTCCATTTTCAATAATAATTTTTGCAGTGAAATATTCATCGACTCACCTCCATAGGGTGTTAATATGTATATCCTACGAATCATGTGATGGTTGTACCGTTCCATTCTACAACAATTCACATGTTTTTTCGACTTTAGGATTTATGCCAGGCGCAAGCATTGTTGTTTTGAAACCATCATTGTGAAAAAATCATGTAAGTTCCACGTGGAACATGTCGTTTTTTGCATATAAAAGAGCCCTAGTTCTCGGGGCTCTGACTGTAGACAAACTTCTTTTTTAGTATGGAGGATACACGGGCTGTTGATTTGCGTTCCAAGCGCTTCGCTTTCCGCGGGGCTGGCGGTGAGCCTCCTCGTCGCCGTTGGCGTCTGCGGGGTCTCACCTGTCCAGCTGATCCCGCAGGAGTCTACGCGCCTTCCACTCCAATCAACAGGACTTGCAAAATTTGTATGAGGGTTACAATTGCCCGTTTATATTTGACTTATAAAGAGGGAGTCCCTAACCTTCCAGTTTTTCGATTTGCCAGTCAATCTCCTGTTCTCCCTGTTCCCTCAGCAGTTCATTTACTTTAGAAAATGGCTTGCTGCCGAAGAAGCCTCTTCTTGCCGAGAGCGGGCTTGGATGGACAGACATGATGATTTTATGTTTGTCCTCGTCGATCAATTTTAGTTTACTTTGGGCCGGCTTGCCCCAGAGGATGAATATCACCGGCTTCTCGCGCTCGTTCAACAGGGTAATCACTTTATCGGTAAAATGTTCCCACCCTTTTCCTTTGTGTGAATTGGCTTCCCCTTCTCTTACTGTTAGGACAGTATTTAAAAGAAGCACACCCTGCTCAGCCCATTTTTTTAAATAACCGTTATCTGGAACTTCATAGCCAAGGTCAGCATTCAGCTCCTTAAAGATGTTCCGAAGCGAAGGCGGAATCTTAACACCAGGTTTTACTGAAAAGCTCAAACCATGAGCCTGTCCCTGGCCATGGTAAGGATCCTGTCCGAGAATCACGACCTTGACATCCTCATAATCGGTGAACCTCAAAGCATTAAAGATATCATCTTTTTCCGGAAAGATTGTCCTGGTGCGATATTCTTCTATTAAAAATACCCTCAAATCCAGATAGTATGCTTTTTCAAATTCCTCTGCCAACAGAGACTCCCAGTCATTATTCAATAGTGCCATCGTGACCAGCTCCCTTCATTTCTATCAAAATACCCTTTCTTTTGTGAACAATTCCCAGTAGGTTTAATAAAGCTTAAACCGGTTATATAAATAGTGTAGACGGTGAAGGCTAAAAAAGCTTCCCAAAACTAGTATAGGAAAAAACTTTAAGGAGGAAGATACTATGATGAAAGTAGAAGTAGTAGAAAACGGTGTACAAGCTACAGAAAAAATCAACTCTCTTGAAGCTTCAGGCTTCGGCAAAGAAAACATTTATATTTTTGCGCATGATGAAGACCGCAGTGAGCACTTGACTGATGCTACTGAAACAGGCGGCATGGGCTTCAAGGAGCAAGGGTTCTTTGATTCCATCGGAAATATGTTCAAATCCCGCGGTGATGAGCTTCGCAATAAGTTTGAATCCCTCGGTCTTTCAAAACAAGAGGCTGAGAAGTATGAAATGGAACTGGATAAAGGCCGTCTTGTGCTAGTTGCCTCTGACGAGAAATAATCCACTATGAATGCACAGTCATAACCGATCCATAGAGATCGTTTATATAGAAACCCCCTGCTGATTTGGCAGGGGGTTTGCGCGTGTAAAAATCATTATCCGAAAAACCTCTGATAAATGCTTCGAGCCTGGGCCAAATCCTTTGTTCCATGAATAAGTGCGCGTCCATCCTGGAAAATGACCATTCTGTTGTCATCCATGTCCACTGATACTAGATATGGATTCCCTTTAACCTGATAGCCTAAATCCCTCATTTTTTCAGCTGTTTCCTGCAGGTTAAGCTGCTGCTGTTTTGGCGGCCTGATTTGAACGGTATCACGTCCGCATAGAACTGTCGTCTTGGTCATGTTTTCAACGTCTAAATAAGGGTATTCAGGATGTTCACCACAGCTCAGGCACCCTGGATCCTTTGCCTTGGACATTTTCATGCTGCTGTACTGGTTTCGCCATAAATCAAAGCTGACGAATGAAGTCCGCACCGCATCCCAGTCTTCCACGAGGACTTTCAGTGCTTCCGCTCCCTGATGGGCAATGACCATCTGTACAGCAGGACCGATAATGCCTCCTGTATCACAAGTCATCCCTTGAAGCGGAACAGTTTTTAGCAGACAGTTCAGACATGGCGTTTGACCAGGAATGATGGAAAAACTCATCCCAAAGCTGCCAACGCAGGCACCATAGATCCATGGAATCTTGTTTTTTTGTGAAATATCGTTAATAGCCATCCGCGTTTCAAAATTATCCGTTGCATCGATGATGAGGTCGACTCCATCGACTAGCTGTGCCAATTTTTCAGGAGTAGCGTCGGCAATATGGGCACTGATTTCAACATCAGAGTTGATCGCTCGGAGTCTTTTTTCTGCCGCAGCGGCCTTTGGAAGCTTCTCAGCTACATCTTCCTCTGTATATAATTGCTGTCGCTGCAAATTGCTCGCTTCAACATAATCACGGTCCACAATCGTCAGTCGGCCAACACCTGCCCTGACCAACAGCTCAGCATTGCCTGAACCGAGTGCCCCGGCACCAATCATCAGCACATGCTTGCTGCGGATTTTCTCCTGCCCGGCCTTGCCAATTGGAGGAAACAGCGTTTGACGTGAATATCTTTCTGACATAGTTAGCCCTCCTTGTAAAACAAACGCCCAGATCGCATCGACCTTAAAGTCAACGGATCGGGGCGCTGTAATATCTATAACTGATCAACCGCCAGATACAGGCGGAATGAAGGCGATTGTATCTCCTTCTTTAATGACTTCATCATTTGATGAAAATTCTTCGTTGATTGCTGTCATTGAAGTATCGAGCTTTTGGACGCCGTACTTTTCAGCAACGATTTCTTTTAGCTCGGCAACCGTTTTACCAGCTGCTTCGATTTCAACTGATTCATGGCCTGCTTCATCTCGTAGATGTGCAAAGAATAATATTTTATTCATTGAGATCCTTCTCCTCCGGTTTCCCTGTCGGATATGAGACAGTTTCTAATTGATTGCCGATCCATTCCTCGCCATCTTCCCAATGCTCTTTTTTCCAGATTGGGACGATTTCTTTAATGCGCTCGATTGCATAACGATTTGCTTCATATGCATCGTTGCGGTGTGGCGTGGATACAGCGATCACCACGGCGATATCCGTGATGTCAAGTTTGCCGACGCGGTGCGTAATCGCAACCTCAGCACCATTCCAGCGCTCCTGGATTTCCGTGCCGATTTGCTCCAGCTTTTTCACTGCCATCGGTTCGTATGCTTCATATATAAGGTAAAGGGTTTTTTTGCCCTTTGTCAATTCACGGACAGTGCCAATGAAAGTAGTAATTGCTCCCGCTTCACGCTGGACCACTTTATCAATGACGGATTGAACGTTGATTGGATCTTTCGCTATTTCATAATTCATCAAAATCACCTCAATAAACTGATCCGGATCAGGATTTAATTTTTTTATGGACACTTTTCTCAGGTTCTGTCCCGGTTTTGTCCGTTAAAGCCCTTCTATCGGTCACTTTCTCCGGATTCTGCCACCGGTTTGTCCGTTAGAACCCTTCTATCGGTCACTTTTCTCGGTTTCTGCCACCGGTTTGTCCATTAGAGCCCTTGTATCGGACACTTTTCTCAGTTTCTGCCTCCGGTTTGTCCGTTAGAGCCCTTCTATCGGACACTTCCATCGGTTTCTCTCACCGGTTTGTCCGTTAGAGCCCTTCTATCGGTCACTTTTCTCGGTTTCTGCCTCCGGTTTGTCCGTTAGAGCTCTTCTATCGGTCACTTTTCTCGAATTCTGCCACCGGTTTGTCCGTTAGAACCCTTCTATCGGTCACTTTCACCGGGTTCTGACTCCGATTTGTCCGTTAGAGCCTTTCTATCGGTCACTTCAACCACTCTTTAACTGGTTTTCTTTCTTAAAGGTCTCTCCAAAGTCATCAATATCTTAAAAATAAACCGGCTCTGGATTCTCGACGACTGCATAGCCGCCGATTTTGGCGACTTCGGCTTTGAAGGCTTCAGATTGGATCACGTTCCTTAACCAGATACCCTTTTCGCTTTCGAAAAATGCCTTTGTCATCAGTAAATCGTAGTTTTCATCAGAGACCGGGATGAAGTCAAGGCCCATCGCCCTGGCTGCCGGGAAGATTCCGAGTCCTGCTGCGTTGTCATTTCCCTTTACCTCTGCGGCGACGCTTAGATGCGAGAACATTTCACGGTCATAGCCGTTTACATCGTCTGCACTCAAACCTGCTTCTTTTAACAATAAATCAAACAATATGCGTGTGCCGGCGCCCTTTTGCCTGTTGGCATAATCTGCGCTTTTTTCGGCAATATCGCTGACGTTCTGAATTCCAAGTGGATTGCCTTTTGGAAGCAGCCAGCCCTGGGTTCTTTTTAAAAATGGATATAAGACTGCGTCTTGCCCTGCAAGGAATTTCTTTACGTAGGTAACATTATATTCTTTTGTCTCCGGGTCTAGCAAATGAATGCCCGCTACATGGGCTTCCCCTTTCCTGATTGCCATTAATCCGGCCATGCTGCCAACATGGGAAGAAACAATTTTCATGTCGGTTCGCTGCCTTTTGAGCTGGGAGGACAGCAGGTCAATCGTCAGATCATGGCTGCCGCTGAAGACGATTGCGTTCTTGATCTCTTCGACAGGCCTGTACAGCTCGACCATGACAATGTCTCCTTGTTCATATCCTAGCTCCTCTGGCGGTACGACGAGCAAACCATCCGCACGTACAAGTGACATGGTGACGCCCGCCGCGCGTGTCAGCGGGTTGGCGACAAATTGTCCATCCACATAGCCGATATTCATTCGGACAAAGTCCTCCGCCCCCATCGTGGAGACGATCCTGCGGCCAAGCTTTACCTCGAGCTTTGGCCTTTCTGGTTCTGGTATTCCTAGATATTTACAAACGAGCGGCCTTACAAACCACTCCAGTGCCATGTACGCGGAAACTGGGTAGCCCGGTACACCGACGACTACCTTATCTTTAATTTTCCCGAGTATGACTGGCTTACCCGGCCTTGTTGCGACACCATGGGTAAAAACAGTGCCAAGCTCCTCAAGAATATGAACTGTATAATCCTTTGAACCAGCTGATGACCCGGCGTTGATGACGACAATATCAGATGTCTCCACAGCTTCCAGCAGTGCTTCCCTGATTTTTTCAGGTTCATCCTTCACGATTGGATGCAGGTATGGCTGTCCGCCCCAATCTTCTACATAATTGCTAAAAACCGTTCCATTGAATTCAATGATCCTGCCTGTTGACAGTGAAGAATCCGCGCTTACAAGTTCATTTCCGGTCGGGATGATGGTCACAAGCGGCTTTTTGACGACGGGTACCTCTGTAACCTGCGCCGCAAGGAGTGCCCCGAGGTCAGCTGGACGCAATTGATGTCCCTGTGTGAACAGCATTTCTTCCTGGACGATATCCTCGCCAATCGGACGGATATGCTGCCATGGTGTTGCCGGCTCGATGATTTCAATCGTCTCATCATCGATGACCTGGATGTTTTCCACCATAATCACCGCATTATATTGAGGGGGGATCGCATTCCCGGTATCAACATATTCGAACTGTTCACCCATTTTCAAATGGAGCGGACGCTGTTCATGTGCTTCATAAGTATCCTCGGCGTTCACGGCAATCCCGTCCATCGCGGATGCATGGTAAAAAGGCATTGAAACATTGGCGAAGACAGGTTCAGCAGTAATTCGGCCAAGGGCGCCGGCAGCCGTGATCCACTCTTTTTCCTGAGGCAGGTCGAACGCGGCCAGCACTTCATTCCTGGCTTTTTTGCGCGGCTTGTCCTCAAGATAAATTTTTCGGTTATAGCGTATTTTATCCATGATGCGGCTCCCCCTATCTCGTCAAAATTACTGGAACGTATTCGCCTTGTGAAATTCCTTCTTTTTCAGAAACAATCTCGACTATTCCATCGCTTTTTACCAATGTCGTGATCAGGCCTGACTTGCCAATGATCGGCTCGGCCCACCATTCTCCATCCTTTTCCTCAAGTCTTACCCTGATATAATCGGATCTTCCTGGTGAGGATGCAATATTTTTAACAATCCTGGCAAAAATTCGCTCGGGCTTATGCTCGATCTTTTCACCCTTCAGCCTCCTGAAAACCCGTTCGCCAAACAGCTTGAAGATGATCATTGCGGATGCTGGATGTCCCGGAAGTCCAATGACCGGCTTTCCATCTGCAACAGCGAGGATTGTCGGCTTCCCGGGCTTGATGGAAATTCCATGGACAAAGACGCCTGGATCTCCAAGTGACTGGATGACCTCCGTCGTATAATCCTTCGTGCCGACTGAGCTTCCTCCTGATAAAATCAAGCAGTCAGCCTGTTCATACAAATCGCGGGCTTTTTGGGCGAATTCCTGGTAATCATCACGGGTGATTCCGCCGTATATAAATTCGATATCCCACTCATTGACCAGTCCCTTGACGGTCAAGTAATTGATATCACGAATCTGGCCTGTTTCAAGTGTTTTCGTTTCAAAAGGAACGATTTCGTCCCCTGAAGAAAGGTATGCAGCCTTCAGCTTTCGGTAGACTTTAACCTCAGAAACACCAAGTGCCGCCAGTGCTCCAAGCTCCTGCGGCCGCAATCTTGCCCCTTCGGATAAAAGGACTTCCCCTGCCTTGATGTCTTCTCCTTTTCTGATGACATTCTCGCCTGGTGCGATTTGCTTGTACGTATTCAACAGTCCGCCGATTTCCTCGCAATGCTCGATCATCAGCACGCTGTCACTTCCTGGTGGCAGCATTCCGCCTGTCGGTACGTATATTGCCTCGCCCCTGCCTACTGGCTTGACCGCTTCTTCTCCCATATGGACCTCGCCGGCGACATTCAGGAAGCCTGGCATCGATTCAGATGAACCGTATGTGTCACGGGCGATGACGGCATAGCCATCGACGGTCGACCGGTCAAAACCAGGTACATTCTCACCTGCAGTGACATCCTCTGCAAGGATGTAGTGAAGCGCCTCATCAAGAGGACGGATTTCAGTATCCGTGATCTTGCCAATTTTCTCATCAATTAATGCAAAGGTCTCCTCAACCGTTTTCACTTTGAAAAATTGCATGCTGACTTACATCCTTTCTAGCACCTGAAAACTATTCTCCGGATTCCGCCCATTTCTTTGCATCTTCATATTCCTCGGGATGGTTCATATTGAAAAATACCCGATCAAGGCTGCCCTCGAAATAGAGCTGCAGATCTGCCTCATCGAGAAAGCGGACATTCAGTTTTTCAAGCATATGCTTGATCCTCAAATTTCCGTCTTCAATGCATTCCTTAGCTTCTCTTGCTACCCGTTTTTGATATGCCGCAAAAAGCGGATGCTGTCTGCCTTCACTGACCGGTACAACTGCATCGTGGTGTTTAAGCGCTTTTACAAGGCTTGAAGCTAGCTCTGATGATACAAATGGCATGTCACAGGCTACAACGAAATTTTCCTCATAGTCTGATTCCTCTAGTCCCGCATGGATTCCTGCGAGTGGACCAGAACCCGGATACTGGTCTGTTACCATTTTAATATTTAAAAACTGATAGGTTTCAGGATCATTCGTTACTAGAATTATATCATCAAATACGTGCTGTAACTCATCCTTAATTCTCTCAATATTCGTTTTTTCCCGAAATTTCAGGAGAGCCTTGTTCGTTCCCATCCTGCTAGATTTGCCGCCTGATAAAATGATCGCTCCGGCTTTCATCCCACAGCACCTTCTTTTAGTTAGTCTGTTTTGTTTCCCCAGCGGATTTATATCCATGCTCCTGGGCAACAAAGTCCAGGTGGATAGTGTTCAGGTCGAGCATTGCTGGTGTTGGCTTTACAATATATTGTCTTGTATCAATTACTTTTGTATATCCTTTGCATTCTTCACAAATCTGGATTTGTGCCGCAGATTCGCCTTCGATTGTCAGGATCTTCACTGTTTCATGATCGTTATTTCCACAGTGTGAGCAGGCTACGCGGCGGTCATTCCAGTGAGCCGAACAACGCGGGCAGTGCAATACTTTCTTTCCTTCTCCTTCAAGCTGGGCAAGGCGTACAGGTTCTCCGCACACAGGGCAGCCAGCGCCATGGACACCGTGATGAATTTCATCCTGAACCTTAACCGCGGTCAGCTGGAGATATGGACGAAGAACTGTCTCTGCCACGAATTGCGGAATCCAGCCATCCAGATCATTTTCCTCAGCGAAACTAGCAAAATAAATATAGTTGAAAGCAAATGCTTCATCAATCCATCTCTTTGCTGTCTCTTCATCTAGTAGATTTTTTAAAGATTGCATCGAGGTTTCAATCTCTGGTTGATACTTCGATAAAAGAGCACCTATATCCTCTATCCACTGTAAGAATAGGGAAATATCAAAGTCAATTGCCGCTAAAGCAGTGACAGGCACTCCCGCCTCCATTGCCGCTTTATCAAGGTTTGGCCGGACACAGTCAGGATCCAGTGAAGTCTTCCATTGCTCCTGCAACTCTATGATATCTTTCTGCAATTTCTGATATTCTTTTGAGACAACGGACTTTTTCATTGCTGTAGCCCCTCTTTCATTCTAATATTCTAAATTTTGAAGGGAATGGAGCCCGGTCCGGGCAGCCATTCCCTCTATTGATCGTTTTACGCGCCTTTTTTCTTGTTCTTGTCTTTATCAAGGTCAGGGAAATTGCCCTTCTTGACTTCTTCTTCGTACCATTCTGTATAGTGATCCTTTGCCCACTCTGCCGGAACTTCACCCGTGATGACGCCAGTGTACCCTGGTCTTGAATTTTTGTGGATGACACTCAGGTAGATATGCCCGACCACTACTGCAATCGCCAGGCCGAAGCCGACGTTATGAGCTACATATGCCCATTGGACAACTGCTTTCGGGAACAGGTCTGGGAACCACATTGGGAAGCCCGAACCGATGATCAGGATCGCAGTCAGGATCTGGATGATTGAATTTATTTTTTCACCAGCGTTGAAGAAGGTTTGTTTTACATGCTTGAACTTAAAGCCAAATAGTTCTTTAACGAACTCAGTGAAAAACTGTATATCTCTCTTCTTCCAAGTAACAAGTTCTTTTCCCCAGCGCAGGAAGCCCTTAGGATCCATGATCAGCCAGATGAACGTCGGCGTAATGAAGGCAATCGCGAAAATCCTGTGCAGCAGGCGCGCTCCTTCTGGTCCGCCCAATACTGGATAAAGCCAGTCAAACCATTCTGTATACATTGGCAGGGCCGTGATGTACAGTGCAAAGAATGAAATGGCGTTCACAGCATGCGCGATTACAAAGCCTTTCGAAAATCGCTTTACCTTTACACCTGAATACTGCGTATTACTCATGGCTGCCACCCCCATCCTCTTCATGGCCTTTTCCTTCTTTATTGAATAACTTATTGGACACGAAAGCACCTACAAGTGCCATGCTTGTTGCTCCAAGCATCATCTTGCCGATTGGCTGTGCGTAGTCCTTCCAGACCACAGCAGATGTTGGAACTTTTGGTTTTTCAGGAAGTCCATAGACAGAAGGTTTTTCAGCAAGTACGTAAATCGTGTGCGTGCCGCCGACTCCTTCTGGGTTGTAGATCATTGCGTTAGGATACTTATCCTTGATTTCGCTCAGGCGCTTTTCAGCCTTCTTAAGCATTTCTTCTTGTGTCCCAAATTCCATAGCGTCAGTATGGCAGGTAGTGACACAAGCAGGCTGCATGCCTTCTTCAAGACGATCGACGCACATTGTGCATTTCTGTGCCTTCTTGTACTCCTTGCCGTTCTTGTCTTTATATGTTGCCAACTGAACAACATCAAATGGACAGTTCTGAACGCAGTAGCCGCAGCCTACGCATTTATCACTATCTACATTTACAGTTCCAAAATCAGTATAGTGCATGGCTTCTTCAGGGCAAACTTTTACGCAAGCCGCCTCTGAGCAATGGAAGCAAGAGGAATGGCGGAAAAGGTAATCCAAATTGCCTTTAGAATCTTCGTGTTCAATAAATGACAGCACGTTCCAGGTGTTTGCTGTTACATTAGCGTGAGATTGGACGCTGCCCTGGAACTTCTCCGGCTCAGCAGGGAGGTCGTTCCAGTTTTTACAGGCGACCATACATGCACGGCAGCCGTCACATTTAGTCACATCGACGTATTTAGTATATTCCGCCATTAGTCAGCCCTCCTTATATCACAGAGGAAAGCCTTATATTCAGGGATCGTCGTGTTTGCGTCCCCGATATGAGGTGTTAAGCGGTTTGCTGTGTCCCCTGTTGCGTATCCTTTATAGCCAAAGTGCCAAGGCATGCCGACTTGATGAACCTTCTTGCCATTCATCATGTGTGGCTTGAATCGTTTTGTCACCATTGCATAGGCTTTGATATCGCCACGGGCAGAGCTGACAATGATCTTATCTTTGTTCTTGATGCCTTTTTCCTTCGCTAATTCTTCACTCATTTCAATATACATATGGCCTGCCAGTTCGGATAGCCATTCCTGGTTACGTGTCATCGAACCGGACTGCCAGTGCTCAGATACCCTGTAAGTCGTACCGACGATCGGATACTTCTTGCTGTCACCCTTCAGGTTGAAATCGCCTTCGATGATCGCGATAGCAGGGTTGATTTCCTGGCTTGAGAAAGCATTTTTAACCGGGCTTTCATATGGCTCATAATGTTCAGGGAACGGTCCGTCATTCAGTGTTGGTGCATAGACTCCTGCGACACCGCCGTTGATCATGATGAATGGATTCGTTCCGCCTGGATCCGCTGGTGCAACTGTTGGCTTGAAGTCAGGAATGTCATTTCCAGTCCATTTCTTCTGGCTTTCATCCCACCAGATGACTGCTTTCTTGTCGCTCCATGGCTTTCCGCTTGGATCAGCAGATGCACGATTGTAAAGGATCCTGCGGTTTGCAGGCCATGCAAATGCCCAGTTCAGGAAGTTGCCGCCGCCAGTGTCCTTGTTATCACGGTTTTTAGCACGGTTCTTTCCTTCTTCTGGATAGAAGCCTGAATAAATCCAGTTACCTGAACTTGTTGTACCGTCATCCTTAAGGTCGCCAAAGCCCTTCAAAAGCTTGCCTGTAGTAAGGTCATATCCATTGATTTCCTTACATACAAGATCGATATCCGGATGGTGGCCTTCACCATAGTTCCAGTACAGTGCATTAATTGGCTTAGCTGCAGCAGAACTTTCATTCTTATAAAGGCCTTTGATATTCTTGACCAGCATATGGATGATTTCCAAATCTGCCAGAGATTCTCCTTTTGGATCGATTGCCTTCCAGCGATACTGCATCCAGCGTGAAGAGTTGGATACACTGCCCTCTTTTTCATAGGAGCCTGCTGCCGGAAGAAGGAATACTTCTGTGTCGATCTCGGATGGGTCACTGCCAGCTTCCTCTTGCCAGAAAGCAGATGTTTCGGTCTCCCATAGGTCAACTGCAACCATCCATTTAAGGTTGGACAGTGCTTCTTTTTCCTTGCCTGCATTCGGGCCGCCGACTACAGGGTTTGTTCCAAATAAGAACGCACCTTCCAGTTCGCCTTTATACATAGCGTTGAACAAATTGATATGAGAGTAGTTCTTGTTTCCTTTTGGAAGGTACTGATAACCAAATTCGTTAGCTTTGGTAGCATTCGGGCCATACCAGGCCTTCAGCAAACTGACAAGGAACTTAGGTTTGTTTCTCCAGTAGCCGCCAGAAGGTGTTTCTTTAGTATTGTAGCCTTCTAATGTTGCATGCTCAGGGATGGCAGTTGGTGTTCCAACATACCCTGGAAGCAGGTGATATAAAAGAGCAAAGTCAGTTGAGCCTTGTACATTGGACTCGCCGCGCATTGCGTTGATTCCGCCACCAGGCAAGCCGATGTTGCCAAGCAGCAACTGGATGATTCCGAAGGCACGGACGTTTTGTGTTCCAACAGTATGCTGAGTTGTGCCCATTGCATACATGATCGTACCCGATTTTCCTATCTTGCTTGTTGAACAAAAAGTTTCACAAACCTTTAGGTAATCTTCTTTAGGTGTTCCAGTTACTGCAATAACTGAGTCGACATCATAGCGTGAGTAATGTTTTCTCATTAATTGGAATACAGAACGCGGATGCGTCAGGGTTTTGTCCTTTTTCGGATTCCCTTCCTCGTCTGTTTCAAAAGCCCATTTCGTCTTATCATACTTGCGGGTTGCTTTGTCATACCCGCTGAATAAGCCATCATTAAACTCAAAGTCTTTCTTTACAATGAAAGACGCATTCGTATATTCAGCAACATACTCTCTGTGGATCAAGTTATTCTCTAATGCATAGTTGATCATTCCGCCCATGAATGCAATATCTGATCCTGAACGAAGTGAAGCGTAGACGTCAGCCTTTGATGATGTTCTCGTGAAACGAGGATCAACAGAGACGATTTTAGCGCCCTTTTCTTTCGCTTTTGTCAACCATCTAAAAGAGATTGGATGATTCTCGGCAGGGTTCCCGCCCATGATCAATGCACAATCGGTATTTTGCAGATCGCTCCAGTGGTTAGTCATTGCTCCACGTCCTACTGTAGGTGCCAGACCGGCAACCGTAGAACTATGTCATATTCGTGCCTGGTGTTCGAGATATACGACGCCAAGCCCTCTCATCATTTTTGCAAGCAGATATGTCTCTTCATTATCAAGAGCTGCTCCACCTAAGCTCGCGATGGCTTCGGTTTTATTGACAAACATGCCATTTTCTTTTTCAATGAATGTTTTGTCGCGTGTTTCCTTTGTGCGTTTTGCAATTGTTTCATACATCCAGTCCCAGCTTTTCTCTTCCCATTTCTTGCTTCCAGGAGCACGATATAATGGTTTCGTTAAGCGCTTCTCAGATGTGTACACTTGCCTGATTGTTGTACCTTTACTGCAAAGTGTGCCTTCGTTGACTGGGCTATCCGGATCCCCTTCCGTATAAACCACAGTATTGTCTTTTGTGTGTACCAAAATGCCGCATCCTACACCGCAAAATGCGCAAATGGTTGGTGTAACAGTAGCTTTGGCAATCTTGAGTTCTTTCGTTTGTGCGTGGACCTCTTTTTCGTTAAAGCCCAACTCGACAACCGCCAGGGTAGCCGCAGTGGCTCCTGACAGCTTCAAGAACTGCCGGCGATTCAGGTTGATTTCAACCATTTCTCTCTCTCCTTCCCATTAGTTGCTTAGAACATCCCTAATCCCACAGGTGGTGTCAATTTAGTACTTGCTGGGCTTCCCCCCTTTCAAGTAAATCCTCAGAGGCAGCCGGCGGGTTTAAATCATCATTAATCCTTTTGGCAGATGTATAGACAGTCGCCATTTTCCCACGCAAGTAGCCAACGACTTCAATGTTCAGGAATCGGGCTAGCTGAATGGCCTGCTTTGTAGCCGCAGTGCGGGAGCCAATGACGGCAAAACCAAATTTAGCAGCTTTTGACAGCATTTCATATGAAACCCTGCCGGTCGTCAAAAGGACGAGCCGGTCAGGCTGTAAACGCTTTCGGATTGCGTAGCCGATAATCTTGTCGACAGCATTATGCCTGCCGATATCTTCCCGGACTTCAATGCTGCCATCCTCAAGGATGATACAGGCGCCATGCATGCCGCCCGTTTCCAGGTACAGCGGCGAATTCTGCGCAAACTCTGCGCGTTTTTTTAACAAATATGTCAGCGAATAGGTTTCATCGGAACTCACTTTATTGAACTTTTTGACATCAGTCATCGAAAAGAAAGTCACTCCCCGGCCGCAGCCCGCTGTATAATGCTTCTTTTTTGAAAACATCTGCTCAGGATCAAAGGAATTACATAATGCCACATTCAATGTTCCGGTCTTTTCGCTAAATTGAACACTGACAACATCCTCCGGTCCGTCAATCAAACCTTCTGAAAAAAGGTAACCATATACCCAGTCTTCCAAATCCTGATTTGTCAGCTGGAATACCGCAATCTCATATCCATTCAGCTTCAGGCTGATGGGATATTCTTCAGGACAGCCTTTCTTGATCATGTTCTTCACCCCTTATCTGGTAATTCATCTCCGGGCTCCGCTGCAACTATCGACTTCTTTCCGGCCATCAATGGTGCGATGGGATTGAAAGACTGGCTTAAACTTGCAAGCTGCTAAAACTCTATATTCGGCTCAAATCACGAACCTTATATTAAAAAAACATTCCACTATGCAAAAAGGGATAATACCCCTATGCCTTTAATGTACTGGAAATTACATGGTTGTAACCGTTTCAATTGTTACAATAATATAGATGAAAATTGTCTAATTCTTTACAAATCCTTAAGTTGAGATTTTCCACTTACGAAAAATCTATTAGTGGGTCAATTTTCACAATACCCATCCTAAATGAATTTATTTTTTCCCTCAGTAACTTTCATCACGCCAAAGTCCTAATGCCACAAAATCGTCAAAAGTTAATATTATCCATACGAACATCCTTCAAATCAATTCTTTGTCTAAATCTATAGAATTGGTATAATCATAAGAAAGTGATGAAGCTGACATGCCTTGTGCTGATAAGGCAGTCGCTATTCTTATAATGGAGGTAGTATAGATGAGTTTGAAAAAGGTGTTAACAATCGCAGGTTCAGATACAAGCGGCGGCGCTGGCATCCAGGCTGACCTTAAAACCTTTCAGGAGCTAGGCGTTTATGGAATGACTGCTCTAACTACGGTCGTGACTATGGACCCTAAAAATCACTGGCACCATGAAGTATTCCCACAGCCAGTTGAGCTCGTCGAAAAGCAGCTTGAAACGATTCTTTCCGTTGGAATAGATGCAATGAAAACAGGTATGCTCGGAACGGTTGAGATCATCGAGCTATCTGCACGCAAAATTGATGAGCATAAATTGGACAGAGTGGTAATCGACCCTGTAATGGTATGTAAAGGGGAAGATGAAGTCTTGATGCCTGAAAACACAGATGCCATGAGAGAACTGCTATTGCCAAGAGCAACAGTCGTCACACCGAACCTGTTCGAAGCATGGCAGCTGGCACAAACCGGACCAATTCGTACAATCGATGACATGAAGGAAGCAGCGGCGAAAATCCATGATCTAGGCGCGAAGAACGTCATGATCAAGGGCGGAAACAAGCTGAACCATGAAAAGGCTGTAGACCTTCTTTATGATGGAAAGGACTTCACTCTTTTCGAATCTGAAAAAGTCCAAACAAGCTATACGCACGGCGCAGGCTGCACATTCGCTTCCGCCATCACTGCACAGCTGGCAAAAGGCAAAACAGTCCCTGAAGCATTGGAAGTGGCTAAAGGCTTCATCACCGAAGCTATCAAGCACGGCTTCAGGCTGAACGAATACGTAGGCCCAACCGCTCACCTGGCGTACAACAAATACGCAGGCGGCAACCGCGGAGAATAAATGAAAAACAAAAAGGATGGCGGCCGCCATCCTTTTTATTATGGAAACATTTATTTATATCTTCCGATTAATCCGAAGCACCCGATCTGCCATATAACTATGAAAGAACCATTCTCCAGAAGCGATCAATACTGAGGCAAAAAGAGCTGCAAAAACAATTCCATCCGTCTGCTCGAACAACATTAATCCAAGTCCCCATATCACGAAAAATGATAGGGCAAGATCAGCAAGTGAAGCGGTAAGATTGCTTGTTTTAGGAAGAATGAACAAGTCACCGGCAAGATAGGAAATCGCTCCAAGTACGAGAGTGATGACAAGAATATCGCCTAACCCTGCAAAACTACCCAATAATAGAAGAAGAACAGCAAATGTCATGATGCCTTTTATCAATATTGCCTTTGCGTGATTCATAAGTTCCCTCCTTTTTCTCCACTATTTCCATTTACATTCCTGATTAAACACTTTATGTAAAATCATCATTTTTGCCCACTTTTTAAATTAGAATTTCTTAATATTTTGTAAAGGTATGAGAAAGAAACCTTACTAAATTCTTTTCAGGCGTACATTTCGCTTTCAGAAGGAATTTTTAGTAATATAGATATTATTGAATTACAACATAGCAGGCCATTCATTCGGCTATCATAAACTGAAAACTTCTAAGCCCGGGAAGGAGGAACAAAGATGGATCCCGTGATTTTATCAGAAGTCCAGGAAGCCCTGGACCGTTTTAAAGAAAGAGAAGTCTATATCCATTTAGAAACAACTAATGGAGCGTACGCATCCCACAACAACGAGTCATTCTTCTCATCAGGCGCGTATATCCGCAATGCGAAGGTAACCTATGAACGCGCGAAGATTACTGGTGAAGGTCCATTTCGGACAGGTTTGAAGATACCTCTTGGCTGGGTGTACGCTGAGGGAATCACACACTTCGAAATTGATGATAAAGGAAGACTGTTGCTTGCCGGTCATGATTTTAACGGAAAGCTTGCCGTCGCCCTTGAGATAAGCGAAACACCGTTCGAATAAGTTATTCAAGGACTGGCTGAAAGGAGAGATTTTTACGATGGAAAAAGAAAGGCATGTACTTGTCGTTTTCCCTCATCCTGATGATGAGGCATTCGGTGTTTCCGGAACAATTGCCTCCCATGTTAACATGGGAACGCCTGTCACATACGCTTGTTTGACACTCGGACAGATGGGACGGAATATGGGGAATCCCCCGTTCGCAAACCGGGAAAACCTCCCTGCAATACGTAAAAAGGAACTGAAGGACGCAGCGCGCGCGATGGGCATTAATGATTTGCGCATGCTCGGGTTCCGTGACAAGACGATTGAGTTCGAGGATGAGAATATGCTGTCCAATCTCATGTCATCATTGATCACAGAATTGAACCCTTCGCTCGTGATCACCTTCTATCCTGGTTACTCCGTCCACCCGGATCACGAGGCAACCGGTGCAGCTGTAGTGCGAGCAGTTGAAAAAATCCCCGAGGCAGACAGGCCGAAGCTTCATTGCGTCGCGTTCTCACGAAATTGTGTCGAAGAGCTTGGCGAGCCGGATATCGTTTATGATATAAGTGCTGTTGCGGACATCAAGCTTGATGCAATCCGTGCACACCGCTCCCAGACTGAGCTGATGCTTGAAGAAATGGCTGATAAACTGAAGGAAAAGGACCCAAAAACGTTGGCTTGGATTAACAATGAACGCTTCTGGACATATAAGTTTTCCTGATAAAACCCACCTTAATTAGGTGGGTTTTTCATTTTCGTTCATAGACTCCCTCAATCATCAAGCCTTTTACGAACACCACTTCGTTTGAAGATTCACCCTTAATACTCCAAACAGATTCCTTAAATCCAAAAAACTTGCTATTATCTGTTTTGCCAATCAACTTGTCAATCTCAAAGTTTCTTTCCCCATTTAAATAAAACTTCTTATGGGTGTCATAACCGGTATGAAATTCTTTGTTTTTGTAAACCAGACTGCCAGCACCATTAGTTGTATACACATCTAAATTTGCATCATAGATGAAAAGGATACTAACCAATAGCAATGGAGCCAGTATCAGGATTAATCTTTTCTTCTTTTTAAACAAACGACCACTTCCTGCTTCACACTGTTTTTTTAAAAAAAGAGGCTCATAGACAAATTCCACCAAAACCCCATAAAAACCTTTTTGTCGTTCTTTTTTCTTTACCCTTCTTTTTATTTCTTATATCCTTCTTCTACCCATTACTTTAGAGCACTTCATAAATTTGACACATCCTGTTCATATACCTTTCACAAATCCCCACTTGTAATGTGAACTGCATCACACTTTCTACACCTTGTTCCAAGTTACGATGTTAGTGAAATTCATTCAATAAAGGGGGTAATGAAGTCCATGCAAAAAGCTTTAATCAGTTTTATTATTAGCGCTCTGATTGGTCTTGGACTCGGTTACATTGCATTCGATGTTATCGGCGGAAGCAATGGAGCTACTGAAAACGCTTCCAAAGAAGCAGACACTTCTAAACCGCAGAGTGACAACAAACAAGAGGAGAAGGATGACCAGCCTGCTGCTGAAACAGTTTCCGCAGATGAAAACATTTTAACATCCAAGGGCTGCCTTAGCTGCCATTCTGTATCTTCTTTAAATCTCACTGGCGGTGCAACTGGCCCAGATTTATCAAAGGCATTCGAGAATGTTGAAGGAAAGCATGGCAAGCCAATCGATCAGTTCTTAAAAGAGCCTACCTCAGCAGTCATGTCAGGTGTAATTGGCGGCAATCCACTTTCTGAACAAGAAATTTCAGAAGTAGTAAAACTTCTTGAGGAAGCCTCAAAAAAATAAACAAGGTGGTGCAAAGTAGATGAAAAAATGGATTCCAATTGCCACGGGACTCGCTACCGGGCTCCTTGCTGCAACGGTTTTCTTTGCTGATTTTTCTCCTGGAGACCGAAATGAAGCAATAGCGGAAAGCAGCAAAAACAAAACAAATGCGGAAAAAGTATATGTACCTTTTGGTGAAAAGGATGAGTACTACTTATTCGCTTCGGGCGGACACTCAGGACAGATGTTCATTTATGGTGTCCCATCCATGAGGCATATCAGGACCGTACCGGTATTCAGCCCAGATTCAGCAACTGGTTACGGCTTTGATAAACACTCAAAAGAAATGATGGGCGGCTTTACATGGGGCGATCTCCATCACCCGGCATTTTCAGAAACCAATGGTGATTACGACGGTAAATACATGTTTGCGACCGATGTCGGCAACAGCCGTGCGGCAGTCATGAACCTTGAAACGTTTACTGTTAAGGATATCATTGATGTTCCAAATACGAGCGGTCCGCACTGTGCAGCATTCGTTACGGAAAACACTGAATATATGTTCCTGCCAACACGTTTCGCAGTGCCGATTGGAAGAGAGTATGCACCGCTTGACGACTATAGCGAAAAGTACCGCGGCGTCATGTCAGCAGTTACTTTTGACGAGAAAAAGGAAAAATTGAACATTGCCTACCAGGTTGCCCTTCCGCCATGGTCCTATGACCTATCTGATGCAGGGAAAAAGGTATCCAAGGATTGGGCAGTCATGACTACCTATAACACAGAAGAAGCAACGACGAACCTGGAAATCAACGCTTCCCAGGCAGACCGCGACTTTATCGTCCTGTTCAACTGGAAAGAGCTTGAGCAAATGGTCAAGGACGGAAAGTATGACGAAGTAACTGGCCAGAAGATGATCTTCCCTGAAAAGCATAAAGGCGGCATGTACCTGGTGCCTGTAGCCAAATCGCCGCACGGTGTCGATGTAACTCCAGATGGAAAGCACTTTATTGCCTCTGGTAAACTGGCACCATCTATGACTGTATTCTCTTTTGAAAAAGCGTTCAAAGCGATTGAAAACAAAGAATTCGCTGGAGAGCGGAATGGTATTCCAATTATCAAATACGAGTCTGTCATGGAAAAAGAAGTGAACCCAGAAAATGCGCTGGGACCGCTTCATACTCAATTTGATGAGCAAGGCATGGCTTACACAACGATGTTCATCTCATCTGAAATCGTGAAATGGGATCCGAAGACTGGTGAAACTTTGGACCGGGTGCCTGTACAGTACTCACCTGGACATTCTGTTGCAGCTGAGGGAGATACAGTCGCACCTGATGGAAAATACCTCATTGCATTGAACAAAATTGCAAAAGACAGCTATCTATCTGTGGGCCCTTCCCACCCTGAATCCATGCAGCTGATCGACCTGCGCGGCGACAAAATGGAAGTCATCCAGTCTGCCCCGGTCAACCCAGAACCGCACTACGCACAAATGATCAAGGCAGATAAAATCAAAACGATTACCGTTTACCCTAAGGATGAAAAGAACCCTGACGCAGTTTACAGCCAGGAAGAAACCCGCATCGAAAGGAAAGGCAACGAAGTCCATGTCTACGGAATTGCCATGCGTTCAAAATTCATTTTTGATGCAAAAGCGGAACGACCAGATCAAATTGAAGTCAAAAAAGGAGATAAAGTCTTTATCCACCTGACTAATATCGACTTTGACCAGGACATTACCCACGGCTTTGCCATCAATGGCTACGATTTGAATATTGAAGTACAGCCTGGACAGACGAATACAGTGGAATTCACCGCAGATAAAGCAGGGACATTCCCGATTTACTGTACGAACTTCTGCTCAGCACTGCACCAGGAAATGACCGGTTACTTCCTGGTAAAACCGTAATTTCATTGCAAAACTGGTGAAGGGTATCAGCCTCTAAAGTTGATACCCTCACCCCTTTAAATCACTCAAACAGAAAGGTGTGATTCCCTTGGCCGGAAAAAAACTCTCAATCCTTTCCTCTGGATTGATAGCTGGAGCTGCTGTATTGATAGGCTCTTCCTTATTTTTCCCGTGGTGGGGCATGGAGTTTTTTGCTCCTCAATATCCAGAAGGTTTGAATATCATAGTCTATCCAGACAAACTGGAGGGCGAAATCGATATCGTCAATGGGCTCAACCACTATATTGGCATGAAAGGCTTCAGCGAAGAAAACTTTCCAGAACTCACTTACCTTAAGTATTTGATTGGCGGATTAGCCTTACTAACTCTGATCACAGCCGTTCTCAGGAGAAAAAAAGTTCTTTATTTCCTGATTGGATTATTTTCAATTGGCGGTTTATTGGGTGTCTGGGATCTGCGCCGCTGGCTACATGACTTTGGAACGGATTTAAGCCCAACCGCTCCGATAAAAGTAGATCCTTTTGTCCCGCCGATTATTGGTGAGAATACACTCGCAAATTTCATTACTAACAGCTACCTTGGCACTGGTTCTTTTTTAGTATTAGCAGCATTCATCCTGATTCTCATTCCCCTTTGGAAGGATCGTTGACCATGAAAAAAATCCTTTGGCTGCTCTTGCTCCTTTCCGCCATTACTTTTCCGGAAAAGGGGACGGCAGCACAAAACCTGCAGGCCGTCATTGATTCAGCCAAAGATGGCGCAATCATCCAGCTTGAAAGCACTAGTTACATTGGAAACATAGTGATTGATAAGCCGCTTACCCTTACTGGAAAGAAAGGGACTGTCATTGAAGGAGATGGCAAAGGCAATGTCATTTCTGTTCGCGCTTCTGGTGTCACCATTTCAGACCTCAAAGTCACACATAGCGGAATGGACCGAAACAGCCCGGAAGAATACGCAGCGATCAAGGTGTATACAGATGGGAACATCATCCGGAATATCAGGATTGACCAATCGTTCCATGGAGTTTATTTAAGCAAAGCACATAACAATACGATTGAAAATGTAAGTGTAGAAGGCCTTGGCAAAGGAGAAATAGCAGCCCAGGGAAATGGCCTGCATATCTATTATTCAAACGGCAACCTATTAAAAAACAATTATATTGAAGGCACAAGAGATGGAATGTTTTTCGATTATGCCAATGACAATAAAGCCTTAAACAATAAAATTTCGAAAACACGTTACGGTCTGCATTATATGTACTCAGACCGCAACGAATTTAAAAACAACATATTCACCTTTAATACAGGAGGGGCAGCCATCATGCACTCCAACCAGCTCAAGCTGGAAAACAACCAGTTCATCTTTAATTATGGACATCGCTCTTTTGGACTGCTGGTATTATCAGCAAACGAAAATAACATTGAGAACAACACTTTCTACATGAATCAAAGAGGGTTATATATAGATCAATCTACCAATAATCTGATTCGGTCGAACCATCTCTCACAAAACCAGATTGGAATCGAGCTATGGGCGAGTTCAAACGAACAGATTTTCACTGGAAATACGATTGAAGAAAACACCATACCAGCTGTCACATTGGGAGGCACTGGCAGGAATGACTGGAGCTTTGAAGGAATCGGCAATGATTGGGGCAGGTCTTTCCCTTTACTCGATCTCGACCAGGATGGTGTGGGTGACAGTCCGGCAATCTATAAATCCTCACTATATGAACTGATTGAGGATCAGGAACTTATCTATCTTTTCCTAAAAAGTCCGGCCATTACCATCTATGAAAAACTGAATCGGCTGCTGGATCAAGATAAAACGATGTTTGAGGATCAGTATCCTCTGGTTAACGGGCGGAAATCAATACCCTACCTGCCCGTAATTATCATAATTGCCGTCTTCGCAACGGCCATCTTCGCAAAAAGGAGAAAACTGCTATGTATTTCATTTGGAAGGAATGGAAGGAAAATATAAGAGGCAAAGGGCTCTGGCTTGCGATCGGTACAATCATACTAGTTTCTGTTCTGCTGCTTGTAAGATCAACTTCTCTTTCCTATGATCAGGGTTTGTATATCTTGCTCATCAACCTGTTCGACACACTGATTTATTTTATCCCGATTCTGTACTTATTCATGGGCGCTTTCTCTATCTTCCAGGAAAAAGAGCAAAAAACACTGGTCATGCTTTTGACCAAACAAGAAAGCTATTGGACATTTCTCGCCAAAAAGAGCTTTGGGATGCACTTAGTATTTCTTACACCAGTAATCACCTGGTTTTTCTTATTCCTTATTCCTTTAAAAATTTTCTTTAAAGCTGATATCGGAACCTATCTTGTCTTTGTTCTTTCTATCACTGTCCTCATGCTGGTGTTCACGCAAATCGGTGCCCTGGTAGGGAGTATCAGCAGGTCAAGAATGCAGATTGCCGGTATTGCCGTCATCATTTGGTTCTATTTCTTTTTCTTACATGACTTTGCCCTGTTATCCATCATCCAGGGTGTGACCCATGAGAATGTAAAGCTATTCTCGATTGCCTACTTTTTGAATCCAATACAGGCAGTAAGGATGTATCTTGAAACAGGTGTAGGGATTTACTCATTTGGGCACATGTCGCGTCTATTGAAGTCCTTCATGTGGCTGCAGCCGGGTGCATTCCTTGGAGCCAGCCTTATATTCTGGATGGCTGCCACATTTATCAGTTCCGTTCTATTGCATCGTAAGGAGGGTTTTGAATGATCAGCGTTTCTGGTTTGACACAATCATATGGCAATAATGAAATCTTGAACAATATCAGCCTTTCTATCGAGAAAAACGAAGTATGTGCCCTCGTTGGCAGAAACGGAGCTGGCAAATCTACATTTATCAATAGTTTGCTTGGACTGATTCCCATCAAGAAAGGCGAAATAATGGTGAATGGCAAGCCTCGCAAAAGAAATAACCGCTGGAAAAACGAGATTGCCTATTTGCCGGAAAAATTCATGCTATATCCCTCTTTGACAGGCTATGAAAATATCGTTTTCTTTGCCCAGGCTGGCAAAGGAAAAGCGGATACAAAAAAAATAGAGCAGATTTTGATGTCCGTGGGACTCTGGGAAGACCGAGCCAGGACTATCAAGGGCTATTCGAAAGGGATGCTCCAGAGACTGGGGCTTGCCATCACTCTTTATCAGGATTCCGACATTTTGATTCTTGATGAACCTACAAGTGGCATTGACCCAATGGGCCGCAAAGAGATCCTGGAAGTTCTTCACTCTTTATCAGGTAAAACCATTCTGCTCTCTTCTCATCATTTGGAGGAGATCAAACAAATCTGTACACATGTAGCTTTTTTAGATAACGGGAAAATGACCAAATACACAGTCGATGATTTTTTAAGAATTCAGGAATTAGGGGGCATGAAAAAATGAAAAAGCTATTTGTATCTTTGTTCTTATTGTTAGCGATCCTGTTAGCCGGATGCAGCGCGGAGCCGGATTGGAAACTCGAAATCACCAAAGAACCAGTCTTTGCAAACGGGAAAGAGTCAAACTTTGAGATCAAGGTGACGGAAGATGGAACCACTGTAAAGGACCTCCATATCGCAGCTGAGTTTGCGATGGCCAGCATGGACCATGGGACGATTGATGTTGTACTGGAAGAACGATCTGATGGTGTTTATTCCGGAAATGCCGAATTTTCAATGCCAGGAGAATGGGAAGCAGCCTTCACTATTGAAAAGGACGGATCTATTCAAGAAAAAGTTGTTAACCTGAATGTTAAAAAAGCGGAAGGTGTTGCTTCCATCAATGGTGAATGGATTACAGATGAAGACCTGGAATTTTACCAGTTCATCAATAAACTACACATTGAAATCAACCGCGAAACAGACCGGGAAAAATATACCGGAGAAAAGCTTGATGAAGCACTTGCTTATTGGGATAACCAGGAGAAACTGAACCAGGACAAAAACCAGCTATTGACACAAATCATCAGGCTGAGGGCCATGGCGATGCTTGGCCTCGAAAAAGGACATGAGGCAACAGATCAGGAAGTGAACGGCGCCATTGAAAAAGTACGCGCTCAATACAGCAGCTCAGATGCAGCAAAAAAACTGATTGCACAATATGGCGAAGAAAAATTCTGGGGTATCCAGGAGCAGCAATACGCCCGGATTGTCCTGACACAAAAGGTCCAGAACGATTTAATTGAAAAGGTGAAAAAGGAAAATCCAAAAGCAGGTGAACAAGAGATTCTTTTCACAGCTGAAAAGGAATATGAAGAGCTATTGGTCAGCCAGGTGAACTCCTTAAAAATCGAGATTATGTAGGCCCTCTTATTTGAGGGCTTTTTTGTCGTTTTTCGTTAAATTTTGTGAGTGATTACTCACTATACAAAGTTAAATATTTGCGTTATGATCTTAGTGAGTGATTACTCACTTTTAAAAAGGATGGTGAAGGTTCAATGATTGTTTCAATTAAAAATGTAAGTAAACGATATGGTAAGCATGATGTCTTAACAAATATCAACTTAGAAATTGAAGGCGGCGAAATTTTCGGGCTGCTTGGACCCTCTGGAGCGGGAAAAACCACTCTAGTTCGGCAGCTTGTTGGTCTGGAGTCTCCAAGCGAAGGTGAAAATTTTCTTTTCGGCGAGAAGATGCCTTCCTTAAAGCTTATTGAAAGAATCGGCTATATGGCTCAATCGGACGCACTTTATACTGAATTATCGGCAAAAGAAAATCTTGAATTCTTTGCCTCCTTGTTCGGTTTGAAGGGCACGCACCGAAAAAAACGTATTTTAGAAGTAATGCAGCTTGTCGATTTATCTGAACATCTTAACAAACTGGTAACCAATTATTCTGGCGGCATGAAACGTCGTCTTTCCCTTGCTTCAGCACTGCTGCATGAGCCGGAATTGTTGATTCTCGATGAGCCGACTGTCGGCATCGATCCTGTGTTGCGCCAGAGCATCTGGTCAGGTTTCTATGATTTGAAAGCTCAGGGAAAAACGCTGATCGTTACAACGCACGTAATGGACGAAGCAGAAAAATGCGACAGACTGGGACTGATACGAGATGGCCGTCTGATAGCGGTCGGCACTCCTGCAGAATTGAAGGAAAAGACTGGGTCTGCCAGCGTCGAGGAAGCATTTTTAGCATACGGAGGTGTCCAGCATGAGAATTAGAGCTTTAGTGATCAGGATTATCCGTCAATTCCTTAGGGATAAAAGAACCCTTGCAATGATGCTTGTCGCTCCACTCCTGATCCTGACGATGCTCCATCTTGTTTTTAACGGGGAAAACTATATTCCTAAGATAGGTTTGGTCGATGTACCGGAGCCTGTGATGGAGAAACTCGATATAGATGAAGCAAAAATAACAGAATATGAGTCTGTGAAAGTTGCTGAAGAGGATGCATTGAACCAAGAAATCGATGGGTATGTCGTTTTTGAAGGTCCTATTCTGGATAAAATCGTACTTGAAGGCAGCGACCCATCTGTGAACGGCGCTGTTATGAAATGGATGCAGCAGGCAACAAAACAGCTGCTGCCGTCACAGGGACAATTGGAAATGGACGTTGATTATATCCATGGTACAGAAGATATGGGCCAGTTTGATTATTTTGGACCGGTATTATTGGGATTCTTCGCCTTCTTCTTTGTGTTCCTCATTTCCGGGATTTCTTTTTTGCGGGAGAGAACAAGCGGTACACTTGAAAAACTACTGTCAAGCCCGTTGCGGAAATGGGAAATTGTCATCGGTTATGTACTGGGATTCGGGCTCTTTACGATGCTGCAAGCGACACTGATTGCCTCCTATGCGATTTATGTCCTCGGTATGCTGATGGAAGGTTCCTTTTTCTATGTATTATTGATTACCTTAATGCTGTCAATGACGGCGCTGACGCTCGGTACACTGCTGTCCGCGTTTGCGAACAACGAGTTCCAGATGATACAATTCATCCCAATCATCATCGTGCCGCAGTTTTTCTTCTCTGGTCTGATCAATCTCGATACGATTTCTGATTGGCTGAGCTGGCTTGGGCCGGTCACACCACTCTATTATGCCGCCGAGGCTTTGCGTGATATTATGGTGAGAGGATATGGATGGGATGCCATCTATGGTAATATGTTGATGCTAGCCGGGTTTTCAGCTTTATTTATCTTCTTGAATATCTTGGCACTGCGGAAACACCGCGCAGTTTAACTGTGGTGAAAGGAGTAAAAGATGACTGATCCAGATCTAAAAATTGACGAGATAATGGACGGCGAAGAACTGACTGAGAAGCAGAAGAAAATTATCATATCTGCCATCGAGTCCTTCGCTGATAAAGGATATTCCGCCACGTCAACGAGCGAAATTGCCAAAAAGGCAGGCGTCGCTGAAGGTACGATTTTCAGGCATTATAAAACGAAAAAGGATTTGCTGCTGGCAATTGTCGCTCCAGTGATGGCAAAGTTTGTGGCACCTTTTATCATAAAAGATCTGCAGAAGGTTCTTCATCAGGATTACGAGCATTTTGAAGATTTTCTTACTGCCATGCTTTTGAATCGCCGTGACTTCCTTGTCAAAAATCTTGCTACCGTTAAAATCCTGGTGCAGGAAATTCCGTTCCACCCTGAATTAAAGGAATTGTTCAAAGAGCATATCGCCATAAAAGTATATGCTCAATTCATAAAGCTTGTGGAGCATTATCAGGCAAAAGGCCAGATCATCGATATCCCGGCCTACAGCGTGTTTAGGATGACATTTTCAACAATCTTTGGCTATTTGATTGCGCGCTACATGATCTTGCCTGAAGCGGATTGGGATGATGAAGCAGAAACAGAGCGGACAATCCAATTCATCATGCATGGATTGGCAGGCCCAAACAGCAGCAAAGACTGAACCGGGTGTTCTCACCCGGTATTTTTTGTTTTGCGAACTGGAAAAAATCACGCGAAATTTCCAATTCGCGAATAAATTTTGTTTTTCGCCAATAAAATCGAATTATCGCCAATAACTACATCCGGTACTTCTCCAAAACAAGAAAAGGAGCACCATTTCAGGTACTCCTTCCCGATTTTCATCTTAAATCCTCCAGTTTTACGCGATAAAGCTTATCATCGCCTTCACTCGGGATGCCTCGGCCGTCGGTATTATTGCTGATGAAATATAAATCATCACCATCAACGATCACATCGCGGATTCGTCCTAATCCGGTGACTACTTCTCTCGTAGTTTTCGCGGCGGGATCGAACTCTCGTAAGGCATTGCCCCTCAAAGTTGCAACATATAACTTCCCTTCATACGCTTCCATTCCTGATGGTGCCCATGTATCGCTTCCAGAGTGGAAAATAGGTGCTTCCATGCCCTGCTTCGTTTCGTCACCGGTTATCTCTGGCCAGCCATAGTTTTTTCCAGCCTGAATCAGATTGATTTCATCTTGCGCGGAGGGTCCGTGTTCACTGGCATAGAGTGTTCCATCCTCCGACCAGGCCAGTCCCTGCGGATTGCGGTGGCCATAGCTGTATACATAGGAGTTTTCAAATGGATTATCTGCCGGAACAGACCCATCAAGGTTCAGCCGCAGGATTTTACCGCCGAGCGAACTTAAATCCTGGGCGATTTCCGGATTGGTTGCAGCATCACCTGCCGTGGCATAAAGCTTTCCATCCGGACCGATTTTCAGCCTGCCGCCGTGGTGGAAGCGTCCGCTCGGGATTTTATCAAGTAGCAGCTTGCCTTCCACCCATTCACCATTGTTCAAAGTCAGTTCGACAATTCGATTGAACTGCCCGGTGCCATTCTCGTATGTATAATAAGCAAATGCCTTGTTCGACTGCTCGAAATCAGGAGCGAGCACAAAGCCAAGAAATCCCGCTTCAGCTGCCTGTGAAACTTTCTTTTTAAAAGAAACCTTCTGTTTGTCTGTGTTGCCGCCTTCCACTTTTACAATCGAACCCGGGCGTTCGCTCAAGTAAAATGTCTCGCCGCTTTTATTGATTGACCATGGGACTTCCAGATTTTCTGCAACAACCTCAAGCAGATCGGCCTGGGCAATCGCTTCTTTGTCTTCTGGTTTTTGATTCACTTCGCCTGAAGGCTTCGTTTCATCACCGCCACCTGAACAGCCTACAATCACCATCAGCATTGCCAACATCGCATACAAGGATCTTTTCATGACACACGTCCTTTCCTATATATAGTACATTCTAAAATCAAAAGCCCAAATCCACTAAAAGATGTCCTTAACTCACTCAAAAATCAATCTTCCAGCACCTTCATAATCGCTTTTCCGACGCCGCTTTCTTCATTAGTCAATGTCACTTCACCGCATAATACTTTGATTTCTTGAGCTGCATTGCCCATCGCTACAGGTTTGCCGACTTTCTCAAGCATCGATACATCATTGAAATTGTCACCAAGCGCCATCGTTTCCTCCAGGCTGATCCCTCTTGAAGCAACGAATTTTTCCAGGGCAACGCCCTTTTGAGCATCAAGGCTTGTGATTTCGATGTTCTCATGCCCGGATGAACTGACTGCAAGCCCTGAGATTTCCTTCAGGCCATCATTTGCTGCTTCCAGCTTGTTATCATCTAGTGAAAAAGCCAGCAGCTTGTAAATCTCATATTGGTCGTCCTCGAATAATTCGTCATAATGGTCGATCTTCGTAATCAGCCCTTTATGCATTCTTTCCTCAGCGGCCTCAGCGATTTTTTCAATCGGCACTTCTGGGTTTGCGGTTGAGAAAATATCAACGATGATCGTGATTGCCATATCCTCATCTTCAGTAAAGGTACCTCTGTTTGTGTAAACCTCGAAATACACGCCGCTTTCTACAAGCCTAAGCGCTGCCTGCCGGGCCTCCGCCTTATTCAATGGGCTTGAAGAAACAATCTCCCCATCCTCGGAACGAACCTCGGCTCCATTCACACAGATCATTGGCAGTTTTAAACCGGATTCCTCAAGAACGAATTTTGCTTCCTGGAACGAACGTCCGGTTGCGACAACGACTTCTACTCCCTGCTTCCTTGCTGTTAAAATCGCTTCCTTATTCTCTGCAGTAATCTGCTGGGTAGCAGTCAATAACGTCCCGTCCATATCTGTAGCTATGCACTTAATCATTTCTTTCTTCACCTTCAGTCATTATTTTTCAGTATTAACAATCATGATAGACCTTCAAACTCTCGACAGCAAATAATACGTGTATATACTAATTTTTAAATTGATATGACCACGAAATATCCCTTTCATTTCTGGCATGAACTAATAATCTATAAATTTAAATTTCTTAAAAACTTTCATATTGTCATTCTAAAATTCATATGCTATTATGAATCCGAAGCTGCAATCGTTTGCATATAAAGGTGCATATAAGTATGAAATGCACATAAACCTTTTATATCAAGGTTTTCTACATTTTCACCTCGTATATGTAAGCGTTTTAAAGGTGTTGTATAAAATCAATCACAGCTAAAGATTTATGCAAAAATATGCAAACGCTTTCGGAACGCATGTGGTTGCATGCAAAAAAATATAAATATTTGGGGGTATCTCAACAATGAAAGCAAAAAAGCTATTTCCAGCAGTTCTTTCCCTTGGACTTTTGATTGGAGGAGGTCTTGCAGGCTGTTCATCAAGCGATGACAAGACTTCAGGCGAGGGCGGAAAAGACGGAGACAAAGTAACCGTTGACATTTTCCAATTCAAGGTTGAGTTCAAGGATCAGTTTGAAGACATTGCAAAGGCTTATGAAGAAGCTAACAAAGATGTTGATATCAACATCACAACTGTCGGCGGCGGCGAAGATTACGGTGCTGCATTGAAATCGAAGTTCGCTTCTGGCAATGAACCTACTATTTATAACGTAGGCGGACCGCAGGACGTTGCAGATTGGGAAGATAAGCTTGCAGATCTTTCCGACACAGCTGCTGCAAAAGCTGCACTTAGCGGAACGCTTGAAGGCGTAACAAAAGACGATAAAGTACTTGGACTTCCGTACAACCAGGAAGGCTATGGATTCATCTATAACAAAGGTATTTTTGAAAAAGCTGGTATCGATCCAAAGAGCATCACTAGCTACAGCGCATTAGAAGAAGCTGTAAAAACGCTTGACAGCAAAAAGAAAGACCTTGGTCTTACATCTGTATTTGCTCTTCCTGCAAAAGAAACTTGGGTAACAGGACTTCACCTTTCAAACGTATTCCTTGCTCCTGAATTTGACCAGAACGTAATCAATGCTTTCGAGTCTAAGGAAGTTACTTTTGAACACGGTGATGCATTCAAGAAAGTTCTTGACCTGCAAAATAAATACTCTGACCAGCCTACTGTAAGCCTTGACTATGCTAAGCAAGTTGAAGAGCTATTCTCAACTGGCAAAGCAGCGATCATCCAGCAAGGTAACTGGGTATCAGGTTCAATCGCTGGTATCGACGAAGAGCTTGCTAACAGCGGCGTAGGAATCCTTCCAATCCCTGTTGAAGGCTACAAAGAAGATTCAATCCCTGTTGGCGTGCCAATGTACTGGGCTGTAAACAGCAACAAAGATGAAAAAGAAGTTGCAGCAGCTAAGGAATTCCTTGACTGGCTATACACTTCTGAAGAAGGTAAAACAGCCGTAATCGAAGATTTCAAATTCATTCCTGCATATGAAGGATATGACGCTGGAAAAATCTCTGACCCACTTGCAAAAGAAATCTATGAATACTCTTCAGCTGGCAAAACACTTGCTTGGACATTCATGGGTTACCCAACTGGATGGGGTCAAGAAAAGCTTGGCATCAACATCCAAAAGTACGTGAGCGGCGAAATGACTTGGGATGAATTAGTAGAAGAGTCTTCCAAGGCTTGGGCAGAAGCTCGTAAGTAATAGGTTTTAACTAAAGAAGGAAACAGAACGGCTGCGGCTGTTTTGTTTCCTATCTTTTTTCCATGAAGCGGTTCGGAAAATCATTGGATGAATCAAGAGTACTCGTCAAAAATCAGTAGACTACATACTTCTGATCTTGATACGAAATAGATTAGCTTCCCTTGATAACACAAAGATAGGAGGATTTACAGATGCGAAACCGGAACCTCTGGTACTGGCTTTTCCTGGCTCCAGCCTTGCTTGCACTTGCTGTTGTGGTCATTTTGCCGCTTGCATTCGGGGTGTACTACTCATTTACTGACTGGAACGGGATCAAGACACCTTCATTTGTAGGCCTTGAACATTATAAAGCGCTTTTTGCTGAGGAAGAATTCAGAGAAGCATTATGGTTCACAACAAAGTTCACTGTTGTTTCTGTGTTCCTGATCAATTTCTTTGGCATTTCCCTTGCATTGCTTGTCACGCAAAAATTTAAAACGAATAATATCCTGAGAACGATTTTCTTCATGCCAAACCTGATTGGCGGCTTAATTTTAGGCTTCATTTGGCAGTTCATTTTTACAAAGGTATTCGCGAGCGTCGGTGAACTGATTGGCGTTGAAGCTTTAGAAGGTTGGCTGTCCACTGAGACAACGGGCTTCTGGGCGATGGCGATCTTGATGAGCTGGCAGATGGCTGGTTACATCATGGTCATCTATATTTCATTCCTTGAAGGGGTGCCTCAGGAATTGCTTGAAGCAGCTGAAATTGACGGAGCGAACAGCTTCCAGCGTTTTTATCACGTCACCTTCCCGCTGGTCATGCCTGCGTTCACCGTCAGCTTGTTCCTGACCCTTTCCAACTCATTCAAGCTTTACGACCAGAACCTGTCGCTCACTGGCGGCGGACCATACAATTCGACACAGATGGTCGCGATGGAAATTTTCAAAACGGCATTTGTGGAAAATGCGATGGCATTCGCACAGGCAAAGGCGGTCATTTTCTTCCTGATTGTTGCGGCTATTTCGCTTACACAGGTATATATCAATAAAAAACGGGAGGTCGAGATGTAATGAAAAAGAAGAAGCAGAGCAGAATCATTCTTGAAATTCTCGGCATCATCCTTGCGCTGATCTGGCTATCCCCGTTTTACCTGATGATTGTCAACTCTTTCAAGACGAAACGAGAAATGTTCGAAGATACGCTAAAGCTGCCCGATGTTTTTTCATTCGAGAATTACACAGTTGCTTTCGAACGTTTAGATTTTATTAAAACCTTCTTCAACTCTGTATTGATCACGGTATTGGCTGTGGCCGTTATCATCATTTTTTCATCAATGGCTGCCTATGCCCTGTCAAGGCGTGGAGGCAAAACGAGCGGCATCATTTTCATGCTGTTTGTAGCGGCAATGCTCATCCCGTTCCAATCCGTAATGATTCCTTTAGTGTCGATTTTCGGTAAACTCGAAATGCTCAACCGGGGCGGACTGATCTTCATGTACCTTGGTTTTGGGGCAAGCTTGTCGATTTTCCTTTACCACGGAACATTGAGTGGAATACCGAAATCGCTTGATGAAGCGGCAACGATCGATGGCGCGAACCGATTCCAGATTTTCTGGCATATCATTTTCCCGATGCTTAAACCGGTCTCTGTTACTGTGGCAATCCTGAACATCATCTGGATCTGGAATGACTACCTGCTTCCTTCCCTTGTCATCAATCAGCAAGGAATGGAAACAATTCCGCTTAAGATGTTCTTCTTCTTTGGGGAATATACTAAACAATGGCATCTTGCACTGGCAGGACTGACGATCGCAATCATTCCAGTCATCATTATTTACTTCTTCCTCCAAAAGCAAATCATCAAGGGAGTTTCAGAAGGCTCGGTAAAATAATCGAACTATAGGAGAGACGACCAATGGCAGTCACAATCAAAGATGTAGCGAAGGCAGCCGGTGTGTCACCTTCTACCGTTTCCAGGGTGATAGCAGATCACCCTCATATCAATGAAGGAACGAAGAAGCGTGTACGGAAAGTGATGGAGAAACTGGGATACCACCCGAACTTCCAGGCACGAAGCCTAGTGGTAAGGAGTACTGAGACAATCGGTATTGTTATGCCCAATTCAGCTACCCAGGCATTGCAAAATCCGTTTTTCCCCGAGGTCATCAGGGGAATCAGCATGAAGGCCCATGAACACCAATTTGGAGTTTATTTAACGACTGGCATCACGGATGAGGAGATTTTCCAGCAGGTCATTTCGATGGTGCAGGGCCGCAGAGTTGACGGCATCATCCTTTTGTATTCGAAAACGGATGATAAAATCATGAACTACTTGCTGGAGCATAAGTTTCCGTTTACTGTCATAGGCCGCCCGAGCATGAACGCTGAGCGGATCACCTATGTGGATAATGACAATATTTATATTACCAAACAGGTTACTGATTATTTGATCAAGCTGGGACATCGAAAAATTGCTTTTATCGGTGTTAATTTAGAGCAAGTTTTTACAATTGACCGCCTAGAGGGATATAAACAAGCCCTTCAGGAAGCTGGCCTCCCATATGACGAAAAGTATATTATCCATGAGCAATGCTTAAAGTCTGAAGGAAAAGAAGGCATCACGAGGTTCTTCTCCTCCCATGAGCCGCCTACCGCCCTCGTAGTGGCAGATGATTTTACCGCTATCGAGCTTATGAGTTATTCCGAGGAATTGAATATCAAGGTGCCTGAAGAGATCTCAATTGTCAGCTTCAATGATGTACCGCTTGCGGAGCATATGAAGCCACAACTGACTTCTGTTAATATCGACATCTTCCAGTTAGGTTTCGAAGCGGCTAACTGTTTAATAGAAATCATTAAAAATCCGGATACATTGCCGAAAAGAATCACAATCCCGGCACGGATGGTTGAACGGAAATCATGCGGTCCGATTCATAAGTAAGTCTTGGACAGCGCAAAATGACTAATGTAAAATAACGGGATACATCAGGAACATACAAAGAAATGAGGGTTCACATGAAACACACATGGTGGAAAGAGGCTGTTGCCTATCAGGTATATCCAAGGAGCTTCATGGATTCCAATGGTGACGGCATCGGTGATTTGCAAGGAATGATATCAAAACTTGATTACTTAAAGGACTTAGGAATCGATGTGATCTGGATTTGTCCAATGTACAAATCTCCTAATGACGATAATGGTTATGATATCAGTGATTATCAAGATATCATGGATGAGTTCGGAACGATGGAAGACTTTGACCAGCTGCTTGCTGAAACGCATAAGCGCGGCATGAAGTTGATCATCGATCTTGTCATCAACCATACGAGCGATGAGCATCAATGGTTCATCGAGTCCCGTGAATCCAAGGATAGCCCTAAACGCGACTGGTACATCTGGCGCGATGGCAAGGACGGCGCTGAGCCAAACAACTGGGAAAGCATCTTTGGCGGATCTGCCTGGGAGTATGACGAAAAGACAGGTCAGTACTTCCTTCACATCTTCTCCCGCAAACAGCCAGATTTGAACTGGGAAAACAAAGATGTCCGTACTGCGTTATACGATATGATCAACTGGTGGCTTGACAAAGGGATCGATGGTTTCCGCGTCGATGCGATCAGCCATATCAAGAAAGAAGCCGGCCTGAAAGACATGCCTAACCCTGAAGGGCAGCAGTATGTTTCTTCTTTTGATAAGCATATGAATGTCGATGGGATTCAGCCCTTCCTGGAAGAGCTGAAGGAAGAAACGTTCTCAAAGTACGACATCATGACAGTCGGCGAAGCAAATGGCGTCAGCATTGAAGAAGCCGATCTCTGGGTTGGCGAGGAACAAGGTAAATTCAATATGGTTTTCCAGTTTGAACATCTTGATTTGTGGGATTCTGAAAAGAAGGCGCTTGACCTGGCAAAATTGAAGAGTACTTTTACCCGCTGGCAAAAAGGTCTTGAAGGACATGGCTGGAATGCGTTATTCATTGAAAACCATGATAAAGCACGTATCGTTTCAACATGGGGTGATGACAAGGATTACTGGCGCGAAAGTGCAACAGCACTGGCATCCATGTACTTCCTGATGCAGGGCACGCCTTTCATCTATCAGGGACAGGAAATCGGCATGACTAACGTCCAGTTCCCTTCCATAGAGGATTATAATGATGTAGCAATCAAGAACCTTTATAAAATCCGTCGCGAAAACGGAGTACCACATGAAGAAATCATGGATTTCATCTGGGCAACAAGCCGCGACAACTCGCGCACGCCAATGCAATGGTCAAATGCAGAAAATGCCGGGTTCACAACAGGCACACCTTGGCTCGGAATGAATCCGAACTACAAAGAGGTCAATGTCGAAAATCAGCTAAATGACCCTGACTCCATCCTTCATTTTTACAAAAAAATGATCGAGATGAAGAAGGCCAATGACATATTCACTTATGGCACATACGATTTAGTTCTCGAAAATCATGGACAAATTTATGCCTATACAAGAACATTGGAAGACAAGCAGGCTGTTGTGCTTTCCAACCTATCCAGCGAGCCAGCAGCCTTCGAATTCAACGGATTCCCGCTTGAATCAAGCCAATTGCTGCTTAACAACTACAAGGTTGAGGAAAAAGGAACGTCATTCACATTGAAGCCATACGAAACAAGAGTATATTTGAAGTAATTTTTAGGGAGTGCCGATTTAATGATGGCACTCCCTTTTTCAATACGGCTCTTTTCTTGTGCAATGTTGTTTTAACAAACTTGTGACCAGATCTCTTGAATGGAAAAGCAAGCCTTCAGTAAATTTTCAGTTAATTTGACAGTCATTTTTCATAATTGTACGCTTATGCCAGTTAATTGCACGGTGATCCTCCTTAATTGCATGCTTATGCCGGTTAATTGCACCATCGTCCTCCTTAATTGCACGCTTATGCCGATTAATTGCTCAATCATCCTCTTAATTGCACGCTGGCCCGGCATAAATGCACCAACATCCTAAATATGAAAAAATAACATTCTATTCAACATCAAGAGAATTTAACGTTACCTACCTAATAACAAAAGTCTGATATACAACCTCTTCCCCATCCTGAACTTCCGACTGTTCTACAAAGTTTATTTCCAGTTGCTTGTAGACCTTTTTCCAAAAGTGTACTGCTGTTTGATTATTAACGAGCTGGGATATGTAATAACTGCCTTTATTTTCGGCAAAGATTTCTGATACAGCTGCTTTGGCGACTCCTTTTCCACGGAAGGAATTCAATATAAAAAAGTCATTGATTACTTTATCTACTTTTGTCGTGAAAGGTGCTTCAAGAATCAGGACAAATCCAGCCAGTTTTTCATCGGCCATTATGAAGTATGGCGTGACTCCGTCTTTTTCCCATATAAGTGAAAATGAATCAAAATCGAAGCTACCATCCTCACTGATCTGCAATCCATTTGTATAAGCGGACAACTCATGCAGGTAAAGTGAATAAAGATTCCGCAGTACTTCCTTTTCATCTGGTCTGATCTTTTCCAAAATTACTTTCATTCTACTTCTCCTCGGTTAAATAAGGTAATAGTCCTATTAAGAATTCACGCTTAATAGGAGGAATCCCTCCTGAAAAAATTGAATTTTACATTAAGGTGGCTGATTGGCGTTTAGCTTGCTTGCTTTAGGAGAATATAACACAGGAAGGAATTGGACCGAGAAAAGTGTTGGCAAAACAGGGGTTATGCATTAAAATAATTTTTGACTTATAAATATGTATTTAAGGGTGAAATCATTTTGGAAAAACCATTGCGTAAAACAAGATCTACCGGGGACTTATTAGCATTTATCATTCCCTCATTAATAGGAATATTTTTCTTTATGTTACCAATCTCCTACAACGGAGAAATAACGATACCGATCGCTGTCCTTTCCGGATGGCTTCAGGACTTGCTTGGCGGCTCATTGCCTGCAATCATGACTGTAATAATTGTCCTGACCCTGATCGGAACACTATTAATAAAAACAATCAGACCGGAAATTCTTAACCGTAACCATTTTCTGAAAGCATTGTTTGATGTTCCAGTTGTCTGGCTTGTTGCCAGGATTTTAGGAGCAATTTTTGCGGTCATGACTTTATTTCAATTAGGGCCGGAAGCAGTTTGGTCACCTAACACAGGCGGACTGCTGCTCAACGACCTTTTGCCAATCCTTTTCTCAGTGTTTCTTTTTGCAGGGTTGTTCCTGCCTTTATTGCTGAACTTTGGTCTTCTTGAATTGTTCGGAACATTGATGGCCAAGATCATGCGTCCTATTTTCACATTGCCTGGACGTTCTTCAATTGATACTCTAACATCATGGCTTGGCGACGGCACGATTGGTGTTCTCCTGACAAGCAAACAGTATGAAGAAGGATACTATACAAGACGAGAAGCCGCTGTTATCGGGACGACTTTCTCTGTTGTCTCCATCACATTCAGTCTCGTAGTCATTTCTCAGGTTGGCCTGGGCCATATGTTTGTTCCATTTTATTTAACCGTGACACTGGCTGGCGTGGTTGCGGCTATAATCCTTCCAAGAATCCCGCCTCTTTCAAGGAAGCAGGATACGTATTATGTTGAGCAGAACAACGACTACTCTGAGGAGAACATTCCTGATGGATATACACCTTTCTCCTGGGGTATGGCACAGGCTGTCGATAAAGCAAGCAGCAATAAGAGCTTTAAAGATTTCTTCCTTGCCGGTATCCGCAATATCCTTGATATGTGGATGGGTGTTGCGCCGATCGTCATGGCGCTTGGAACACTGGCGCTGATTGTCGCTGAATATACACCAGTATTTCAATGGCTAGGGATGCCGTTCATTCCGCTGTTGGAGCTAATGCAGGTTCCTGAAGCGAAGGCTGCTTCAGAGACATTGATTGTCGGCTTTGCGGACATGTTCCTTCCTTCCGTAATCGGTGCTGATATCGCAAGCCCGATGACAAGGTTCATCATTGCGTCTGTTTCCGTCACACAGCTAATCTATATGTCAGAGGTCGGCGGCCTGCTGCTGGGTTCAAAAATCCCTGTCAGCTTCGGGGAATTGTTCATTATCTTCCTGCAGCGTACACTTGTGACATTGCCAATCGTTGTACTGGTTGCGCATATCATTTTTTAGTCCCAAAATGAAAGTGAATCGATTTTAATATAACCGAAAAGATAAAAACCGGATGGCGAAATGCCAGCCGGTTTTTTCATGGTTTGATAATTCCGCGAAAATGAGGTGGAATTCCGCGAAATCAGACCACATTTCCGCGAAAATGCACATTAATTCCGCGAATTTCTACGTTAATTCCGCGAACTGGAAAAAACCACTGATTTTCTCCAGCAAAAAAGAGAAGCAGCATACTTCTCTTTTAAAAGGATGTGTTCCTAGCACTGGAAAGACCGAATCTGTCTCAGATCCATTCCGTAGTAAACCCATCCTCGGCGGCGGCTCCATCTCCAGCCGGCAATGGAGTTTCTGCCGAGGAAGACTGGATAGAACCAGAAGCTTCTGCCATCGATCAGCCAGACGTATGTGTAGCGGAACATGCATCTTCTGATTCCGCCTGGGTCTACTGCAAATGCCGTTGCCTGTTCTTGCGGCACATATGCTGGCGGTGGGGATGATGGCGGACCTCCACCTTGGCCCCCGCCTGGTGAACCTCCTGGTCCTCCTGGGAAGCCACCCGGACCACCTGGAAATCCGCCTGGACCTCCCGGGAATCCACCAAATGTCCTCATATCTCCCTGCTGGTTAAATTCATTCTCATAGAATCCATAATCGTCTTCAAATTGCTGATTTGGTCCATATGGGTAGAAGTTATTATAATACAAACTCATATCCCCTCTCTAAAAGTCTTCCTTGTAATGTATGCAATACGCCCAATTAGGTGCTAGTCGGCACTCAGGCTTTCAATTTCTTTTTGCAGCTGGACAGTGATCTCGTCTACCTTTGCAAAATCCATGGCTTAGATGTAGATTGCCTCCAATTGGTCGCGAAGCTCCTTTGCATGCGCTAAAGAGGCAATTGCTTCGTTCATCTTCGCTTTATACCTTCCGCCAACATCCTCAATTTCGGCTTCGTATTTTTCATCTGTACCAGGAGTAATCAACTCTGTATACATATCGATGATTTCATCTGTCTCTCTTTCCGGAAAATACTCGTGCGGAGCGGTGCTGTCGAAGATCGCAAAGTCGAGCTCACGAACAATGACCATATCCAGGCTGTGAGGATCAAATCCGCAATGATAGACTTCAACGTCATATCCACGCGACTTTGCTTCGGCGGCCAGTTTTTTCAGCATGGTGGACTTTCCGGAGCCTGGGCGGCCTTTGATGAAGTACCTCTTGCCTACTGTTTCAGTCAAATTTGGAACAAAGTCGACTGCTCCAACCGGAGTGGCCGCACCAAGGAATCGGTCGTACACCCTCCCGCTGCCTTTTGTAGATGTACTGTCTCCGAAGAACCTCTCAATCAATTTGTTCGTCAGCACATTCGCTTTTTCAAAATCCATGTTTTCAATATAGATTTTTTCCCACTCGTCATGAATTCTCAACGCTTCGGCAAAAAGGCTGTAAGCAGAATTGAAAGCCTCACTGATTTTTTCACTAAGCTGCAGAATTGTTTCCTTGTGCTCCTGAAGCTTTCCGGAATTCCACGCTTCGCCCAGATTGACATACTCCTCAACCGCTCCAGGCGCCTTCGGTTCGATGACGTGCGGCGCAGTTCCGTCAACGATCCCGGCATTCAATTTGGGAATTAACACACCATCGATTGACTTGTTGTCTGATGAGCAATACAGGAATTGAACATCATAGCCTTTTTCAAGCCATTCATTGCCGATCTTTTTCATTAGCGAGGATTTTCCTGTTCCTGGTCCGCCCTTTAATATGAATAGCCGTGACAAGCCCTGCAAGCTGGAATCATATAAGCTGTAAAAACCGCGTGCCGTGTTGCCGCCGGCAAAAAAGTTCAGGATTTTTCCTGACATTTAATCGCACTCCCTCCAACCGTTCTGATAAACGGCAAGTTTTCGCTTCCTCCTTACTATATGCAGGTGATTTGTTCTGGGTGAATGCCCAGACACCATCTTGATTTTGTCTATTTTGAGAACTATTTCCCGGGGAAGTGATGTTTTTAATGAAAATTAGTAATGAAATCTTTCCGTTATCTGGCTTACCCCTAAAAAAGCTAGAAAAAAACCACAGCTATTGAAGCTGTGGTTTGACTATTTCGTTAATTGACCATATTTTCCTCTTAAAATATTTAAAAGCTGGTCCGGTGCCAATTCGACCTGGAAACCGATTTTCCCTGCACTGACGATGATGGTTTCAAGCTCCTGGGCGCTCTCATCCAAAAAAGTAGGATAGTTCTTCTTCATGCCAACCGGCGAACAGCCGCCGCGGATGTAGCCGGTATATTTCTGGATGTCCTTGACTGGAAGCATCTCTACACTCTTTTCCCCAGCTTCCCTCGCAGCCTTTTTCATATCCAGCTCCGCTTCTACCGGGATAACAAAAACATATAAATCCTTGCTGGCGCCTACAACAACAAGCGTTTTGTAGACCTGTGCCGGGTCGCGGCCAATTTTACCAGCAACAGCAACACCGTCAATCTTGCCATCCTTCGAGTCATAAGTTAGGATTTCATACGGCACCTTCTGCGTATCAAGAATCCTCATTGCGTTCGTTTTAACCTTCGCCATCCTGGTTCCTCCTAATAATGAGGGGTTTTAGGATAATTTTACCTTATGGTAGCAAGGCGATTCAATCCCAGTCTCTTCTGGCTTACACTTGAAATCCCAAGTTTTCCAGCTTCTGATTCATGTTAACAGCTCTCCTGCCGACAGAAATATACGTTAGGCCAGCAGCCTCCGCCTCGGCCAAGTCATAGCAGTTCCTTCCGTCAAATAGAACCGGTTCTCGCATGAGTAATGGGTAACGTCCCAAATCATATTGAGTGATTTGCGGCCACTCGGTCATGATGAAGACAACATCCGCTCCTTTAATCGCCATATCCACGGAGTCAGCGTAATACAGCCGGCTTCCGAATAACTCTTCTACTTTTCCAACGGCAGCCGGGTCATACACCGAAATGTCAGCCTGTTCTTCAAAAAGCTGGGCGATCAGCTCAATTGCAGGTGCCTCACGGATGTCATCAGTATGAGGCTTGAACGCCAGGCCCAGCACCGCCGTCCTCTTCCCTTGCAGACTGCCAAACATCTCTTTCGCTTTTAAAAATAGCTGCTGCTTTTGCCTGCTGTTCACCTCAATCACGGACCGAAGGATTTTAAAATCATAATTATAGTAATCTGTAAGCTTTTCAAGGGCCTTTGTATCCTTCGGGAAGCATGAACCGCCATAGCCAATCCCCGCTTTTAAAAATTGGCTGCCGATCCGCTCGTCCATACCCATTCCTTTTGCCACATCTTCAATATTTGCACCTGTGTGCTCACACAGGTTGGCAACCTCGTTGATAAAACTGATTTTCGTCGCCAGAAACGCATTAGAAGCATATTTGATGAGCTCTGCACTGCGGATATCTGTCTGGATATTCGGCCTGCCAAAAGGTTCATAAATACTCGCAACCGCACTGCCCGCTTCACGGTCATCCGTACCGATGACGATCCGGTCAGCATGGAACGTATCAAGAATGCCAGAGCCTTCACGCAAAAATTCAGGATTTGAAACGACTTTTACTTGAATATGGTCCGGGATGATTTCCTTAAGCATCTGATAAATCCGCTCGTTTGTCCCGACCGGTACGGTGCTTTTAATGACAATGACTGCATTCCTGGTTAAACTGGCGCCGATATCAGCAACCGCCGCTTCTAAATAGCCAAGATTTGCCGAGCCATCCTCGTTTTCAGGCGTCCCAACTGTGATAAAAATAAAGTCCATCGTTGCGAAGGCCGATTTTAAGTCAGCTGTAAAATGAAGCCTTCCTTCTTCCAGATTCTTTTTCAGCATCTCTTCAAGTCCCGGTTCATAAATCGGGCATCTACCTTTTGAAAGAGTACTGATTTTTTGTTCATCTATATCAAAACAGGTCACATTGTAACCAACTTCAGCAAAACAAACTCCCGTGACAAGGCCAACATAGCCTGTCCCGACAACTGTGATTTCCATATTGGCCCTCCAATCATTGATACATTTCATTTTATCATGCAGACATCACAATCTTATCCAATCCGCTCAATTTGGTAAAAACTTGTTCATTCCCATTATTAACGGGTAATAGGAAAAAAAGGCATGAATTTCACCAATGAAGGAAAAATTAGTTATTATGAAGATTTTTCAAGGAGGAAATTAGATGAACGACTATACTTCAAAGCTGCCTCGATTCCCTGAACCGTACTGGCGTAAGACCGCAGAACTGCCTACATTTCCTAAGCTGCAGGAGGATTTGAAGGTCGATGTGGCTGTCATTGGCGGTGGAATTACCGGTTTGACCTCTGCCTATTTGCTGGCCAAGGGCGGGGTTAAGGTTGCCGTAATTGAAGCCGGTTCAATATTGAACGGAACCACCGGGCACACAACCGCAAAGCTGACCGCACAACACGGCGTGGTTTATGATGAACTAATCAACCATCATGGCGAGGATAAGGCACGACTTTACTATCAGGCCAACTATGACGCGGTGCAATTTGTTAAAAACCTTGTAAAAGAACAGCAGATTGACTGTGATTTTTCGGAAGAGGATGCTTATATCTACACGAATTCCGAAAAAGAATTGGAAAAGCTCCTGACGGAATTCAAGGCTTACGAAAAACTCGGAGTAAATGGCAGCGAGTATGTTTCTGAAGTCCCTCTGCCTGTGGAATCGAAAGCCGGAATTGTGATGCGCAACCAGGCCCAGTTCCACCCGCTCAAATTTTTAAGGCATCTGGTTGAGCGTTTTACTGAAATGGGAGGACAAATTTTCGAAAATACTACTGCGGTTGATATGGAAGAAGGCTCCGAGCCTGTCGTTACAACCCGCGGTGGTCATAAAGTGCACTGCAAACAGATGATTGTCAGCACGCACTATCCTTTCTATGACTTAAAAGGTTTTTATTTTTCAAGGATGACACCGGAAAGATCGTATTTGCTGGCTGTCAAAACAGAAAAAGAATTCCCTGGGGGCATGTTCATCAACGCCGAACAGCCTACCCGCTCGCTCCGCTATACGGACTGGAACGGTGAAAAAATCGTCCTGTTTGGCGGCGACAGCCATAAAGTCGGCCATAAAACGAATACGCACCAATACTATGAAGCACTCGAGGCATTCGCCCACCAAACATTCGGCGTAAAGGAGATTCCGTTCAGATGGTCCGCACAGGACCCTATTCCTTTCGATAAAATTCCGTTTGTCGGCCAATACTCAACGACTACAGATAATATATATGTCGCGACTGGCTACCGGAAATGGGGAATGTCAAATGGAATCAATGCCGCCATTATGTTGAGCGACCAAATTCTGAAGAAGGAAAACCCATACAAGGAAGTGTTTGACCCACAAAGATTCCATGCAGACCCTGAGTTAAAGAAATTCGTATCCACGAACACCCATGTTGCCAAGATGCTCGTGAAAGGGAAGCTGGAACGCCCTTCTACCCAGGCAACTTCGCTTGATAATGATGAGGGCGCAGCCGTAACTGTGAACGGCAAACGTGCTGGCGCCTATCGCGATGAAAACGGCCAGCTTCACGTGGTCGATACTACCTGTACCCATATGGGATGTGAGCTCGAATGGAATAACGGTGAACGCTCATGGGACTGCCCATGCCACGGCTCCCGTTTCTCATACAAGGGAGACGTAATTGAAGGTCCTGCTGAACTGCCGCTGAAAAAAGTGGATCTAGAATAGGAGAAAGCCGCCACTGCAAAATGAGTGGCGGCTTTCATTATGCCCATAGGGAATATAATTTCCCAACAGGAATTATATTGTTATCAACAGGGATTATTTCACTCCCAACAGGGATTAAGTCGCTATCAACCGGGAGTAAATTGCGCCTAACCAGGAATAAATAATTCCAACGAGGAATAAAACCCTACTGATGAGGGATTTCCCTACGACTACTACCCCTTATCCGCTAAAAGTGTCTTATGGATCCAGATGCTGGCCTGCATGCCGTCTCCCATGGCAATTGTCGTTTGCTCGGAATGGGCGACAAGGTCCCCAGCGGCCCAGACGTTCTCGACATTGGTCATTTTGGTTCGCGGGTCGACTAATACATGCTTGTTTTTATGAAGATCGACGCCAAGCTGCTGTGCGAGCTGCGATTTCACTTCATTCCCGCCGAAGGCCATGAAGCCGCGTTCTGAAGTCAGCTTGTCGCCGTTTTCGAGCTCAACTCCCCTGAAGTCAGGTCCGTCTGCCAGCACTTTTTCAATCGGCCCTTCGACATACTTAATGCCGTTATCCTTCATAGCTGCAATTTTTTCCCTATCGACTTCTTTATTTTCATGATTCACATACGTGAGTTTATCTGTAAAATAGTTCAGGGTCAGCGCCATGTTCGCACCAGGGTTGCCAGAACCCATTACGATGGTGGACTTGTCTTTCACTTCATGGCCATCGCAATCCGGACATATATACACACTGATGCCAAGCGTAGGCATCAGCTCCGGAAATGGCGGAATCCGATCCATGACGCCCGTGGCCAGAAGCAATGTCTTCGCCTTGTATGTGTCCCCGCTCTCTGCCTTGACTTCAAATTCATCCCCCATCTTTTCGGCACTCTCAGCCTTGCCAATAACGAATTCTACACCATATTGCGCCGCTTGCTTACGGCCGACTTCTCTTAAGTAAGGTCCGCTTACTCCATCCGGATAGCCAAGGATATTATGATAGCTCTGGCAAATCGCCGACCGGCCATCACCTGAATCCAAAACCATCACATTATGGTCGTATCGCCCAAGCTGAATCGCCGCCTGGAGCCCGGCGATCCCGCCTCCAACTATAAGGCAATCATACATACCGATCCACCGCCTTTTTAAAAAGTATCATAATAGCATGTTTCCCTTTTTAAAGGTGGTGTAATCCGGTTAATTCCGGGAACCATTTTCTTGATTAATTTTCTTAATATTTTTACAAACACTAGTTTTGTCGAACACCTTTAAATTACTACTTAAGCACTATGATATCAGTTATAATAAAAGTGAGGTGGATAATAATGACAAATACTGTCGCGAAAAAACCAAAAATACTGCTATATGTAGTTTTAGCCTCTTTGATTCTGTCTACGAATTTCATTCTTTACCGTACACCGGTGTTCGGGCCAGTACCAGAGGGTGCTGTCATCGGTTCACTGCTGGACCTGCTGATCATTTTGCCTCTCTTGACTTATTTCATGATCATTCGCAAAAGATATTCACTAAAGTATATGGGAATCGTCATATTTGCTGGATTTGCTGCCGCCTACTTCATCGTGCCGAATCAGCATCTATCAGATTACCCCTTCCTTCCCTATCTTTTATTAGTTACGGAAGGCGCATTCCTGCTGGTTGAACTCTATATAGCCTACACCGTCATCACCAGACTTCCAAAACTGCTTAAAGAGTATAAAACCCTGGCCGGCCGAAACTCATTCTTTCTTTTCAACATTCGAAAAGCTGTAGAAAAAAGCCTGCCAGATAATACTGCAGCCAGAATCCTTGTCACTGAATTTTCCATGTTCCATTACGCTCTCTTCTCCTGGAAAAAGAAAGTTCAGATCGATTACGGCATGGCTTTTACCTATCATAAAAAAACAAGTGTGAATGCTGTCTACATCATGATCATCCATGCTATCGCGATTGAATCGGTTGGACTGCATTACTTCCTGCATAGCTGGAATCCAGTTGTTTCCTATATTCTGCTGATTTTGAACATATACGGCATTCTGTTCATGCTGGCCGAGCTTCAGGCCACCCGCCTTACCCCATTCTTGCTAACAGCGGACCATTTGTTATTGCAGACAGGGTTTTCAAGTTCGATGCACCTGCCATTGAGCAATATCAAGGAAATCAAATATTACGAAGGACCGGAAAAATTCAGCAGAAAAGAGCAAAGAGGGCTTTTTGATGCCAGGGTGCCTGATTTGATCCAGGAAAAGCCGATGTTTGAAATCCTCCTATATGAGCCGCAAGATATCCACTTTATCTATGGCTTGAGACGAAAAGCGAGCCGAATCGTCCTGAATGTCGACGAACCAGATGTTTTTTACCATGAATTGCAGCGGTCACTCCCAGAGTGATCGCTTTTTTTATGCTGAATAAAAATAATCTCTCGCTCAGTACAGTTAATCTCACGATAGAAGCAGGTAACCTCTCACTCAACCCAAATAATCTCCCGTTTATCCAAAAAAAGTAAAAACCCAGCCGCACATTCACGACCGGGTTCCACAACTATTATGAGTTAAATACTTCTAAAATTTTCTCTAATGAAAGCTCAGCTGTGCTGGCATAGACAATATCAGCATTCTTGAAGCTTTCCTTTGGCCCCACAGCTACAGCGAACATTCCTGCTGATTTAATCGCCTGTACCCCTGCCGCTGCATCCTCGACACCAATGCATGCTTCTGGCTCAACACCAAGCATTTCCGTTGCGCGCAAGAAAACTTCCGGATGCGGCTTGCCGTTCACGACGGTCTTCGCATCGACGATGATATCGAACTCAGATTTCATACCAAGTGACTCCATCACAGTGAACGCGTTCTTGCTTGCAGATGCCATGCCCAGCTTGAGTCCCTTTGCTTTAATATCCGTAATCAGCTCTTTGATCGCCGGCAAAAGGTCAGCTGGAGTGATGTTTTGAATCAGGGTAAGGTAATGATCATTTTTCTTATCAGCCAATGCATCTTTTTCCTCAGCCGTGAAGTCCCCCGTACGGCCGCCCAGCTCAAGGATTTTCTCAAGGGAGTCCATTCGGGAAACACCCTTCAGCTCCTCGTTGTCCTCGCGGGTAAAAGTAATGCCCAAATCCTCAGCCAGTGCTTTCCACGCTAAAAAATGATATTCAGCTGTATCAGTAATGACGCCATCAAGGTCAAAGATAAACGCATTTAGTGGTCTTGTCATGATTAAACTCCTTTCATGAATCGTTATCATAACTTCACGATACACATTGTTTGTTATGTTTTTAGACATTTGACTTCATTGATGCTTTAAAGTGTTTATTAATACCTGGTTCTTAGACATTTCAGATCCATTCGCTCTTCAAAATGTCTATTAAAACCTGGTTCTTAGACATTTCAGATCCATTCGCTCTTCAAAATGTCCTTTAAAACCTGGTTCTTGGACATTTCAGATCCAACTGCTCTTCAAAATGTCCTTTAAAGCCTGGTTATTAGACATTTCGAATCCATTCACTCCAAAATGTCCATTTATGCCGCCATATAGTACCGCGCGGCCGCATTATTGAGAGAGACCTTCAGGCTGCCCCAAAGATCTCTCAGTATCTTTATTTCAATTTTACAGTTAGTTCGCCTTCTGCTGGAATTGTGATTTCCTCGCCGTAAAGCTTCATTGCAAGTTCTGGTCCTTGCTGTGTGAGGACGACGTTTTCCTGGTTCACTTCTACCTTGATGTAGTGGTCGCGGTAGATGATGTTGAAGCTGTACTGGTTCCATGCTTTAGGGATGAACGGCGCAAAAGATAGTGTGCCTTCAGCCGTACGCATGCCCGCGAAGCCCTGGACGATGCCCAGCCATGCACCTGTCATGCTTGTGATGTGCAGGCCGTCTTCTGTATCGTTATTGTAGTTATCAAGATCAAGGCGCGCCGTGCGGTTGTACATTTCGTATGCCTTCTCTTCCATGCCAAGCTCTGCAGCAAGGACTGCGTGGATACTTGGAGACAGTGATGACTCATGGACTGTCATAGGCTCATAGAATTCGAAGTTGCGGCGCTTCTCTTCTTCTGTAAACTCGTGATTGAAAAAGTACAAGCCTTGAAGAACATCTGCCTGTTTGATGAAGCAGCTGCGCAGGATTTTATCCCATGACCAGTTCTGGTTGATCGGGCGGTCTTCAGCTGAAAGCTCGTCAACAGTCATCAGGTCTTTATCAAGGAATGTATCGTGCTGGACGAATACACCTTTTTCTTCATCGTACGGGAAGTACATTTTTTCAATGATATCCTGCCATTTCGCAAGCTCATCATCTGAGAATTCAAGGCCTGCAAGGCGCGCCTCATGGCCATTTTGCTTCAAGGATTCGATGACTTCAAGCGTGTAGCGCAACGTCCAGACAGCGATACGGTTTGTATACCAGTTGTTGTTGACATTGTTTTCGTATTCGTTCGGTCCTGTTACGCCGTGCATCATGTAGACGTTCTTGGACTTATTGAAGTGGACGCGGTCTGCCCAGAACCGGGAGATGCCGGCAAGCACATCGATTCCATATTCATGAAGATAATCTTGATCTCCAGTATAGTTCACATAGTTATAAATCGCGTAAGCAATTGCGCCGTTACGGTGGATCTCTTCAAACGTGATTTCCCACTCATTGTGGCACTCGACGCCTGTAAAAGTAACCATTGGGTAAAGTGCACCGTTAAGTCCCTGCTGCTTCGCGTTGTGGTATGCGCCATCAAGCTGGTTGTGGCGGTAAATCAACAGGTTGCGTGCAACCTCTGATTCTGCAGTAGACAAGTATAACGGAATTGCGTAAGCTTCTGTATCCCAGTATGTCGCACCGCCGTACTTTTCACCTGTAAAACCTTTAGGTCCAATGTTCAAACGCGAATCTTCTCCATAATAAGTAGAGAACAGCTGGAACAAGTTGAAACGGATTCCCTGCTGCGCAGAGTCATCACCGGAGATTTCTACATCAGCGATTTCCCAGCGGCTTAGCCAGCCATTTCTGTGCTCTTCCAATAGCTGATCAAAGCCTTTTTCAACAGAACGACCTAGGACGTCACGGCCTTTAGAAACAAGCTCGCCAGCTTCATAGTCACGATCTGTTGTTACAGCAATATACTTGTAAAGGGTTACAGTTTGTCCCTGCTCAGCCTTAACTTCAATCACATTTTCTACGTATTCTTCTTTTTCATTGACTTCGACCTTAGCTACATTTCCTTCGACAACCGTTTGCATAGTTGTCGCAACCTGGAACGTTGGGGTACCAAATGGATTGTCTTTCGTTTTCATTACAAGACTGCCATTATGTTCTGAAGAATCCCTGCTAATTTCATACCAGAAGTCTTCATCATAGTTGGAATCTTCGTTGCGCACGTCTCCATCAAGATAAGGAACAAAGGTAACGTTTCCATTATAGTTCTTGGCAGTAACTGAATACTTGATCGCAGCCAGTTCTTTATCAGCAACTGACAAGAATCGAATTGCTTCCACTTCAGTTTCCTTGCCGTTATGGACGACTGTAAAACAGCGTGTCAAGACACCATGCTGCATATCAAGTTCACGGTAGTAATCTTTCACTTCTGCTTTACTAAGGTCAAGTTCCTCTTCGTCAACGAATACTTTTATGCCGATAAAGTTCGTTGAGTTAATGACCTTGCCAAAATAGTGCGGATACCCATTTTTCCACCATCCTACACGTGTCTTATCTGGAAACCAAACGCCTGCAATATATGAACCGCGATGAAAGTCTCCAGTATATGTTTCTTCAAAGTTTCCGCGCATGCCCATATGGCCATTTCCGAGACTTGTGATGCTTTCTGCAAGGCGGAAATCTTCTCTATGCAAGTCCGTTTCGACGATCTTCCAGCTATCAATCCCAAATAATCTTTTCATAGCTTTTATCTCCTTTAGCAGTTGTACAAACGTTTGCACTATTATATCATGAATTTCCGTAAAAATGACAAAACCAAAGGTGATATTTTTGTGTCATCCTGAACTTATTATTATTTTACTATTATTATCCGTCAATAAACTTTTACACCTATTTAGTTAGTACATATGTTATATATTTTCAGAAAACTAATATAATCTAAAAGAACTAAACAAAGGAAAGAGGAAACAAAATGAGCATACGATTTTTAAAGGTTGCTGCGGTCTATTTTGTCATTGCTATTATTCTAGGAATTGTTATGGGGATCGCACATGACTTCACACTTACCTCGGTGCATGCCCATTTAAATCTGCTTGGCTGGGTATCAATGGCCCTGTTCGGGATCATTTATTATCTTTTTCCTGCAGCAGGAAACAGCAAGCTCGCCTCTACGCATTTCTGGCTGCATAACATCGGGGTGCCCGTCATGCAAGGTGGGATCACATTATCCATGTTGATAGGGGGAGTCATTTTCACCGTCTTCGCCATCCTTGGATCACTGGTCATCGTTGTTGGAGGCATACTGTTCTTGGTGAATGTGTTTAAGCACGTCAAGGCGTGATACTAATTCAAGTCTTGATCGCACTATATTCAGACCTGGAACCAGATAAAAAGCTTCGGCCATATGATATGGCCGAAGCTTTCACTTTACTTTTTTAATTCCTTTTCTCGTAATTGAACTTCATAGCTGAAGTCTACCGGGTTCTTATCATCAGCTGGTGCCGCATAACTTGTGATCATATAGTTCTTGCCATCCTTGAATAACTGTCTCAGCTGGAGTGCATCCTCTTCAGTTACATTGAACGGATCGACCGTCACTACCTTGTAAACTGGCTTTTTGCCAGCAGCCTGTTTTTCATTGATGAAAGTCACTGTGTACTCAACGTACTTGCCTAAAATCTCATTCATTGACGTGAACGCATCCGTAGATGAACCGTCCTGGCTGAAGCCAATTTCCGGAATAGAGACGTTATCAATGAACCAGCCAGAGTCATTATAGCCCCAGTCAGTCAGGTAACGGAAAGATACAAGAACCTTCTGTCCTGCATATCCGCTTAAATCAAAAGTTTCATTTGTCCATTCTTTTACGTTTCCGGTGAACCCTGGCACGTTTTCCTTGATTTTTGGATAACCCTCTTCGACTACATCTGAAGTAGTATTTTCATTAGTAAGACTTGTCCATGTCTGCCCGCCGTCAGTTGAAACTTGGACTACACCGAAATCCCAGTGCTCTTCGATATCAAGATATTGATCGAAGTTCAAAGTAGCGTTTGTGACATTTGAAAGATCTGCTTCAAAAATCAATGTATTGTCTGCTTCATCACCCTTGTTGCCCCAAAGCACACGGTTCGTTTCATCTGTTGGATCTGCTACTGCTTCCCATAATGTTGGTAGGAAGTCGACACCATCAAAGGAAATGCCATCGATTTTGTCCTCGAAGTCAAGCTGTTTGAAATCTCCGCCCCATGCTGGAATGCCATCTTTTTCAAATTCAAGTGCGCCTTGATAATCCACTGTATAGCCACGCTTAGTACCTTCGTTGTCAACTGTAAGATTACGAAGGTCGATGCTGTCAAAGTTATAGACACCTTCTCCAGGCTGGTTGCTGTCTAGTGCAAGTGCTGTGATGAAATTTTGATATACCTGTGTGAAGTCTTCTGTATAACCATGCTTCGCAAGCGTTTTGTTTACCCCGTCAATGCCGATTACATCACTTGTAGCAAGGTCCCGGATAAACTCTTTTCCATATTTATCGTTCATATAAAGCGTGAAAAGATATACTTGTCCATAATCTGCAATCGTTTCTGGACCAGTTGTTGCTGTACGATGATCATCCCAGTTCACTAGGGAATTTTCCGGATGGTCAAGATAGAAGTTGATAGAACGATCATCGTGTCCATATCCACCAAGGTATTCTGAGAAAGTGGACATCCCTTCATTGATCCATGTTTCTTCAGCAGCGTCATTATCGGCATGGATTAAGTGCTGCAATTCATGGATTGTTGTTCCAAAGAATGTGCTTTCCAATCGGGTTTCCCAGCTGTTTGTGTCGATTGTGATGATATTGCGATCCATGTAGTTTTCTAGAGTCTGCCAGAAGAAGCCGGCAACGAAGAATGGATAGTTTGGATCGTTGTAGTTATCATCTTGAACATTATCTACCAGCATGACGACTTTATCGCTAGTTTCATAGTATCCCTCAGGGAAATAGCCCCATTCAATCAACGGAGAATGTGATCCATCATGATGGTCTGGAGTTCCAAAGAATTCCGTTGCCTTAGGGTAAATATTGCTGTCAAACTCCTCGCGCAGCTTATCGACCTGCTCCTGGGTCACTACATGCGCAGGTCTTGGGTCGCCCTCAGGAAATGCAAGATTGTTTGCTACCCAAATCTCGACATTTTCTCCGACACTTCGTAGTGTAAAGTCTTTAAACTTCAAATTTCTGTCCAAAAACTTTTTCGTTCCGCCATCGTAGGTAAAATGGCTGTCGGCAGCACCGCTTTCTGATCCAGCTGTTTCATCAAGCTGGATGCCCTTTGCCTGTTCCTTGATGGATTGCTCTGCTTTCTTCAAGAAATCCTCGTCCTTTGAAAGCTGGTCCAAACGGCTGTCAATGTCAACCCTGTCCCCATATCGTTCAATATCCCATTTTGCTGTTGTAGCGGCCTCAGCCTCTGGTACAGCTGTTACTGGTGCAACCAGTGAAAGAGCCAATGCTCCTGTTGTTAAGATCGATAGTATTTTCGATTTCATCTTTTTTTCTCCCTTCGTCCTACGAAATAACTATAAAAATCTTAACATGCTAAATTTTCAGAAATAAGAGAATATATTACTATATTCAAACTTAATTTTTCTTCCTTTAATACTAATAAGGACTTAACACCTAAGTCTTTGGAACCAATTTAATAAGAACTAAAAATCGTCCGCCTAATAGGCGGACGATTTTTTCATTACGCAAGTTCCTTCTGCTTCGTTTCCGTACCCCAGAAGAATACTGCGGCAGCACCAATCAGAATGGCTATACAGAAAACCGTGAAGATGGCAGTGATGGATAGATTTTGCGCTGATAAATACGGAACCATCAGTGGTCCGATTATCCCGCCGATTCGGCCAAAGGATGCAGCCATTCCTGCACCGGATCCGCGGATTGTTGTTGGATATTGTTCTGGTGTATAAGCGTATAACGCTCCCCACGCACCCAGGTTGAAGAATGACAGCAGAACACCCGCAGTGATCAGCAATGCAAGCGTGTCTGCCGTTCCGAAGAAATAGGCGCTCAGTGCTGTTCCTATTAAATAGACAACCAGCACGAACTTCCTCCCTGCTCTTTCAATTAGCCACGCGGCTGTGAAATATCCTGGTAGCTGTGCCAGGGTCATGATCAATACATATTGGAAGCTCTTGATCAAGGTGAAGCCTTTCATGACCATCACGCTCGGCAGCCAGAGGAACATTCCATAATAGGAAAATACCACGCTGAACCATAAAATCCAGAGCATCGCCGTTTTCCTGAAGTGTTCCCTTGACCAGACCTCAGCAATGCTTTCCTTCATTGTCAGTCTTTCCTTCTTGGAAACTGCCAGGTACCTTGGTGAATCCGGCAGATTTATACGAAGGTACAGCGCATAAAATGCCGGCAGGGCACTAAGAATTAACGCCATTTGCCAGCCGAATTTTGGAATGATAAAGTATGAGATTAAAGCTGCGACAAGCCAACCTGCAGCCCAGAAGCTCTCGAGAAGGACGACGACACGCCCCCGTTTTTCAGCAGGCACACTCTCCGAAACAAGAGTAGATGCAACCGGAAGCTCTCCGCCAAGTCCCATTCCAATAAAAAACCTTAGCAATAAAAAGAACGACAGAGTTGTTGCCATTGCGGAAATCCCGCTACCTACCGAGAAAAGCAATAACGTAATGATGAAGACATTTTTCCGGCCAATCCGGTCAGCAAGCAAGCCAAATACAAATGCACCGACAGCCATACCGATTGAGTTCACGCTGCCGATCCAGCCCATTTCCTTACCCGTCAAATTCCAGTCGACCTGCAATGCGGCGATGATAAAGGACAAGATCCCCACATCCATCGCATCGAACATCCAGCCCAGCCCGGCAATGCCGAGCAGCTTTTTTTCAGAAATCTCCTGTGTCTTTTTCATATAACCCTCCTAAACCATTGCAACGATACAAATAGTTTCCCTAAAATTGTTAGTTTTAACATAATAATTGCGATGCTTCTTTATATTACCATGTGTCTTTACAGTAGTCATGATAAAAGTGAACCGTAAATAATTTCAAAGAATATGCGGACATTATAACTACATCCCTGAAAAGGTGGAGTATGTCATGAGAATAAAAAGGCTCGTTAAAAAGAACTCCATTCCCTTTCTGCTGCTAGCAGTGGCTCATGTTCTGATTTTCTTCATATTCGCAAAACGAAGCCGTCAAAAGAATATATGGGTTCTTCTGCTCTCCAATATCGGTATGGCATATTTATTTGAGTATCCGGTCCTTAACCTGTTCAAAGGGTATTCATATAAACCATATATCCTTAAAAAGCGAGTGCATGACCAAATTCTTGGAGCTATTTTTTCCCAGGCATTATATGTCCCAATTACTGCAACCCTCCTGACACTGTACCAAAAGAATCGGTACTGGAAACTCGGCAGCACGCTGATTTATTATGGGATTGAACGGTATTTCCTGCATTTAAAATTATATAAAGCGTATTGGTGGAAGCCTTACTATACAGTCTTTTTCATGAATATCTATTTTTATGTCAGCGACTGGTTTTACAAAGTGCTGAACGCGAAAAAAGAATGGGCGCTGGTGATCGCACAATACCTGTCAACAGAAGTAATTGGTGTTACCTTGCTCTATATATCTGCAGTCAACAGGAAAGTCAGGTTTGGACGGGGGTTCCACCACTCATGGCGGGAGCATTACATAATCGTACCAATCTATAGTTTGATTCGGTCCATTTTCCTCGTCCTAAATTCGTCAAAAAGTGGACTGATGCCGAAACTGACGATGTTCACGGGCTCCATCGGCACGGATCTGCTGCTGGAACGGACCGGCCTGGTGAAACTGCGATCGGGCAAGCTCTGGAATATCATTTTCCATGCAGGCATGGTCATTATTTCAAGGTTTTTATATTTAACAATTCGTCAAAAAAAGTAGAAACCCCCTCTGCAAAGCAAAGGGGGATTCTGGTCTAATTTAGTTTTTCAAGGATGACAGTTACCTTGAACAGGTCACCATCGACTTCAATATCAAGTGAGCCTTCATGCAGGTCTACGATAGATTTTGCGATTGCGAGTCCAAGCCCTGACCCTTCTGTATGACGTGATTGGTCGCCGCGTTTGAAGCGTTCGAAAAGTTCATTCAAATCCTCGCCCAACTCGTATTTCGTGATGTTTTTAAAAGTAAGCACAACCTGGTTCGGCTCCTCTTTTACAGAAATATATACCCTCGTATTCTCCAGTGCATATTTCAGGATATTCCCAATCAGGTTATCGAACACCCTCCATAGCTTCTGTCCGTCAACAAAGGCATACACTGCCTGGTCGGGTTGTGATACCCTCAGTTGAAGGGACGACTGGCTAAGCGCCTCATTATGCTCGGCCAAAGCTTGCTGCAGCAGCTGGTTGAGGTCGACCTTCTCCTTGTGCAGCTCAATATTGCCGCTCGCCATTTTTGTCGCCTCGAACAGGTCATCGATCAATACTTTAAGGCGCTTCGATTTCCTGTCGAGGATTTCGAGGTAGGAATCCCTGTCCTCCTGAGCGAGGTCAGGCGTTTTCAGAAGCTCTGTATACGTGATGATCGATGTCAGCGGTGTCCTGAGATCATGGCTGACATTCGTAATCAATTCTGTCTTAAGGCGTTCGCTTTTTGCCTGTTCTTTGTGGGAAACATTTACCGTGTTCCTAAGGTTATTGATATTAGACGCATGTTTCGCGATCGCAGATTTCCCTTTCACCGGGATATCCACACCTAAATTGCCTGCCGCAAGTTCTTCTGTATGCTTTAATACTTTATTCAAGTAGCCTGCTTTTCTCATGATCATGATGAAAATCGGGAGACTGATTACTCCAAAAGCGAAAGCAATGACGATTATTGGCCCTCCACCCGATGCAAGGACGGCAACAAACAGCATGCCTATTACAAACACGATTCCGAGGATGACAAGAAGCTGGAATCCAATGCTCTTGATTAAAAAGGCATTCAGAATCGCATGATAACTTTTCACTAAAAGGCTGCTATTCACATCTTCCTTCAGCTTTGGCCAATCCTTTCGGTATTCGGAAAGGAATTTCAACTGAATCCAACCGAAGGCCAGCAAGGAAGCTGCAGCGACAAGGCTGATAATCAGTTCAATAAGTGAAGCTAATACATTTGAGTGGTAATAGACAAATTGTTCACTAATTAATGTCATAGACAGCAATAAGAAAAAAACTGTTATCAAAAGCAGTACTGCTCTAACATCGAGAGGAATCCTCCCATAGAAGGGTTTCAGTTGTTCGAATGAGCCAAAAACTGCTGCCGGCTTCCTTTTTGCCAGGAAATAACTCGCAATTAATGCCGCAATACTTAATAAAAGATAGCCAAAATAGAGCTTTTGCCCTTTCTGATAGTGTTTATAATTAAAGATTGAGCTATGTTTTTCTGAAGCATGTCTGGATAAGCCTACTTGACCGGTAAGATCTCGGTCTTTTTGATTCTCGAGAATCGCTTCAGCCACTTCGTTATAAGGCAGGAATTTCTCCGTATAACCAGTGAATAAATAACTATTATGCAAACCCTCATAATCCAGAATATAATACATATCTCTTTTATTTAGGTAATCAGATGCTTTTTCATCCTTTGACAAATTAAGGTTGGTAAAGACCTCTCCAGTTGAGTTGTCTTTAAGGTAATATTTGTATGCCGCTTTAAGGTTGGTGAATTCGCGGCGGTATCTTTCGAGATTCTGGTAAAACTCATCAACCTTCTTCTCTTTTTCTTTCACGACTTTAGCACGTACATATTCATCACTATTGAAGTTTTCGGTTATATCCGTGATTTTTCCGTCTCTTTCCTTCTTCAGAATCTCTTCGGCAGCCTTGTTTCCCGAATCGATTGCCGCCTGTATTTGATCTTCATATTGCATGCCAATATTTGAAATCTGATCTCCGAGATTCCCATATCTCGTTCGGTGTTCTGCAATTTCCTCATCTGAAACAGTGATTTGCTTTTTCATTTCTTCTTTTGGCATTTTATAGAGTTCATACACATTCAGCATGGCAACAAACTGATCTTTTTCCGAGTGGTATTCATCTGATTCAAAATAATCGCCCTGCATGAACCGGCTGCCATTAGTCAGGACTGAAAAAACTCCACTAAGACCGAATGAGATCAAAAGCACCCATACCACAAACAAATACTTACTTTTCGATTTTATATCCAATCCCCCACACCACCTTCAAAAATCTTGGATTCTTCGGATCGATCTCTATTTTCTCGCGGATTTTCCGGATATGGACGGCAACCGTATTTTCGGCATTGTAGCTCGGTTCCTTCCAAACCCGCTCATATATATCATTGATGGAGAACACTCTGCCAGCGTTTGTCATCAACAGCTCGAGGATTTTGTACTCAATAGGTGTCAATTTGACTGACTCCCCATGTGCAGTGACTTCCTTAGACGACTGATCCAATGTCAGTCCGTTCAGGTCGATCACTTTTGCTTTCCCTTCATATGTACCGAGTGTGACATATCTCCTCAGCTGGGATTTTACCCTGGCAATCAGTTCGAGCGGATTGAATGGCTTTGTTACATAGTCATCTGCGCCAACCTGAAGCCCGAGAATTTTATCCGTATCCTCTGCCTTTGCGCTCAAAATGATAATCGGGATATTCTTGTCTTCGCGGATCCGGAACGTTGTCGTGATTCCGTCCTGCCGCGGCATCATCACGTCGAGCAAAATCAAGTGAACCGGCTGCTCATTCAGCTTCTCGATCGCCTCGATGCCATCAGCCGCCTTGATGACCCTGATTCCTTCATTTTTTAAATAAATCTCTATCGCGTCGCGTATCTCTTTTTCATCATCAACCACCAGCACATTGTATTGTTCCACATGAAAAACCCCCTTCCCACACAGGCAAGCTTTGATATTGATTATTCTAGACCGTTAACCTTAATATTCACCGAGGATAAATCTTAAGATTTTCTTAATATTGGTAAAAGTAGTGTGTGAATCTATTATATAGTTTTATTGAGAGTGATAGAAAAGGTAATTTTGAGGTGTTCAAAGGATATTTCTTGCAGAGGAAACAGGCTCAAGCCCCTGGAGTTGAGCCGATTGGAGGGATTAAATCATTTTACATTGAAAAAACCAATAAGTTTCATGCCTTTTTTCTTTTTATTGGCGGTGTTCACAACTTTATTGGCGATTTTCAAATTTTATTGGCGAAAAAATTTAATTATTGGCGATTTCGCCCTACTTATTGGCGAAAATAAAATTTTATTGGCGAACTGGAAATTCCGGGCGTTTTTTTCCAGTTCAGGTCCCTGCTACTTGCGCAGCGTTGCGATTATCCGCTTAGGATTCAGTAGTAAGTCCAGGGCATCATTGATATTGTCGATCATGATATCACTTTTCATCAATGTTGCCGTTGCACAGCCTTCTCTTCCGGCCACAGCAATCGCAAGATCAGCTTCTTCGAACATGGATGCGTCGTTTGCTCCATTCCCGATACACACAGATCCATTTAGTCCAGCGGTGAACTCCCCTTTTTCACCTGTGTGGTCATCAGAGCGAAGAATCTGCACCGATACAGGCAGCCCGCTGCATTGCCCAGCTACGGTTCCATTCGTATCTGCTGTAATCACATGGATTTCTGCATCCTTGCTTAAAAGCACGACCCTTTCTGCTACTCCAGGAATCAACTCACCATTAAAAGCAATGGTTCCGTTAAAATCCAAAACAAGATGATTGATGTTAAATTGGCCTCTGCCCGGGATGTTCAATGCAAGCATGAATATGCCTCCCATTTTTGATAGAATATCGTTATTATACACCCGCTTGGAGGATGTTAGATGGAAAAGAGCAAAGTTATACTTTATATCGCGATGAGCCTGGATGGCTATATTGCCAGGCCGGATGGAGCCGTTGACTGGCTCGATGATGTGGAAGGCGATGGAGATAATGGTTACAGTGAATTCTACAGCAAGGTTGGGTCAGTAATAATGGGTCGTAAAACGTACGAAGAGGTTTTGAGACTGACGGATGAATTTCCGTATGCTGGTAAGCCATGTTATGTTTTATCGCGACAGTCCCAGGAAAGCAACTCTCATGTCAATTTTACAGATGAGGAACTGGAATCCCTGATTCCGCGTTTGAAGGAACAATCTGAAGGGTATGTCTGGCTTGTCGGCGGGGGCCAGCTTGTGAAGCAGTTCCTTGAGAAAAAGTTGATTGATGAATTGGAGCTTTATATCATTCCGAAAGTGATTGGTGAAGGAATTCCACTTTTTCCAGAAGGCACACTGCCCGCGAATTTCGAATTAACCGGCACAGAAAGCTATGGACAGATTGCGGCATTAAAATACAAATCCAAAACTAATGGCGCTGGATGACTTCCAGCGCCTTTTTTTAAAGATCTATTTTAACAGAGTCAAGCTTTTCCCCCGCATCTATGGCCGGTTGAACTTCGATAAAATCTGAATCAGGTACCTTCGGGATTGTGATCCTTCTTTTCTCCGTTACTATCCCTCTATCGGTTTTCCTTTCTAATTTGGAATCAGAATTTCCGCCGATAATTTGCTTACCCTTATCATCAAAAAGATCGAGCATGACTCTTTGGCCAGCTTCAGGATAACTGAGTGTATATTCAATGGCTGTCGAAGATTTACCGGTAATGAGCTTTTCGAATGTGATTTTATAATCACCAAGCTCACTTTCCTGCCCCAGCTCTGCGGTCTCAAACGGCAGCTGGCTGATCGGCACGTCAAAATTCCATTTTCCTTGTTCGTCCTTCCAGCTATCATTGATTTCTCCGATTCCAATGATATTGAAGGGCAAAGTTGATTCTGACGGCAATTCCGCTCTTGGATAGCTTAGCTGTACATGCCCTTTGTAGCCACTCTCGGACGGCACCAATTTCACCAATTCCATCGTTTCTTCTATGTTCGGGTCTCTATCGAAAATTTCATAGAATGCATAAATCTCTTCCTCGTTGCCCTTCACTTCACCTTTTACATCAAATGTAACACCTATAATTGCTCCGTCATAATAAGCTTCTGTAACCGTCACATCAATTCCATCAAAAGCTGCTTTTTCGTTCAATTCGGTGATGAGCTGTTGCGAGGCGAGATTTCCGGCAACTTTGTCATGTTCATAAAGCTTCGCCAGGAACGGAATATCCGCCATCACATTCCCTACCGATGGCACCATGAATCCTGATGCAACGAACAGGACTGCAGCAGCGGCAACTGACGCCCCAATCACTTTGAAACGCGGTTTTTGCTTAGCCTTTATTTTGTTCCCTTTGCTGACTCCAGCCTTAATTGCTTTTAAGACATCATCTTCAGGAACCTCGATCTGATTCACCGATTCATGAAACATATTCTTTTCCATCGTGCTCGCCTCCCAATCTAGTTTTCAATTCCTTCCTGCCGCGCTGCAGATAGGTTTTGACCGTATTTTCAGGTGCATCCATCGTTCTGGCAATCTCGCTGATTGGCAGGTCATGGTAGTAAAATAGGATAATTGCCGTCCGATGCTGTTCTTTTAGCTGAGTAATAGCCTCCATTAAGTCAAGGTTATCTGCGACCTTATGGTCATTGCTCGAAGGCAGGTCTACTAGTTTCTCAACTGGCGTTTCTTTTTTCCTTCTTTTCAAAACATCGTACGCACAATGAATGAGGATCCTTGTCAGCCAGGTTAAAAAATATTGTTCATTTTTCAGCTGCCCGATTGCCAGGAAGGCCTTACAGGAGGTTTCCTGGACGATATCAAGCGCATCTTCCCTGTTACCTGCATATAAATAAGCGGTCCTATATAATCGTTCACTATGTAAAATCAAAAGCTCTTCAAACGCCTTTGCATTCCCCTTGATTGCTTTCTTCACAAGCTTAGCTTCCTTCATTTCCTGACCTCCTTTCACTCTTTAGAGCACAATCAGGTAAAAAAAGTTTCAACTTTTCCGAGATATTTTTCTAGCACTAAAGTAATATAGTAATTAATGGAATTTTACATATAAACTGTATTATATTTTAGTATACCGAACGAGGTGATGTTATGGGCTTTTTCTCTCGAAAGCCTGATTTTCATATTCCTGAAGACGGAATTGACCGGATTGAAACGATTACAATCGGCGGAATTCAACAGAGCATCCTCATCCAGTCCCATTCACCCAAGAACCCGGTGCTGCTGTTTTTACACGGCGGCCCTTCCATGCCCCTGCCTGGCGTCTCTTCCAGAGGCAAAAACTACACTGTCGCTACCAACACGAAAGAGCTGGTCAAGCACTTTACCGTTGTCTTTTGGGACCAGCGAGGCACTGGCAAGTCCTATCGCAAAGATATTCCACAAACATCGATGACCTTTGATCAACTCGTATCAGACGCAGCCGAACTGACTGACTTTTTAAGAGAAACGTTTCATCAGGAAAAAATCTTCCTTGCCGCTCACTCATTCGGAACCTTGATCGGCATGTACCTGCTGAAGAAGCATCCTGGAAAATTTCATTCCTATGTAGGGATTTCGCAGATTATCAGCTGGGCTGAAAATGACCGGGAAGGTCTCGCCTGGGCAAAAGAAGAAGCTAAGCGGCGCGGAGATTATAAAGCGCTCAATGAGCTTGAAGCGGCTGGCACTCCACCTTTTACAGAAGGCTATAAACAATGGGGTGTTTTGCGCAAATGGCAGATGAAATACAGCACGATGGTCTATAATGATAGTCAAATCAAGCATCCAGGACTTTTGAAGGTGTCTCTTGGTATGCTCAACTCCAGTGATTATCGAGCAGCAGATGTATTCCACTCGTTTTACAGCGGGTTTAAGCTAATTTATTCAGACGACTTCATCCGGAATATACCAATGATTGATGTTCAAAAAGATGTGCCATCTGTGGATGTTCCTGTCACCTTCATCCATGGACGGAAGGATGTCCACGTTCATGCACACTTTGCAGAAGACTATCTTAGCACCCTGAAAACGAACCATGATAAAAAATTCATATGGATGGACAAATCAGCACACCTCTTTCACCCTGGTGATACTGCACTGATCGAACAACAGCTTATCAATCAATTAAGTCATATTAAAGCAGAGGTTATCAATCTATGAAAACCATTTATAAAAGTCTCGAAGGCAAAGAGCAGATTCTTAACCAATATGAAGAGTATCTTACCCAGTTCGATTCACTGATTAGCAGGGATTATGTTCAGACGAGCTTCGGCAGCACTCATGTCCTGGTAATGGGGAAGGAAGACGGGAAGCCTCTATTTATTTTCCAGGGTGGCAATTGCATCAATCCTGTCACTCTATCCTGGTTCAAGGGCTTGCTGGGGGAGTATAAAGTCTATGCGCCTGACACCATCGGACATCCGGGATACAGTGATGAAACGAGAATCTCCGCTTCAGACGAAAGCTTTGCCCAATGGATTGCCGATTTGATGGACCATTACAAGATTGAAAAATGCGCATTCATCGGCCCTTCTTACGGAGGAGGCATTACCCTCAGGCTTGCCGCGTTTATGCCAGAAAGAATACAGTGCGCTGTCCTTATCGCACCTGCCGGAATCACCCTTGGCTCAAAACTTAAAATGATCAAGGAAATCCTTGTACCGATGATTTTTTATAAAATAAATGGCTCTGCCAGAAGCCTGCGTAAAATCGCCGATGTGATGTCATCCAATAGCATGAAGCAGCTCGATGAAAGCATCATAGGCAATATTTTTAAACACACAACCCTTGAACAAGATATGCCAAAACTGACGACTGCGGAAGAATTGAGAGATTACGGTGCACCCACTCTTGTCATAACGGGAACAGAAGATGTATTTTTCCCAGGAAACAAAATTTCCCAAAAAGCGGAAGGACTTTTAGGGGACCAGCTAGAATTGAAACAGTACCAGATGGGACATTTTCCGTCCACAGCACAACTTGAAACAATCGATACAGATATCAAGGAGTTTTTGAAAAAACATTATTAGGAGGCAAATAATGCACTCAAATCCAGTACAAAAGGTCGGCCAGATTGGAATACCTGTAAAAAACATCGAAAGGGCCACTGCCTTTTATCAAGAAACATTAGGACTGCCGTTATTGTTCAATACGGATACAATGGCGTTTTTCGACTGTGAAGGCGTCCGTCTTCTGTTGACCCTTCCGGAAAACGAGCAATTTGCCCATCCTAGTTCAGTCATCTATTTACAGGTTGAAGATATCAAGGCAAAGTATGAAGAGCTGCTTTCAGGTGGCGTGAATTTCATTGGGGAGCCGCATGTTGTCGCTAAAATAGGCGATACAGAAACATGGATGGTGTTCTTCAAGGATACAGAGGAAAACACTCATGCATTCATGAGCGAAGTCGTTGCATAAAAGCAGAAAGGATACTGCCGCTGTCGCAGTATCCTTTTTATTGAATTGCTTTCAATTCATTCTTTTTCAGGAATAATTCAATTTGATGCGCAGCCATCATCCCCGCCGTACTGTTCAAATGCATCCCGTCAGTCAGCAGCAAATATCCATTCCGGGCAGAAATCCGGTCAAGGCTGTATCCGTATACAAAATGTTCGATGATCGTTTTTTCATAAAGCTTCGTTCCGGTTTTCAGCGACCGTCCCCTCGTGTGTCCTTTTCCCTTTAGATAGGCCTTTAATTTTTCGTTAAAAGGCAGATAAGAAACATTGGTCATTTCCGCCGTTTTTTTGATGACTTCGTTATATTGGTCAATTTCTTTATTTGCTTTCGAAAATAAGTTCTCGCCAACGACCGGTAGCGATAATAACCCGATTTTCGCGGATGTTTCTGCTTTCAGCCTTGAGACGATCAACGCAAGATTCTTTTCATACACCAATAATGACGGTTTTTCCAATTGCTGAGCCAGCTTGACGTTCTTCCTTGCAAGGTCTGGGGCTATTTTAGCAGCGGCATCATTCAATCCGACTAATATCACGATGAATTCAGGCTGGCAAGCGATCACACCGTCCAAACGCTGCAGAACATCATATGCGGTACTTCCATTCACTCCCGCATTAATGAATTGATAATCCGTGCAGTTTTTCCTCCTGGCTGCGTCATCGACAAAATTGTAGCTGATGTTGCCATGAACCGCATCACCGCCGATTACAGCCACAAGCTTCTTGCCTTCCTGACGAAGCCCTTTTTCCAGAAAAGCCTGCGGATTGTTGTGAGGCAATTGATGAATGCGGCTTTTCCGCTGATAATACAACGATAAGCTGACAGCAGCTATCAATGATAGGACTAATATCCCGCCATAAATAAGTTCCATATATAACCCCTCTCTTTTTGATTCTTAGTTGTTTATTAATTAAAAATTCTGAATATATATTATAAATTTATTCGACAAACTGCGTGAAATTCCCTGTCAAACAGATATTCACCCTAACAAAAAATATTTCTCCTGCCACTAATTCCATTATAGCCTTTTATGTTATGCAACAGACAAAATAAATGGTTCAAAAATTTCCACAAATCAAAAAATTACTTTGCAACTAGATTGATATTTAGGATAAAATTATGTGGTAGAGTTTGGGAAAGGGGATTTTCTACCTATGCTGAAAGCTAGGTTATATGATTTCACGTTATTCTTTACTGCTGTTGCCGTAGCTTTTGGACTAGGTACCTTCACTATAGATAAAAACACTTTTTTTATAGCACTATTTATCTATTGGTTATTTTCAACCCTTTATAATCACTTAAGAATCACAGCGAAAAATGGAACGCTGAAATTTGATTATGGGATTAGTTATAGTTTATCCTTCGCCATTTTTGCTGGGCCAATAGGTTTGTTCATTTTTGAAGCAATCTATCGTTTCACAGTTTATTTTTCAAGAAAACGTTCGAAAACTGCCGATGAAAGTGAGTTTTCTGATACATTTTACAATATAGGCGCACATGTCCTCATCTACTCGATTGGTTATTACCTATTCCAGCTCGGATATCCCTTAATTGAGAATATTCCCTTCGGATTCTTTATCCTGATGTGCATCCTTGCAGTAACGACCACATTGATTTCCTATACATTCTTGAGCACTGCCTTTTACATTATGGGAGAAATCAAGAGCCTGCAGCAGGCAATCAAGTTTTTTAAAGAAAGCAATAACTGGCTGGATCTTGGTAAAACAGCATTTACGAATGGCTTGCTGCTGCTTTTGCTGGAGGAACAGCGATGGGAAATGGTCGTTGGATTATTCATTCTGAACTATCTCGTCAGCCGTTCCTTCCAATCAAAATCGCAAAGCATCCAGAACAAAATCGAACGGGACAAGTTCGAGCAAATGGCCTATACGGATTTCCTGACTGGAATCCCTAACCGCGCATACATGGATAAAAAAATGTTTGAGTTAAACCATACAGGTGAAAAAGTCGGCATCGTTGTAGCGGATATCGATAAATTCAAACTGATAAATGATTCCTACAATCATGCTGTAGGAGACCGGGTAATCCAGCATTTTGCCCATACACTCAAAAGCTACTTGTCTGAAGCCGATCATGTTTTCCGGAGCGGCGGGGAAGAATTCACATTGATCCTCAGGAACAGATCCTTCAGCCAGAACATTGATCTTGTGGAAAAGATCCGCCATGGGGTTGAGATAAGTTCAGTAGAGGTTGATTACCAATCCGAAAAGCATGCCGTTTCAATAACTTCTTCATTTGGATTGTATTATTTTAAAGTCAACCAGTACACTTCGATGGAAAAAGGTTATATCTTTGCTGACCAGCTCTTGCTGCAATCGAAGGACCAAGGCAAAAACAAAGTTACCTTTAAGGACGAGCTTTCCCGCCAGACAGGGTGAGGACAATAACAAAAGACAGAGAAGCGATTCTCTGTCTTTTTTCTGTGCACTAGCAGGATTATGCTATTTTGACAGGATTTCTGCTTTACGAGGCAAACCTGTCCTAATTACGAGCTTTTCTTGACAGCTTTTCTGCTTTGAACCCCAAACCTGTCATAATAATGAGGTTTTCTTGACAGCTTTTCTGTTTTGATCCCAAACCTGTCATAATAACGAGCTTTTCTTGACAGCTTTTCTGCTTTGAACCTCAAACCTGTCATAATATCGAGGTTTTCTTGACAGCTTTTCTGCTTTGAACCCTATACCTGTCATAATAACGAGCTTTTCTTGACAGCTTTTCTGCTTTGAACCTCAAACCTGTCATAATATCGAGGTTTTCTTGACAGCTTTTCTGCTTTGAACCCTATACCTGTCATAATAAGGAGGTTTTCTTGACAGCTTTTCTGCTTTGAAACCCAAACCTGTCATAATAACGAGCTTTTCTTGACAGCTTTTCTGCTTTGAAACCCAAATCTGTCATAATAACGAAGGTTTTCTTGATAGCTTTTCTGCTTTGAAACCCAAACCTGTCATAATAACGAGGTTTTCTTGACAGCTTTTCTGCTTTGAACCTCATACCTGTCATAATAATGAGGTTTTCTTGACAGCTTTTCTGCTTTGAACCCCAAACCTGTCTAAATCCATCCGCCAGGTTCATTCTTCAAACTTAATAGGCCTTTAAAAATGCATAAATAAATCCGCTGATGCTGCTTCGTTTAGTACCCATTTGATTGGGACCTGTTCTGCGGGATGGATGAAGTCGAAACGATCGTTTACATCTAGATCTACGACATAGAGCTGGGCTCCCATTTCTACAGCTATTCCTAGAAGGTCATGGACAGAAGATACTCCAAAGTCGTTCAACGCATTTGATAAGTATTCAAGGTCCTCAGACGGGACGGATACATATCGCTTATCCAGAATATTTACTCCCCTGCGGGAAAACGCCAGGATTACGTCTGCACCAGATGATGCAGCCCCCACGGCCACATTCAAAGGAGGATACGCAGATTCCAGTTGGTCGTGAAGTGCCATAACCACTACTTTTTTCTTTTCCATAAGCTTTTCACCCCCATTAATAGCTTAGTACTGCATCCGCCTGGTAAGCGGTCTCTAAAAAGGTTGCAACTCCTGATAACTCTGCACCTTCAACCAGCTCCAGTCCATCGGCGATCAATACATTCATCTGGCAGCCGAAAAATTTTATGCCTTTATCTAAGGCCTGCTGCATCAATTTTTGCAAATCAATATTGTGGGTTCTCTCCATAATCTTTAAATATCGTTTATCCAGGACACGTGCTCCGTCCAAATCAAAGAAAATAGAAACCTCGTTCTCTTCCTCAGCGTTTCTCAGTGCTTTTTTCAAAACATAAGGGACATTGGAGCTCAATGAAACGAAGTAAACAAATTTCTTCTTAGCCATATGGCTTCCCTTCCTTCATTCCGTTTATCTTCTACAACTAATTATGTTGTCCAAATGATGAATTGCCATGAATCGCACTTTTATTATATACCATTATAGGTATAGAACCAAACAAAAAACAGGCAGCAGTCTGGTTGCTACACCAAGCTGCTGCCTGTCTTAATATCTATTATTTTACCCACTTATGAAGAAGTGGACCTGTCTCCCCGTACACCGGATCTGTTTCCGGAATAGGAACATTCTTGATTTGCGATAATGCTTGAGCTCTGACACCAGGATCTTCTTCCTTCAAGTCTGGATTTCGTCCATTTGGGTAAGCACCTACAACTTCGAAATCCTGGCTGCTGTCTATTTTCTTGTGGCCGGTTCCTGCCGGAAGGACGACAACATCCCCTGCTTTAAGCTCCAGACGTTCTCCAGCATCGCCGCCAATTTGCAGTGTTGCACTGCCTGATTTAACGCCAAGGACTTCATGAGTGTTTGTATGGTAATGATGATAATCGTAAACATCGCCAGTCCACGTGCCTGTCCAATTATGCTGCTGGAATTGGTCTTCCATGCTTAAGTTGTCATCAAAAACGCCTTGGTAGACAATGACCGGCAATGTCGGATTATTGGGTATATCACCTGTGTCGTTTGCGAAAAATGATCGTATTTGTGTTTCCATTGTGAATTGCTCCTTTCCTATGTTCTGAATTTATTACTCCTATGAGAAGTTAAACTCCATAAGTTAGTGCCACCCACAAATGTTGACTTGATGGCATCGACCAAAAAAGGTCTATGCTTATCTGTACCTAAAATTCTCTTGTGTTAAACGTATCGCCTTGCTCAAGATTCCCAGCTTTATAACCTTTTTGGAACCAGCTTTTCCTTTGTTCTGACGTACCGTGGGTGAAACTTTCCGGAACGACATAGCCCTGGGACCGCTTCTGGATCGTGTCATCCCCGACCGCACTGGCCGCATTCATTGCTTCCTCAAGGTCTCCTTCTTCGACGACACCCATTCCCTGGGCATGATGAGCCCATACGCCTGCTAAATAATCGGCTTGCAGCTCAAAACGGACTTGATATTTATTGAATTCTGTCTGGTCCAGACGACCACGCAGTGAATTCAGTTTATCTGTCGTTCCCAGTAAAGTCTGAACATGGTGGCCTACTTCATGCGCGACAACATAAGCCATTGCAAAATCACCAGGTGCCTGGAACTTTGTTTGAAGCTCATCGTAGAAACTAAGATCAATATAGAGTTTTTGATCACCCGGACAATAAAACGGTCCTACCTGCGAGCCCGCCATTCCACAGGCAGACTGGACACTTCCTGAGTATAAAACAAGGGTTGGTTCCTGATATTCCATTCCTTCTTCCGCGAATACCTTTGTCCATACTTCCTCTGTGTCAGCAAGGACCACTGAAACAAATTGGGCAAGCTCCTCTTCTTCTGCTGTCTGCTCATAAGGAGCAGGAGACTGGTTCCCGCCATTAGTCATATTGTTGACGACATCCCCCATATCGCCTCCGCCAAGGAATGTCATGATCACTAATAGGATGATGCCGCCTAGGCCGCCGCCCATGAGCATGCCTCCGCCGCCCATCCCTCTTCTATCTTCCACATTGCTGCTTGCTCTTCTGCCTTTCCACTGCATGATGTTGGCTCCTTCCTGCTATATACTAAACACTGATAAAAAATTTTATGGATGTCCTTAGTGTTATACCCGCATATAAGCGATATATTTGCCTTTCTGTGAATATTTTTTTGGTAAGTCAATTACTGCTTTTACCTAGTAGCGTACGGTCATTACCCGCTTTCAATACACTTGCACATTTGGAATCAATCAAAAGCATTCATTGCCTTTTTCTTAGCCTTACGCTTTCATTTCGGGTAATGCAGGGTCTTCCCTTTTACATTATTCATACTTTTCAGCTCATTTCGGGCATTGCAGAGCCGGTCCTTTTACACTTTTCCTACTTTCCAGCTCATTTCAGGCAACGCAGAGCCGGTCCTTTTACCTTATCCCTACTTTTCAGCTTATTTCAGGCAATACAGGGGCTGAATACAGTCCTCCAACACACAAAAAAGCAAGCAAAGCACCTTCATTCAAAGGTTCTCCTGCTTGCTTTTTTCATTGCCTAGGAAATATTATCGCTGATGGCTCCTGAGACATCGTACTGCTCGAGGTCTAGTTCGACGTCTTCGCCTGCTGCCAGTTTGGCGAGCTGGGCTCCAAGATATGGTCCGACTGTTAGACCCGAAGCGCCCAGTCCATTTGCCATGTATAGGTTATCAAAGCCTGGAACGGCACCAATAATCGGAAGGAAATTCGGTGCAACCGGGCGGAATCCCACTTTTGTTTCGAGATAGGTTGCATCAGCCAGACCCGGAGCGACCGTTAATCCTTTATCGATGATTTCATGCATGCCCCCAAGAGTCGGGCGGGAGTCAAATCCCTTCTCATCTTCATGTGTTGCCCCGATAACCACCCTTCCTTCATCAAACGCAAGAATGTACTGGTTATTCGGCGGCATGACGACTGGCCAGCTGCCGGTCTCTTTATCCTCAAGCATAAGATGGATGATTTGCGCTTTTTGAGGAGAGATGCTGAGTTGCATTCCCAGCGGTTTCAGCAACTCAGGTGCCCATGCCCCAGCGGTTATGATGATGCTGTCAGCTTCATATCTCGTATCTCCTGCTTTAACACCTGTCACTTTCCCGTTAGACCACTCTAATTGGGCATCTCCCTTTACCATGGAAGCTCCATGTTTTTGCGAAGCATTCAGAAGAGCATCTCGAAGTAACCGTCCATTTACCCGGGCCCCACCGCTTACATATACAGAAGAATACTCTTTCGATAATGATGGGAAAAGTCCATTTGTTTCATGATGATCCAGCTGCCTGATTTCACCTATTTCAGGTGCATCTTCTCGTCTCTTAGTCGCTCTTTCTTCCATTTTCATAAGTTTTCCCTGATCATGATGGAGGCTGATGGCACCTACGCGCTGATAACCTGTTTCCAACTCGCCGTCCTCTTCAAGCTGCTTAATCAATGACGGGTAAAAAGCCGCCCCATTCTTTGCAAGGAAATACCAGGCCTTATTCCTGCGCTGAGTCAGCCAGGGACAAATAATTCCAGCTGCTGCATCTGTCGCTTGCCCTGGTTCTCCACGGTCAATGATCGTTACATTCTTACCTTGCTTTGCTAAGTGATAGGCAGTGGAAGCGCCTAATATTCCTGCGCCAATGACTACATATTTTTTCATAATTACACCTTTTCATAAAAGATTCTTGATTTCATTTTACAGAAGTTTATCGACAGACTCAAAGAAGGGTATACCCTTTTGCGATCTCCTCCTCATTCAAACTTTAATAGCCTTAACGCAGTACTAGAGATTTTATTAAATTCTTTGCTGATGCCTAGAAGTAATTAAATAATCTTCCTGCAAAAATCTAACTTTTGAATTATATAACTCAAAAATCCATATGCTAAGCCATTAGATAGTTGAAAGAAAGTTTCCACTCTCGAAAAGTAATCTTCGCTATACCTCTGGGGTTTCTGATATAATTTTTATTATTGTGTACATACAGCAATGATACTGTTGAAATAATGGAGTGAAAATAAAGATGAATACCAAAAAGGCTTTGCCTATTTTATTTTTAGTCATGTTTCTCGTAATGGTCGGCTTTGGAATCATCATTCCGGTCATCCCTTTTTACGCAGAAGAAATCGGGGCAACACCTACTCAATTAGGTTTATTGATGGCGGTCTACTCCTTGATGCAGTTCTTATTTGCTCCAATGTGGGGTCGTATTTCCGACAGGATTGGCAGGAAGCCTGTCATCATGATCGGAATACTGGGTCTGTCCCTTTCCTTCTTCTTGATGGCACTTTCCACAGAGCTTTGGATGCTGTTTGCTGCCAGAATCATCGGAGGTTTCTTGTCGTCGGCTAATATGCCAACTGTCATGGCCTATGTAGCGGATATCACATCTGAGGAAGATCGCGGAAAGGGCATGGGAATCATCGGCGCTTCAGTTGGACTTGGATTTATTTTTGGTCCGGCAATCGGCGGTGTTTTCTCTCAATCAAGCCTGAATACACCTTTTTATCTTGCAGGAGCAACTTCATTGGTTACATTCTTATTCGTTACTTTTGTATTAAAAGAGTCGCTTTCAGCTGAACAGCGAAGCAATCAGGATAAGGAGAAAACTTCATTACTGAAAGCTTTGAATGGACCACTTTCCATGCTGTTCCTGCTTCAATTGTTCGTTTCACTTTCTTTGGCCGGACTGGAGGCAACATTTGCTTATTTTGCTGCTGAAAAAGCAGGGCTTGGATCCGTGGAATTAGGATATATTTTCATGATCATGGGACTTGCAGGTGCTGTCGTACAAGGTGGATTAGTCGGCAGATTGACTAAAAAGCTTGGCGAGGGTGTGGTCATCCAGCTGGGCATCATCATTTCTGCGGCAGGCTTTGGATTGATTCTCCTGACAGAAGGTTTTGGGACCGCCGCGTTGTTCCTGACGATTTTTGGAATAGGAAATGGGTTGATTCGCCCAAGTGTATCGTCATTACTGACTAAAAAGTCGACAACAGGGCATGGCGGGACAACTGGATTGCTTTCTTCCTTCGATTCACTCGGCAGGATCATTGGACCTCCATTAGGCGGATGGCTGTTCTCGATCGCTATTGGAATGCCATATATTTCGGGGATTGTTTTATCAATGGTTGCCCTGATTCTATACCAATTCTATCAAGCACGAACAAAAACATCCCATTCGTTAGACCAATAAAGAAAGCGCTCAAGCTGGACAATTGAATTGATTTTATGGTTTTTTTCTTACAAACAGGAGGATGGCTTATTCGCCATCCTCCTTTTATTTACTGTTATTCCACCTGCTTAATTCGTTAAGGGTAGTTTTATTTCAACTAAGGTCCCATTGTTTAGCTTACTATGATAGGAAATCGTACCATTGTGCTGTTTAATGATCTTATGGCAAATCATCAACCCAAGCCCCGTCCCTTTCTCCTTCAATGTGTAAAATGGCTCTCCTAAGCGTGGAAGTAATTCTTCCGGAATTCCGCAACCTTCATCTTGAACAGAAATAATACATTCACCATCTATCCCTTTTTGCAGTTTTATATCAATATTTCCGCCGTTCGGCATGGCCTCCATAGCATTCTTAAAAATATTCAGGATCACCTGCTTAATCTGGTTTTTCTCACAAGTTATGAAGAAATCTGTACCCAGATAACTTCGGCTGAATTGTATATTTTTCATATTCGCTTGCGGGGATAAGAATTCGACTGTATGATCGATCAAATCACACAGGTTGGCCCTGTTAAGCTGGATGGCCTGCGGCTTTCCTAAAGAAAGCATTTCACTTGTGATTGTTTCGATTCTTTCTAGTTCGCTTAGAAGCAGGTTGTTAATTTCATTCGAACTGTTATCTTGTCGATACAGTTGGACAAATCCCTTTATTGTCGTAAGAGGATTCCGTATTTCATGGGCTACACCTGCTGCCAATTCCCCCACAATCGATAGCTTTTCGGATTGCAAAAGAATTTCTTCCGCTTTTTTGCGCTCTGAAATATCCCGGCTTATTATAACAATGTGCTCGATTGTTTGAGACTCATCCATAACAGGCATGCAGCGGGATTCAAAATCAATCCATTTTCCATTAATATGCTGGAAGCGGAACTCTACTGGCAGTGATTCTTTATTTTTTATGATCTTTGCTATTGTTTCCCTGAAATTCACAACGTCAGACGGATGAATCAACTTACATAATTCTATTTCTTCAAGCTCTGGAACCTTGTATCCCAACGCCAGCTCATGAGAAGGAGAGAAGTAACTGATTGAGTGCTCTTTATCCATTACCATGATGAGATCTGATGTATTCTCAGCTATGAGACGATACTTTGATTCACTTTCCTCAAGCGTCTGCTCCATCCGCTTTCGTTCCTGGATGATTCTATATAACTTTTCATATGATTCTATTAATATACCACCAAAAAGAACTCCTATTGAAACAAACAGTAAATATTGGAGGTGAAAAACTGGATTGTCTCTAATTACGTTTAAAACGATCGGTACAGTAATAATATAAGTGACTATGTAAGAACACAGTAAAATTATGTATCGTCTGACTGGTTTAAAATGTGTGGTAAATTTGTGAATTACAATTAAAACGGTCATGACTATTAACCAGCCAACTATTGCCGGAAACCAGTTTTCAGATATCATTAACCTGGACGCCAATGCAAAGCTGCTGGCAATCATGCCTGGGCCTGGCCCAAGATAAGCAAAGACCAAAATAATAACAGCGTAACGGATATCATATGAATATCCTTGATCCTGGAAAGATAAGCTAACGAGCACGGAGGAAACAATTCCCGCATATATTCCTGCCCAAATCCGCAGCTGCTTGAGTGGCTTAAGATTCAAATAAGAACGGATTACTAAAGGGGTACTGACCAATAAAGAAAGCATAGAGAGGTTTATGATGTAATCTATTAGAATCAACTGGCTCCCACCTAAAAAAATTGCAATTTATTAATTATCATAAACCAGAGAAAACACCTTTTCCATAGTATTTAATACAATTAATCCTTTATTATTTTTAAAATTTTTTAAATAATTAAACTTTAACTTAAATTACTTCGAATATCGTAGTAATATTAACTTATAAAAGGAGGAGATAAATTTGACTAAAACGATTGAAAAGCGCCTTGTCCGTTCTGAAGTCCCTGTTGATTTGACTTGGAATCTGGATGATTTATTCCAATCTGACCAAGAATGGGAAACGGCATTGAAAGAGATTGAAGATGACGTCAAAAAATTCAAAGACTTTAAAGGTAGCTTACATACAGGTTCAAAGGCCTTGCTGGAATGCCTTACTGCTCAGGAAGAATTAACGAAAAAGTTGGTCAAAGTCCGTACATACGCAAACTTGAAGCAATCTGCTGATGGTACCGACCCAGTGAATCAGGCAAATTCAGCTAAGATAGCAGCCAGTGGTACTCGAGCTTTGTCTGCTCTATCATTTATTTCATCTGAAATACTGGAATTGGAGGATGGAAAAGTCGAAGAGTTCCTTCAGGAAGAGCCTCGCCTTGAACCCTTCAGAAAGAGCCTAACAGAGCTTCTGGAAACGAAGGAGCATAAGTTATCGCCTGAAACAGAAGAAGTACTAGCTGCGCTTGGAGAAGTCCATTCTGCTCCTTACAATGTTTATGGAATGGCTAAGCTTGCCGACATGCAGTTTTCTTCAATACAGGATGAAGAGGGAAATGAACTCCCAGTCTCTTTCGCATTATTCGAGAGCCGCTATGAATTTTCTCCAGACACATATGTGCGCAGAAAAGCATATGGATCCTTTGTCTCGACACTAAAACAATATCAAAATACGATCGCAGCAACCTATGCAACTGAGGTTAAAAAACAGGTTACTCTTGCAAAGCTGCGAAATTATGAATCAGTTACACATATGCTTCTTGAATCACAGCAGGTAACACCGGAGATGTACCACAACCAAATCGATATCATCTATAAAGAACTGGCACCGCATATGCGACGCTTTGCTGAATTAAAGAAAAAGGTATTAGGCCTGGACAAAATGATGTTCTGTGACTTGAAGGCTCCATTTGACCCGGAATTTGACCCGGAAATCACTTATGAGGAGGCTCGCGAGGTCATTACAGAATCTTTAAAAGTAATGGGCCCTGATTATACAGCCATGATTGAAAAAGGCTTTGAAGAGAGATGGGTGGACCTTGCAGATAATGTCGGCAAATCAACAGGAGCATTCTGCTCAAGCCCATATGGATCACATCCATATATCCTGATTACATGGGCAGACAATATGCGCGGCTGCTTCACGCTTGCCCATGAGTTCGGCCATGCCGGACATTTTTTCCTGGCGAACCAAAACCAGCGCATCATGAACGTCCGCCCTTCAATGTATTTCATCGAGGCTCCATCTACGATGAATGAAATGCTTCTCGCCCAGCATCTTCTCGAAAAAAATAAAGATGATGCGCAAATGAGTCGCTGGGTCATTCTGCAGCTATTAGGAACGTACTATCATAACTTTGTCACTCATCTGCTTGAGGCAGAATACCAGCGTCGTGTATACGCTCATGCTGAAGCCGGCAAAGCCCTGACAGCAAAAACACTTACTGACATCAAAACTGACGTCCTAAAAGGCTTCTGGGGGGATACAGTGGAAATCGATGAAGGAGCCGGCTTGACTTGGATGCGCCAGCCTCACTACTACATGGGCTTGTATCCATACACCTACTCTGCAGGTTTGACCGCATCGACGGCCGTATCACAGCTGATCCAGGAAGAAGGCCAGCCTGCTGTAGACCGCTGGCTTGAGGTGCTCCGCGCGGGCGGCACCATGAAGCCGCTTGAGTTGCTGAAGCATGCGGGACTGGATATGTCAACACCGGAACCAGTTCGAAAAGCTGTTTCATATGTAGGCTCATTGATTGACGAATTAGAGCAATCTTATCAATAAATTAAAGAACCCATGGGCTGTGTTGCACCCATGGGTTCTTTCTGGTTATTTATTCATTTTTGCAAGGAAATCTCCAAGAAGATCGTCCAAATCCTCTTCCTTCTCTTCGGTTGCCTCTTCTGTTTTGTCAGCTTGCTCAATTGACTCCCAGACAAATGAATCAAGGTCATCATCCATTGAATCGTTTTCAGTCGTTGAAGCAGTCTCTTCAATTATCGGTGAATCCTCTGCTGCAATAATCGGTGGGAAATCCATTTCCTCTTCCTGAAGGTACAGGGCTTCATCTATTTCTGTTGACTTACTGTTCAAAGATGCAAGCAGTGCCGTTGCCCGTATTGGGTCTGTCAGCAGATGATACACGATATTGCCCAGCAAAGCTTCTGAATGCTCATGCTTGATCCAATCCCGTTGCGATTTGCTGAGATTGCGCGGGAGAGGGATAGTAATCGTTTCGCGTTCCCTGGAATATGAATTCCCCACACCCTGCAAGACAAAATCAGCAATCTTGCTCGAGAAATTTCTTCTCTCGGTTTCTTTTAATTTTTGAAGATGTCTCAAGATATGGTCTGGTGTATCAGATGGGATCCGGAACGATAGTGCCTGTCCTCTCTTAATCTCATTTGGGTTGGTTTTTTTCATAAAATCACCTTATTTTAGCTTTTAACAGGTTCAGAAGCAGCTTTGCTGCTCTTCTCTGATTTCTTCACATAATCCATGATGAGCTTATAGTAAGCATTTGCCATCATCCAGATGCTCTCTTTTTCATCCTCGAAGAATTCAATGTTATAGCCATCAAGATTATTGTTTAATGTTTTAATATATTCTTTTAGAACCGTCGCGCCGCCGCCGACAAAATAGCAAATTTCAGTCTGTGAATTCTTGGCCCAGACATTGCGAAGCAGGCGGTATTGCTTTTTAGCCAGTTCGAGAAGGATACGGTCAGTGATATCGTGGACGCTCGTACGGCTTCCCTTTACCATGATGTGGTTGCGATCATTCTTGCGCGTGATGATTTCTACAACATCTGTTCGGCTGTCCAACTCCACGCCATGCTTGCTGCGGATTTCTTCCCTGATTTGCTCTAATGCCTCAGAAACACCGAGATTGAAGCCCTGTGCCTTATCATCATCGACATTGCGGTTCTTGATGACAGCGATATCTGTTGATAGGCCGCCGATATCCTGGATAAGGATTCTTCTGTCAATAAGGTCTTTATTGATGATTTTCAGGCTGTTGTCCATGACTAGATTGATATAAGCTGCGAAGCCTTCAGGGTAAACCTTCACTTCATCAAATTTGATATTAACTTTCAGACCCTGGTATTTAGGGGTAACAAGGAATTCTACCTGGTGTACAGATCCTACAAGCTTAGAACGGTAGCCAGCATCTTTTCCTTCCTTGACTTCACGAAGCGGAAGGCCAGTACCCAGCGTATAATTCGCATCAATGACATTCTTGCTTTTCGGAAAAACCTTTGCATTATCTTCGTTGACTGCATCTAATGCAAGAGTGGCAAACAACATAATCAATGTCTGATCTTCCTCGGACTTGCTGCTTCCAGGATCAAGTTCAGTAGCATTATCACTTTTAGTCGCCAGATTGCCGACACGATAAATAGCATTATTATCCTTCAGGGCAGGGGAGTGGACACGAATATGAATTCCATCAAGAGGATCCTTCGTATCAAGCTCCTCAATACCGATTACAGGACGATCTTCTGTGTCCCTTGCAACGATATTAGGGATGTTCAACTCATTATCAAATTCTCCAAAAATAGCTTTAATAGAATCGTTACCAACATCAACAGCTGCAATTCTAGATTTCGTCGTCATTTCTATCATTCCTTTTCAATAATCTAAGTTTATGTATACTCCCTTACTATTTTAAAGGTAAAGGTAAATAATAGATACTGCAAGAAAATCGAGTAAAAAGAAATATAAATGTAAACATGTAAACAGTCTGTAAACCCCACTTCATTTGTATACATAATTGTACACAATGAATACAAAGTTGTATACATGTTGATTTAACGTCATGTTTACAACTTTGTATACTTGTAAACGGGATTGTATACATTACGTTTACATTATGTATACATGTTTACATATTTGTATACTTCAGTTTTTGATTCTCTTATTTTCAATTAATTCCTAGTTATCCTTCGCATATCTCCCCTCCCCTACCTCCATTACTAGTAAGTTTTTTGCAGTTATAACTATAAAGGAGTCCTCGAATAAAAAATAACTATGAAAGAAAAATGGATATTTGCAGGAGTTAACAATAATCAATTGAGGTATTGGTGGGAATGCTGAAAAGGAATTGGATCGGGAATTGGATAAGGCGTAATATTAGTAGTTTTTCTATAAAAAGCATAAGGAACTGTGCACGTCAACTTAGGACTACAAGAACCAATTTTTTCGATGGGGCCGTCTAACAAGAAAAGCAACGTTCATGACACTAAATAAAATCAACTCCCCTCCCCTATCTGATGGTAGAGTAGGAAGCAGTCGAATCGTGGCGAAAGAGGAAGAAGAGAGCGAAACAAAAGCCAGGCAAAACGCCTGGCCATAATAGTTCTATATTTTTTTTACAAATTCAGACTTGAGCTTCATCGCTCCAAATCCTTCAAGTTTACACTCAATATCATGGTCACCATCAACTAAACGGATATTTTTAGCCTTAGTCCCGATATTACTCCTGTTGTGAATGGAAGCACCGAAAAATATTAATTCATAAAAAACGCCCTGGCAGGACGACCAGTCATCCACCAGGGCATTTTCTTAGTTTTCTACAATATCCTTACGGTTCTTCTTGAACATTTTAGATAGAACTTCATAAACAATCGGTACGATAATCAGGGTTAATAATGTCGAACTGGTTAAACCACCAATGACAGTGATAGCCAGACCTTTGGAAATCAGTCCGCCTCCGCCAGATCCAATAGCTAGTGGAATCAAGGCACCCACAGTGGCGATTGCTGTCATCAGGATTGGACGTAAACGTGTAGCTCCTGCCTCAAGGACCGCTTCACGCATCGTCAGTCCTTCTCGTTCCATGTGAATGATCCGGTCTACAAGTACGATGGCATTCGTTACGACTATACCAATCAGCATCAACAGACCCATCATGACAGAGACAGAGATGGTTTCACCTGCAATAAGCAGTCCGACAAATGAACCAATGACTGCGAATGGAAGCGAGAATAGTATCGCAAATGGTGCAACACCTTCACGGAAGGTAACGACCAGGATGAAGTAGACGATTGCAATCGCAGCAAACATCGCTACGCCAAGCTGGGTGAATGTTTCCGTCATATCTGCCTGGACACCTGCTACGCCAACTTCCACGCCTTTAGGCAGATCTAGTTCATCGATTGCTTTTTCAGCATCAGCAGCTGCCTTTGAAATATCCTTGCTTACGACAGTTCCTGATACAGAAGCATAATACTGGCCTTTGCTGCGGGCAAGGGTATTCAGCGTTGTGCCTTCTTCTACACTTACTAATTCAGACAATGGCAAAGTGGTACCCAGCGCTGTTTGTACTTCAGTAGCAAGAATATCATCGATTGATTCAGGCTGTTCTGCTTGCTCCTGCTGCACAATAACATCGAGTGAATCTCCATCTTTTTCGACCGTCGTCAAGATCTCTTTCGACTTGTTCGGATTGAGCATCATCACTATTTGTCCTGCTGTCAATCCGTATTGCAGCAATTCATCCTGTTCAACCTTGAAGGTGTATTCTACATAAGCATCTTCCGCACTGGAGGATACATCCTTCAAGCCATCAACTGCATTCATTTCTTTTTCTACCATCTTGACTGTTTCGTTTAACTTGCCTAAATCCTCACTGTACAAGGTATAGCTGATTTCATTCTCAGGCATCGACATTCCGCCGAAGTTCTGGCTCTTCCATTCGCCGCTGTGGCCAATGTTAAAGACATACTCCTCCAGTTCATCCCTTACCTCTGAGAAGTTCTCCATCTCAGGGTCAAAGATCAGGTACATTAATGCTCCTCCTGCACCTCCACCCATCATGGCCGTCATCTGATCGGCTTCCTCGTTTATAGATACTTGAACGATGTCAATATCGTCGCGTTTTAGCATCTCTTCTTCTACTTCAGCTACATTTTCAATTGTTTCAGCCTTAAGCTCACCCGCTTTAGGTGTGTAAGTCAAATACATCACTTTATCTTCTTCACTGCCCATGAAGCTGAAGCCAATAATTGGAGTCAGTGCAAGACTTCCGACAAGCAGGACAACAGCGATGAGTGAAGTAATGATCTTATGATTAAGCGACTTATCCAGGACACCTTTATACCAATTGGCCAGCTTACCAACTTCCTTATGGCTGCTTTCAGACTTTTCACCATATAACTTCTTCCTGAATAAAAAGTGAGATAATGCTGGTACGATTGTAATCGCTACAATCAATGAAGCACCGAGCGCAAATGTCATCGTCAGGGCAAATGGAGTGAATAATTCCCCTACCATCCCGCCTACGAAGATCAACGGTGCAAATACAGCAACCGTCACAAGTGTGGACGACAGGATTGGTTTGAACATTTCAATTGTCGCTTCACGTACAAGGGCCCGGCCTGTTAATCTCTCTTCTTTTAGATGCAGGCGGCGATAAATATTTTCCACGACGACAATCGAGTCATCAATAACACGGCCAATCGCTACAGTAATCGCGCCGAGTGTCATGATATTAAGCGTGATCTCCATCCAGTTCAATAGCAGCAATGCCATAAAAATCGAAACTGGAATCGAGACAATTGATATAATCGTAGATTTGAAGTCACGCAGGAAAAGCAGGATAACCAGAATCGCGATTAATCCTCCAAATAAAGCTTTTTCAATCATCGTAAAAACAGATTCTTCAATTGGCTCTCCCTGGTCAAGCGATACCTCAATGACCAAGCCATCAATTTTATCCTCTTCTTCTTCTACTAAATCTTTTACAGCATTAACTACATCAACGGTATTCGCTTGCTGCTCCTTAACAATCTGCAAGGCAATAGCGTCTTCACCGTTTGTACGAGAAATGGATTGAACTTTACCGACAAGCTCAATCTCGGCAAGTTCGCTAAGTTTTACAAAAGGTGATGGATTGGCTGCCGATGGTGTGACAGGAATCAGCATATTTTTCAATTCATCTGTAGTTGTGAATTTTCCATCGACGGCAACAGCCTGCTCTCCTTCTTTGAACTCAAAAAGGCCTAATGAAACGCCCAGATTGCTGGCTTGGATCATTTCCTTTACATTCGTTTCCGTTAATCCAAATTGCGCAAGTTTTGCTTCATCGTACGTTAAATTAACTTCTTCGATATGCTGACCAGTCATGGTGACAGAAGCAACACCATCGATTTTATCGATTTTCGGAAGAATGATTTCTTCGACGGTCGATGTAAGCTCCACAATATCCTCAGTTGAACTGCTGACACTCAGTGCCGCAACCGGCATCATATTCATGCTGATCGCTGTGATGGTCGGTTCCTGAGCTCCCTCCGGCAACTTGACCGCATCCAACGCCGATTGCAAAGCACGTTTGGCCTCATCCATATCAATGCCGTACTCATACTCTACCTGGATACTCGACATATTGGAGTATGAATTCGAATAGACATATTTAACGTCTTCAAGACCCTCTACCGCTTTCTCGATCGGGATCGAGACATCCTCCATTACTTTTTCAGGAGTCGCCCCAGGATAAACATCCATAACCATCAAGTATGGGATTGAAATATTCGGGATGGTCTCCATGTTCATCCGTGTACCAGAATATATCCCGGATACCGTGATGATAATCGTTAGCAGCCATACGGCCAGTTTATTTCCAAGTACAAAATTGACTAAATTCTTCACTATTGCACCTACCTCAAAATGACTTTATTGACCATAATAATCTTACTGACTGACTGGTCATTTGTCAATGAAGTTGATGCATATTAAAGCAGGTTAAGTTAAGACACACAAAGAAGAGCAAAGATTGAATCTTTGCTCCAGAAGATTATTCTCCTACCTTGATTATTTGCAATGCAGGGAAAGAGTAGCTTAATCCAGATGGAACATCCGCAACAAGCTTTACGACATCGTTTTCTCGTAAGGAAAACAGTTGTGTTGACTGTAAATTTGCCGGACTGCTAGCCTCGGTGTTGGACGATCCAATTAAAATAGAATCATTGACCAATAGCTGGAATTTTGCAGCCTTCGTTGATTCTCCATCCGTCATTACATCCACCTTATATGTGATGATGAAAATACCGGATGTTAATGCTTTTAACCCATCCGCTGTCAACTCGAAGTCCTGTAAAGGACCCGCAACTGTCAGTCTGACATTACCGCTTATAGTACTGGCAGATGGTGTATAGCCGAAACCGAAGCTCGTGCTTAGCATACCAGCTGGACCAGCCGGGCCCCGCTCTCCAGGATTTCCTTTTGGACCTTGCAATCCTTGTGGGCCTGGATCACCCGGGTCTCCTTTTAGACCTTGAATTCCTTGAGCACCTGGTTCTCCCGGGTCTCCTTTTGGGCCTGGAGGACCTTGTTTGCCACGATCTCCCTTAGGGCCAGGCGGGCCTTGCTCACAGCCTGGAACCAGTGGTCCTCTTCCATGATTGCACCGACAGTACCATTTGTTGCATTTTGAACAATACCGCATCTTCTTTTCACCTCTCACATAACTTTTTTATTGTCGGATGGTAACAGGAATATTGATTATCGCTCCGCCTGAGCTTGATTGAACGGATATAGAACGTGTTTCATCAGGCTGGAAAGCAGAAGGTTCGACCCGGTATTCCCATTGCCCAAGCGCGTTAGCTTCTACCTGTGCCAGGACTATGCCATTCAATGTGTTTCCGATAAAAATGGAGATGGTTACCCCTGGACCCGGTACATCTGTGGTTCCAGAAATACGCCATTCGGAGTCCCCAATTCTATATTCAGCCCGTGTGATTGTTAGGTTGTCTGTAAGAGTCGTAACTTGAACAGAATCAATGGAACTTCCTCCAGGACCGCTGACAGTGAGATCAAATGTAAGTGTGGTTAATTGCTTGGGTGCGATAAAATTAGCATTTGCAGTATCTGCATCGAGGATCTGGACAGAAGGACCTGAAGCTTGTTCCCAGTTGAAGCTTGTTACATCTCCAGTTGCGCTTCCATTCAATGTAACGAGTGTGCCTTGCTGGACAGTCTGATCCTGGCCGGCATTGGCAACTGGTGCATCAGTTGTCTCCACAACGACAACGTCGACCGTATCTGAGGAAGGTCCTCCCTCACCTTGGACTGTTAGTTCGAACGTAAGAGTACCTGTCGTACCAGGTGCAATAAAGGATGGTGCGACTGTATTTGGATTCTCCAATATAACCGGTTCACCGGCAGTCTGCACCCAATTATAAGCAGTGATCGGTCCAGTTGAGCCATTTCCATTCAGGTTGACCTGAGAACCTATCATTACGGTCTGATCGATGCCGGCGTTAGCAACGACTCCAATAGGCGCATCAGGTGATCCATTAATAATGACCGGGACGCTTGCTTCTCCTCCTGCTGAAGATTGAATCACGAGTTCAGGAGGCAGATTGGTCAAATTCACAATCAACGGACCGTCAGCAGGCACATCCAAAACCCCAATCCCAAAATCCTTTACAGTCATGTCGACATTCGGATTAAATGAATCACTTGAAACGGCATCTACTATCAAAGTTTTCGTATCTGTGTCATAGTTAGCTGTAGCTGTTATAAAATCCACAGGAACAGATTGCTTTACGGAGGCAGGATGATTATCACTAACGTTCGTCACCGTAATCGTTCCAGGAGGAGTACTTCCATTAAATGCAACACGTCCGAAATAGAGTCCCGTTCCGCCCTGCAGAACAGTAGGTAGAATACCAGATCCGCTCACCTCAATTTGTTGCGGAGTTGTGTCTGAACTAGCAAACACATCAATAAAACCGCCTGCAGCATCTGTTTGGGTATAGGTTGTTCTCGTCACATCAACACCTGAGATAGGGGATATTTTGCCTAATAATGAAAAATTCCTAGTCTCTATTGCATTGTCTGGGTTTAATCCTGGAGATGTTGAACGATCAGGAGAACCAATCCCGATTCCTGGCCCCTCAATCCTGAAAATATTTTGCCGCTCACCAAATCGGTCTGTAAATGGACTTCCTGTCACTGGATGCAACACATTTGGATCCCCGATATATCCTGCCGGTGCTGCTGGCGGCACACTTGAATCCCATTGTAAAAAAGGATGTACCCGACTGTTGAATACTTGTTCAAATTCAAGGGGACATACTCCGATATCTTCTGTGAAATTTATTTCCCCGGAGCCTTCGCCATCTGGTTCAGCAATAAATGTACCCACACCATACGGGTGAGTAACCGTATACTCTGCCCCAGGCTGCAAGCCTGGCACACGAATCCGCACCCGACCAAACACCATCTGATCTCCCTCGGCCGGTACTTCATTTGCAAAGGCTGCCTCAATTGCTAAAACTAATCGTGCCCGCTCACCTGTTCCTGTTTCCATCTCTGCTTCAGCGGCAAAATAAAATGCCTCGCTCGGAAAATTATCAGGAAAGGAAACTGGTTGTCCGGGATTAGGCAGTTCTGCTGGTGTAAGACCGGAAAACGGGTCATTTGTATCTGTATTCAGCTGCAGCCTCAGCCCATTCTCATCTTTATACCAAACCGGAAATCCATTTAGAGCATTAATTGGACCAACTTCCAAGTAAATTCTCCTTTCATAAAAAAATGGTCTATATCGGTACTTCTGGCCTAATAGACCTTGAAGTATTTTATTCAATGATCAAAAATCGGACTCGGCTTATACCTAACGGGTTGATAATAAGAAAAGCCAACAGCTATGCAGCTGTTGGCCTCGTATTTTCTATATTTAACTTCAAGTACACCAGATTCTTTCAGTTCATATCGATGTCTTATTCATCATCAATCTCGCCATCACCAATTTCATCTTCCTCTTCTACATCTTCCAGCTGTTCCCCTTCCTCAGGCGGTGCGTCATTGCCGCAGCCTGTCACAGTGAACATGGAAATGGCAAATAAAAACATAAACAATAGCTTTTTCATCTTTCATACCTCCTTTTGTTGAAGTTTTTCCTATGCTTTATTTTTCTATGTAAGCTTATTCGTAAAATTAGTGTCCCCTTTCTAAAGAGAAGCACAAAACAAATGTAAAATCCTGATAATAATTATATTTATTGTAATAAATCTCATTAAAAGTTGAACAATAGTAACAAAGGAGTGACTCGTCGCATGAGTGGAGCAAACGTAGAACTTACTTCAACAGAGATATCAAATATCTGGTCTTCATACTTGAAAAGCAGTATGGAACTAAGATTCTTTCAATATTTTAATGCAACTGCAGAGGGTCCCGAGGTTAAAAATATTGTTGGGAAAATGGTGGAGTACTCACAAAAGAGCCTTGAAGATCTTAAAGACATATTCATAAAAGAAAACCTGACAATTCCTTTAGGTTTTACCGAAAAAGATGTCAGGCTGGACGCTGATAAAGTGTTTTCTGATACCTTCATCTTATATATTTGTCATGATATAACGATGCTGTCATTGAGTACATACCCAGCTGCCTTTCCCGATTGCACCAGGAAGGATGTCCGGAATTTTTTTCAAAATGCTATAGAATTCACCATACAAATGCAAAATGAAATCACTGAATTGATGCTGTCACAAGGCGTCTTTTTGAAGTCACCTCAGATAGCAATGGACCATACAATCGATCTGGTTGATGAAATGAAATACCTCAATGGCCTATTCGGTGGATCAAGGCCTGTGAATGCAGCTGAAATCGCGAATTTATCCAGAATCATCCATCGGGCACGTTTTTCTAAAATGATTCTTGTAACTTTCAGCAAACTTGCTTCCGATAAGAATGTGAAACAACATTTCAGCAAAGGTACAGTTGCGTTAGAAAAAGTTTTATATTCACTGCAAGAGGTCTTGGAAAAGGAGAACATCCCTATATCAGCATCAGGGGATTACAATATATTAGATACGAAAGAGTCGCCATTTTCGGATAAGCTGATGCTGTTTTTTGTGAATACCTGCTTAGGGATGTTCTGTTTCATCATGATCAACCAGGCAATGACCTCAAGCCTGAGAACAGATATCGTAACAAAATTCACTGTGATTTCAAATCAAATGAAGAAGTTTTACGGAAAAGGATTGCTCTTGACGATAACAGAGAAATGGCTTGAACAGCCTCCTCAAGTGTTCGATCGAAAACTATAGAAGAAATAGGCAGGTTAATCGAACCTGCCTATTTCTTTTTATTTTTGCATAACCCATAGAACTTTTTTCCCCTTAAAAGTCACCTAGAAATAAAATTCCGCGTTTTTCTCTTAAATCTTTTCCTATATGTCCAAGTGCTTTTTCCTTTCTTTCATAAACTATGTACGAACAGGTGCGTTTATCGAAAGGAGAAGGTATTATTGCAAACTGTTATTCACTTAAACTTGAGGGTTGACCCCACCCAATATATCCCTCAGATACGAGAAATCCCTGGTTACGATTATATCCATTTAGTGCGCCAGCCGAAGTACATGACTGACCTGTCTCTACTGAATGAAAAGGTACACTATCTCAGTGAAATTTATTCCGAAAAGAAATTCATTAAGGAAAACAATGTTTCTCTTTTACATGCCCATCATGGACAACTGGGCATACTGCTGCTCCCTTTCAAGGAAAAAACAAAACTTCCGCTGGTAACGAGCATTAGAGGCCGTGATGCAACCCTTGCTGATCAGCCCGTTGCCTATTTGGAACATATGAAAATGCTCTTTGAAAAAGGAGACCAATTCTATCCTGTTTGCCATTACTTAGCTGACAGGATGATATCCTGGGGCTGCCCACCAGAAAAAATCAAGGTCCTTTACGGAGGAGTTGATTTAAAAAAATACCATTACAGAGCTCCAGATGTTCAAGGATCAGGACAGAATATTCTTTCCGTAGGCAGATTGGTAGAAAAAAAGGGCCATCATGTCTTGATGCAAGCCTTCCGAAAAATTAAAGACCGCTTACCTAATTCCACGTTGACCATCATTGGAAGAGGAGAACTCCAGGAGGAACTTCTCTCTTTAGCCAATCAACTAAACTTAGGTGACTCATTCCGCCTATTAAATCATCTCCCAAAAGAGCAAGTACAGGAGTATATGATGAATGCCGATTTGTTCTGTGCTGCAAGCCTTGAGGCCGCCAATGGAGACGTCGAAGGAATACCAAATACCTTGAAAGAGGCCATGGCATTAGGAGTCCCGGTAGTCTCTACCTATCATGCGGGCATCCCTGAATTGATCACCCATAATAAAGAAGGGGTTCTCGTACAGGAAAACAATGTCAATGAACTGGCAGCTGGACTTGAATATATGCTGAACAACAGGAGGCATTGGTCATCTTATACTAGCGCCGCACGACAAAAAGTTGAACAATACTTTGATGTAGAGAAACAACTTCGTTTACAGGCAAAATATTACGATGATTTGTTGGGAGGGAAAAGTAAATGAAGGAATTTAAATCCATTAAAGTTACCAAAGGCATAAAAACCTTACTAATTGATAACCCAACTAACTATCCACTGATTGGAATGGGTTCTCAGGGGGCTGTATTTAAGTTATCTGAAGAAAAATGCGTAAAAATCTATACAGACCAGCTGCAGGCGAAGATGGAGGCAGAAGCACTGAAAGCCGGCCAACATTTATCCTTTTTCCCAAGACTATATGAAACAGGGTCCAATTTTGTCGTAATGGAATACTTTAACGCTCCTACATTGAAGGAATATCTGCGAAACTGCACTTATATCCCGGAATCGATCACAAAAAAACTACTTTCTATGCTAAATGCTATGAAAAAAGCAAATTTTACAATGATCGATGCACCACTGCGGCATATTTTTGTCCTGGAAAATGAAGAATTAAAAGTAGTCGATCACGTCAACGCCTTCAAACGGCAACATCCTGTTCCTCTTAAACTATTAAGAGATTTGAATATTATTTTATTAAAGGATTCTTTTTTATCCCGAGTCAAAAAACTGGAGCCCGATACCTTTAAAACATGGGAAGAGTATTTCGCTAATAACAGTCTTGATTATAGAAATATTCCTGTCACATCAGGCGGTTCCGGAAAAGGTGTCAAGGTCGACAGCGCTGTATCTCAGCCACTAATTGGCAAGGGACATCAAGGTGCGGTTTATCGAATAAGTGAAGACAAATGTGTAAAGATTTATGGCAAACCAGATCATTGTAAACAAGAAAAAGAGGTTTTATTATCCAACCAGGATTTACCCTTTATTCCAAAGGTCTATGAAACAGGTCAGAATTATATTGTCATGGAATATTTAAGAGGCGCTAATCTAAACCAGTACCTAAAGAAGCAAGATAGCCTTTCCGAAGAAATAACAAAGCGACTATTAGACATTTTAACTGTGATGAAAAAATCCGGATTCAAACAAATCGATGCACCGTTAAGGCATATTTTCCTGACCAATCAAGGATTCAAATTTGTCGATCACGTTTATTCTTTTACGCGGGTACAGGACCGTCCTCTGGAATTGTTCCAAAACCTTCATGAAAGGGGTTACCTGGAGTCATTCCTTGAACAGGTAAGAGCATTGGACCCTAAAACTCATGCTAACTGGACGAAAGAGCCAATCCCTCTCTCTGAGATTAATCAGGAAATTATTGAAGAGGTTGCAGCAGAAGAGGCGCGATCAATGAAAAAAGCGTTGTATCCTGCAGGAAAGAGCAGAATGAGCTGGTTTAGAGAACAATATCGAAACCCGTTAAAGGATAGAAGAAGATGGGTCTTGTAGTAACAGGTGCAGCTGGATTTATAGGGTTTCATCTGTCAAAACGATTATTATCATTGGGTTATCACGTGATTGGTATTGATAACCTAAATGAATATTATGATGTCGCTCTAAAAAAGGAAAGGTTAAAACTCCTAGAAACAAACGCAAATTTTACTTTTTACAAAATAGATTTGGCAAATCAAGAGGAGTTACTTTCCGTCTTCAAAAACCATTCAATCGATATCGTCATCCATTTAGCTGCTCAGGCAGGAGTGCGATATAGCTTAACGCATCCACATTCTTATGTACATTCAAACCTGCAGGGATTTCTGAATATTTTAGAGGCATGCAGACATTTTCCGGTAGAACACTTGATTTACGCCTCTTCCAGCTCCGTATATGGGGCAAACACAAAAATCCCCTTCTCAGAAAAAGATCCAGTCGACCACCCTGTAAGCTTGTATGCTGCCTCCAAGAAGGCTAATGAATTAATGGCACATACGTATAGCCATCTATACGATATTCCCACAACAGGGCTGAGGTTCTTTACAGTATATGGCCCATGGGGAAGACCTGATATGGCCTATTATTCATTTACAAGGGATATTATTGAAGGCAATCCAATAAAAGTATTCAATCATGGAGATATGAGCAGAGACTTTACCTACATTGACGATATCGTCGAAGGAATCGTAAAGCTCCTCCATCAACCTCCCAAACAACAGGACGGATGGAATCGGGAAAAACCAGACCCCAGCTCCAGCTATGCTCCTTTTAAAATCTATAATATCGGCAACAATAACCCAGTGAAACTCCTCGATTTCATTCAAATCCTCGAAGAAAAAATCGGCAAAAAAGCAAAAATGGTATTTTTGCCAATGCAGCCAGGTGACGTGAAAACAACTTATGCTGATATAACTGATCTTCAGAAGGATGCAGGCTTCTCTCCTTCTACAGCGTTAGAAAAAGGGCTAGAATCTTTTGTTAATTGGTATAAGGAATATCACCAGAAAAAATGATTGCAATTGTTATAAACAGCAACATGGTTGGTCAATGTCAATAACCGAAAAAGGATTCCAATGGTTTAAGAACCAACTGGAATCCTTTTAATCATTTATTCTTTTGTTACTAGATAAGCTTTGTACTCTGTAACGCCTGCTTGTTCTACGTATACAGCCATAACCCAATCACCCTTAGGGAGTTCAATACCCTAGTAAAACTTGTCCTTTAATAAACCTTGATAACAACCACAAATTTTCGTCAGGTTTTGATCTTACCTCTTTTACAAATTCCAATTCCATATTAAACTTTCATCATCTCATTTGGCACCTTTCCAATTCCGCTATTGTCTGTTTCAGTTAACAAGTGTAATTTATTATTAAGTGTAGTTTTTTTGTACATAATCACTGGTTTTAAGTTAAAAACAATTTTATGAAAATGAGGGGAAACTAGAAATTGAAAATTTGGCATACATACAAAAATTCTTCATTTATTTTAAAAATGACAGTCGGCTTTGTACTTGGTATATTAGCTGGTATTTTATTAGGCGCGGAAGCGGAGATTTTCAAACCTTTTGGAACACTGTTAATAAAACTGCTTAATCTCATCGCTACTCCCGTTGTTTTCCTGACAGTTGTTCTCGCAGTCAATCAAATGAATCCTGCGCAGCTAGGCAGGACCGGCGGGAAACTGGTGCTTTATTATGGAGCGACAACGGCAGCTGCCGTCTTGATTGGCCTCGGCCTTGCGCTGTGGATCAATCCAGGAAGTTCTCTTTCATTACCTAATGCGGAGATTGAGAAGCCTGCAACACCTTCCATTTCAGACGTGATTTTTAATATTGTTCCAGATAATTTCTTCTCGGCTTTTACATCGGGAAACTTAATGGCCATCCTGTTCCTGGCAATCATCATTGGCTTTACGATTTCGGGGATGAGATTTGCTAATGAGGAAAAAGTCCAACACTACGGAACCCAGCTGCAAACATTTTTCGAAGCATCGAATGAGTTGTTCTTCAGAATTTTGAAGGGTATCCTCCTCTACGCTCCAATCGGTATTTTTGCGATAAGTGCTTCCACATTTGGCACACAAGGTTGGGATACATTAACTTCCCTATTGGAGTTTACAGCAGTATTTTATATCGGGGTAATCATTCTTTGGATCTTTGTTTACAGCGGCACATTGAAACTATTCAAGATCCCGGTCAAAAGCTTTTATGCTAACACAAAGGATGCCTATACGACAGCGTTTTTTACTTCCAGCAGCATTGCCTCATTGCCAGTGGCAATTGAAAGTGCGAAGAAGGCAGGCATCAGCGAGAGAATGGTGAATTTTAGTTTACCTTTGGGAGCTGTCTTCAATTCTGATGGCGGAGCACTTCGGATGGGTGCCTCGATTGTCTTTGCTGCCAATGTAACTGGTATCTCTTTCTCACTGACTGACTTCATTACCATCATTCTTATTGGCACACTCCTTTCGATTGGCACAGCAGGCATACCAGCCGCTGGGCTTGTGACCCTGTCCGTCGTGCTGACGATGTTTGACCTGCCGCTAGAAGTCGTTGCACTGATAGCCGGCGTTGATGCGATTATCGGAATGGCCGGTACAGCATCAAATGTAGTCGGAGACGTCGTTGGTGCAGCAGTTGTCGATCAATCTGAAAAGAAAGCTGAAATGGCTGGTTAATAAAGACAAAAAGACCGCATCTGCCCTTAGATGCGGCCTTTTTTGACCAATTATAAATCAAGCAGCACATTTCCCTTGCCCCGTGAAACACAGCTCAGCATTGTTCGATTGGAGTCCCGCTGTTCATCCGTCAGGAAGGCATCATAATGGTCAATTTCTCCTTCTGCTACCTTCACTTCACATGTACCGCAACCGCCAACTCTGCAGGAAAATGGGATATCAATTCCATTCTGGTGAAGGACATCCAGCAGTGAACTTTCTTCAGGCACTTCAAATTGTTTCCCACTCTGCTTCAGAGTAATCCAGAACGGGACTGCATCCTTTTTCTCAGGAGGTGCGAACCTTTCATAATGGACATTGAACTCAGGATAGCCATAGCTTTTGGCTGCAATCGTGAATTCCTGGATCATTTTTTCCGGCCCGCAAAAATAAACATGTGTGCCGATTCGATGATCCATAAGCAGCTTTGCTGACAAACGTTGCCTATTCTCACCCTCAGAAAAATAAAAATGGCACTGTCCAGGGTAGGTCTGGCTCAGGAAATCAAAAAATGCGCATTGCTCTTTTGACTTTGCTGCATAATGAAGCTCAAAGGATTGTTTTTTTGCGCTAAGTTCAGACATCATCGATAAAAATGGTGTTATCCCAATACCTGCTGCATAAAAAACATGATGCTTAGCCTGAAAGCTCAAGGGGAAATGGTTTTTTGGATAGCTGACCTTCAAAACATCCCCTTCAGAAACATGATGGTGCCAGTACTCAGACCCACCTGTTGAAGGCTCTGCCAGTCGGACAGCTATTTCGATGGAGCCAGGTTCCGATAAATTAAAAACTGAATAAGATCTTTCCAATGCCCCCGAAGCTTTCGGCAAATGTGTGGTGATATGAGAGCCCCCACTGAATGGCGGCAGCTTCGATCCATTCATCGCCTGAAGGGTAAATCTTTTAATTGTCGCAGTTTCTTTTATAATTGATTTTACACGTACTTCAAGGGTAGATTTCTGATGCAATCAAAAGCTCCTCCTATTCTATTTGATCGTTACATAACCTAAATAGGCATCCAAACGGCGTGAATAATGGTCTGACACTTCCAGTTCCTGGCCGCAGTGAACACAAACGACATGTGTCTGATCCGACACCTCATTCACACCGTGGCATGTGCAGCAAATCAGTTTCTTGTTAACAGGTCCGTTAATAAGTGATTGCATGTCATGTTCAGTAAATCCAGCCATTATTGCTTTGTCTTTTATCCTTTTAACAAAATCTTCTTTACCGGAAATGTATAAGTAAGCCCCCATTTTCTGTTTGCTGAACCAATTGTTTACAAAACTTTCTTCACTCTCTTCTTGGAAAATATGAAAATCAAATAACACATTCTCATTCAATGCCTGGCAAACGAGAAAATTGAGATTTCTAACTCCTTCTGAATCCATACAGAATAAAAACTTCCTCTTACCCTCCATATAGGAAAACATATCTTGAATCACCTTTTTTCCAATTCCTTTTCTAGATATTCCAGGACAACTTCGCAGTACATTGATATCCCTTTATAGTCAGCAATGAATTCCGGAAGCTCATGAAGGATTGCCGAAAATTGCTCCAGCCATGGCGTATGTTGAATGAATTTTTCAAGCGGAATCATATGCGAGTGAATCGTAAATAAGATCCCATTGCTTTTTGGAAGGCGGAATAATTTTTGGACCTCCACCCGCAGATGCACAAACTCGCCAACATTTTCATTCGTTACCTTTTTACGAGCCTGCCCCCATTCAGCAAAGGTTTCAAGCGATGTATCCAACCGGTTACCTGCCATCAGGGACCAGTTTTTCCTCCACCATGGATTTCCTGCCTCGATCCTCATCAGGAACTGGAGGATGCGATCATCAAGCGATTCTGATTGGAATCCTGGAATCGGCTTATGTATTTCTTTAAATGACATCCCCGCATCAAAAAATAATGACCAATTTGCAGGAAAACAGAGCTGAGCTGCATCTAAAAAAAGGTCACCATCTCTCTGCATCATCAAAATCAGATCCTCCTGGACATGTCGCCCTGCAAAATCGAGCGGCTCCATGTCCAGTGTCTCATGGTCCCCAAATGTGAATGATTGTTTTTCACCAGTTTGCAGGTTAGTAAATATCCAATGATCATCGTTCGTAATAAGTTTGAAATTCTCAGGATAATATTCGGCCAATTGATGCAGGATCAAGTCCAAAGTTTCCCACTGGGCATCCATTGTATGGGACTCTGAATGGTAACATCGTTCGTGATGCTTTTTAAGCAGCTCTCTTTTCATATTCATTTCTTCTATATAAGATTCCGTCACTTCGATTGCAATTGGTGGATTTAATGGAATTGCATTGTTAGAATATCTATAGACATCATGTTCACCAAATGGATAAGGAAATGAACCTATATCCTCAACAGAGACCATCCAATTCCTCCTTTTCTGAATTTTTCATCTACTTAATACTATACAGAAGTTTGCTGTTGAATTCATTACAAGCGGGAAAGTTGGACAAGCTTATATAGGCAAGTAATAAACTGCGGTATAAATGTGTCTTTTTCCTGAAATAATGATGAAGTATTAAAAACCGGAGTTTATCACTTGACACTTAATTAGTTTTATATAATAATCGTTACTGTATTAGAATTATTCTAGTTTACCGAATAGTTAACTGAACTCTATCAGTGAAACTATTTCAAAAAATAATCCAACCATTCAAGGAGGAAATTAATCATGGCATTAATCGGTACTCAAGTTTTACCATTCACAGCAAACGCATTCCATAAGGGAGAATTCATCACTGTTACTGAAGAAAACCTTAAAGGCAAGTGGAGCGTAGTTGTATTCTATCCAGCAGATTTCACATTCGTATGTCCTACTGAGCTTGAAGACATGCAAAACGAATATGCTACATTAAGAGAAATGGGAGCTGAAGTATACTCTGTATCAACTGACACTCATTTCACTCACAAAGCATGGCATGACCACTCTGAAGCAATCGGCAAAATCGAGTACATCATGATCGGAGACCCTTCACAGAAGATCTCTCGCAACTTTGATGTATTGAACGAAGAAGATGGTCTTGCAGAGCGCGGAACTTTCATCATCGATCCAGACGGTGTTATCCAAACTGTTGAAATCAACGCAGGCGGAATCGGCCGTGACGCTAGCCAGGTAGTAAGCAAGCTTAAAGCAGCACAATATGTACGCAACAACCCAGGCGAAGTTTGCCCTGCTAAGTGGAAAGAAGGCGGAGAAACTCTTAAGCCAAGCCTTGATCTTGTAGGAAAGATTTAAGGGGTACACTCCCATGTTATTAGACGCAGAAATTAAAGCACAATTAGCCCAATATCTTCAAATGATGGAGGGCGATGTGCTGCTTAAAGTTAGCGCAGGATCGGATGATGTATCACGAGACATGCTGGCTTTAGTCGATGAATTGGCAACAATGTCATCTCGTATCAAAGTGGAGCATGCTGAATTGGAAAGAACACCTAGCTTCAGTGTCAACCGTCCTGGTGAAGACACTGGCGTGACTTTCGCGGGCATTCCTTTAGGACATGAATTCACTTCATTAATTCTTGCTTTGCTGCAGGTTAGCGGCAGAGCGCCTAAGGTTGACCAGAAAGTCATTGATCAGGTTAAGGCAATTAAAGGTGAGTATCGCTTTGAAACTTATGTCAGCTTGAGCTGCCATAACTGCCCTGATGTTGTACAAGCTTTGAACCTGATGAGCATTTTGAATCCTGGCATTTCCCATGTCATGATCGATGGCGCAGCTTTCAAGGATGAAGTTGAAAGCAAGCAGGTCATGGCTGTTCCAACGGTATTCCTGAATGGTGAAACATTCGGAAGCGGCCGTATGTCCCTTGAAGAAATCCTTGCAAAAATGGGCTCTGGCCCTGATGCATCTGAATTGAACGACAAAGACCCTTACGATGTCCTTGTTGTCGGCGGCGGACCGGCTGGTTCCAGTGCAGCCATCTATGCGGCTCGTAAAGGAATCCGTACAGGGATCGTTGCAGAACGCTTTGGCGGACAGGTAATGGATACTTTGGGCATTGAGAACTTCATCAGTGTGAAGCATACTGAAGGTCCAAAGCTTGTTGCAAGCCTTGAGGAGCATGTTAAAGAATATGGCGTTGATATCATGAACCTTCAGCGTGCAAAGCGTTTGGAAAAGAAGGACATGATTGAGCTTGAATTGGAAAATGGTGCAGTTCTTAAAAGTAAGACTGTCATCATCTCAACTGGTGCACGCTGGCGCAATGTCAACGTACCAGGAGAAGCCGAGTTCAAGAACAAAGGCGTTGCCTATTGCCCTCACTGTGACGGACCATTGTTTGAAGGAAAAGACGTTGCTGTTATCGGCGGAGGAAACTCAGGTGTTGAAGCAGCAATCGACCTTGCGGGTATTGTTAAGCATGTAACAGTAATTGAGTTCAACCCAGAACTTAAAGCTGACCAAGTTTTACAAGACCGTCTGCACAGCCTTCCGAACGTCACAGTCGTGACTAACGCACAAACAAGTGAAATTACCGGAACTGACAAAGTGAATGGTATCACTTACATTGACCGTGCATCAGGTGAAGAACACCATGTTGAATTACAAGGTGTATTCGTCCAGATCGGCCTTGTACCGAACACAGAATGGCTTGGCGACACGCTTGAACGCACTCGCTTCGGCGAGATCGTCGTAGACAAACACGGTGCTACAGACCTTCCTGGTGTCTTCGCGGCAGGCGACTGCACGGACAGTGCTTACAAACAAATCATCATTTCAATGGGATCAGGTGCAACCGCAGCATTAGGTGCGTTTGACTATTTGATTCGAAATTAATGTAAAAGAAAAGTCACTGCGCTCCTAATGGTAGCAAAGTGACTTTTCTTTTTGATTTATATAGACACTAGAACCTCAAAACAATTCTTCTCACACCTCTTTACAAATCATTCCCTAAAGTCCTATCCATAGGTTCTTCTTCTGATCTTCAACATAATGTTTTTCCGATTTACTTTTATAACGAATCCATTAATTTGGATTAATAAAGGAACATGAGAGATAAACTAAGTGGTAGCAATGGCGGAATAGGATGTGACTTTAGTGAGTTTTTTTGAAGGACAGGAAACGTTAACTAGCATTCAATGGGTTCTTAGAGCAATTGTTGGTTTTTTATTCCTGCTAATAGTCACTAGAGCCTTAGGTCAACGTGCCATCTCCCAATTAAGGCCACTGGATTTTGCTATTGCTTTGGTAATTGGGAACATTATTGCCCATCCCCTTTCAGATGAAAATCTTGGACTAAAGGGATCAATTATTACTACTACTGTATTATTAGTCTTGTACCTTGCCGGGATTTTTATGATACTCAAATTCCCATGGTTTAGACGGCTGCTTAATCACGCACCGATTACCATAGTCCAAAATGGCGAGATACTTAATAAGGGACTGAAGAAAGCTAAAATATCCATTGATGTTTTATTGGAAGAGTTGCGGGAAAAAAAAGTAGAAGATGTGAAGAAAGTAGCTTTAGCGATTTGGGAGGCAGACGGAAAGTTATCCGTTTTTTTAGAACCAAAATATGATCCGCTAACACCCTCCTCCACCCAAATGGCAGCAGAACCATTCGATTTTCCCAGGACAATCATTAAAGAAGGAAAGATACATTTCGAGGTATTAAATCAAGTTCAGAAGGACGAAAGCTGGGTTGTTTCAACTTTAGAAAGAATGTATCAGACAGAGGTGAAAAACGTTCTGCTTGCAACCCTGGATAAGAAAGAGAATTTTAAAGTTTTTTTATATAAATGATTAGTTTTATTAGAGTTGAGTTAATTTCAGATTATACTATTATTTTGGAACCTAAGTTTCAGGTAAATTTAAAATAACCTTCAGTCCAAAGATGGATTGAAGGTTATTTTTTAGATCCAAACAAAGAATTAACTATAGGACTTTTCTTTTTCAACAAGACCAAGCGTCTTTGCTGTAGAAGTATGAATCTCATTGAACAGCTCTGGTTTGTCCACTAGTGACACTCCATAAGTTGGGACCATTTCCTCTATTTTATCTTTCCACTTAAACATTTCCTCAGGGAAGCATTTTTCCAGCACTTCCAGCATGACGTTTACGGCTGTAGATGCACCAGGAGATGCCCCTAGCAATGCCGCTACTGAGCCATCAGAGGCGCTTACAACCTCTGTACCAAACTGTAGTGTCCCTTTGCCAGTGTCCGTATCCTTGATGACCTGTACACGCTGTCCTGCAACCACGATACCCCAATCCTCGCTTTTGGCGTTTGGAATAAACTCTCGCAGCTCTTCCATACGCTTTTCATGTGATAACATGACTTGCTCAATAAGGTATTTTGTCAATGCCATCTCTTTGGCGCCTGCTGCGAGCATGGTAACGACGTTATTCGGTTTAACTGAATTGATCAAATCCAAATTCGAACCTGTTTTCAGGAACTTTGGCGAGAAACCAGCAAACGGCCCAAACAGCAAGCTCTTCTTGTTATCGATAAATCGTGTATCCAGATGCGGAACCGACATCGGAGGAGCCCCTACCTTGGCTTTTCCATATACTTTTGCATGGTGCTTGTCTACAACTTCGGGATTGTTGCATACCATGAATAGTCCGCTTACAGGGAATCCACCAATTTGTTTTGATTCTGGAATACCCGTTTTTTGTAGCAACGGCAGACTGCCGCCTCCACCGCCGATAAAAACAAATTTCGCGTAATGGGATTCTGTTCTACCGCTATCTAGGTTTTTCACTTTGACTTCCCATGATCCATCACTGGCACGCTTGATATCTTTCACACTATGTCTATAGTTAATCTCGACGTTTTTGCTCTCCAAATGTTCAAACAACATACGAGTTAATGCACCAAAGTTGACATCCGTTCCCGAGTCAATTTTGGTTGCCGCAATCGGGTCATTCGATGTACGCCCTTCCATGACTAACGGAATCCATTCCTTCAGTTTTTCAGGATCTTCGGAGTATTCCATTCCCTGAAACATAGGAATGTCTGAAAGCGCTTTAAATCTATTTTTCAAAAACTCTACATTTTTTTCGCCTTCTACTAAACTCATATGGGGCAATGGCCTAATGAAGTCCTGTGGATTACGAATCAAATTGCTTTTTACAAGATAAGACCAAAATTGCCTTGAAATTTGAAACTGTTCATTTACGTTAATTGCCTTGCTAATATCTATCGATCCATCCGGTTTCTCAGGCGTATAGTTCAACTCACAAAGGGCAGCATGCCCAGTACCCGCATTATTCCACTCATTTGAGCTCTCTTCACCTGACGAAGAAAGTTTTTCAAACACTTTGATGTTCCATTCCGGTGATAACTCTTTCAGTAAGGATCCCAACGTCGCACTCATGACACCTGCACCAATTAAGATAACGTCTGTTGCTTTCTGTACGTTGCTCATTATACCCTTCCTTGTCTCTTATATTTGAGTAGGCGTCTACAATTTTTCACCTTCGAGCCCACCTTTGTTAAAACCATAACATACTCTATTATAATGATTTACTGATTGAAATTTCTACTATTTACTGATAATTATAAACTATTTTAACACCTTAAAAAAGAGAGAAGTGTTACTAAAGGGTCTTGCAATAATAAAAACCTCAAACTGTTTCAGAAAAAAGTGTGGAGGTTTCTGCTTGTCCTCAAATTATGATGGTAAGATCATCTCTCAATTTATAAAAAGGATCTTATGATTCGCCCTACTTACCTAGCTCGCTGGTTAGAGGCATGACCCATTTGCTAGACAATAAAGGAGATCTGGCTTCATATCGTCACCTGAATGATAAGCTTAATTAATAAGGATTACTTAATTTGAATCTAGTTTCTCACTGATGTTATTAGAAAAAACTAAGCAAGATAGGATATTATTGTGCTGAATATCTTATCTTGCTTAGTCAATTTTTTGTAAAGCTGTTCTGAGCAACATTTAGTATTTGTTGTTTAATAAATTAATTTATAGAAGGATGTAAAACATCATGCGTTATTCATAAAATTCTGCCTCTCCAAGTATTTCAGAACTGTTTGGGAAATAGACTTGAGCCAGAGCCATTTTTTCATTCTATTAAAATCAGCACAAAATTTTATTAGTACAGGTGCATCAACAACCATCGATTGTTCCATATGTGTGGTGTATAACTCACATTAAATTGATTATTTAATTACAGATTTCATCATCGTTGAATTAGCAGAATTTTGTCCATTTTTCATAAATCTTAGAATCTAACTGATTAACCTGCTTCATGAATATATCTAATTGTTTCAGTTTTTTTAGACCCTTTATCAAATCTGTGGGAACAGGAGCTTTGTAATTCATGCTATTCACATGGTCAATTACTTTAATTTGATTATTTTCAGTAATAATCAAATGTCTTAAAGGAAGATTAATTCTTTTGAATCCAACCCGTTCCAACTCTTTTGCAATTGTAATGATTTGTTTAGTAAGGTTTTCAGATATACTGCCTTTTTCTTTGAGGTATGTTTTTAGATCTGTTCCTTTAATATAGTCCATAATGATATAATTCGAGCCAATTTCATACACTTTTGGAATAAAAGAAAGTTCTTTGCCAAGGTTGAGTGCGTAGGCTTCTTTCTCTAAGGTCGATTTTTTTTCATAGATTTTAACACATTGCTGCTCGTTCAGTTTAAATACGACTCCTTGTCCTCCTTTTCCAACCAGCTGATATGTTGTCGGATTACTAACTTTAAACTTTTTCTCACCTTTCTTACCGGATATACGTTCAATTTTTATAGATGTGAAGTCCTCCATTTAACCCTTCCCTTCGAAATTCTTGTTTAAATCATTTTGCAAAGTTAACCAAAAGTCTTCAATCGCAACCTCTGATACAAACCGATGTCCGATATTGCGAATTAAGCTGCTCATCTCTTGATAAAATTCAGCATTGGTCAGCTTCTGATAGATTTGAACTATATCATTTTCGTCTTCAACAAAGAGTGGATAATCCTTGCCTAATAAATGTATATTACCAATGGTTTTTGTTGTGATGACCGGCACTCCAAGCGATGCATATTCGAGAATGCGAGTGAGATAGGAATAACTAGGATTCTGATTATTTGTATCATCATAGATCAAAGCTAATCCAATACCTGCCTTTAAGATCAGTTCTTTCGTTTCCCACATCGACATCTGACCATGATTTTTCACTTCTGGGGCTGATATGTGAAGATCAGCCTGCTCTGAAAAATCAGGTGCAACTGATGGATATGCTAGGTGCAAATACACTTCTGAATGGATATTTCGAATCAATTTCATTGCTTGAATGGCAACAGGTAATCCATATCTTGATCTAAGGACTCCTGTCATAGTTAGTTGAGGGGGATTAGACATATAGGGTACTGGATCAGTTATTTGAGATGATTCTATATATTGGGGTAATATTTGTAATTTCTCATCGAGGACATCCTCACGGAATCCTTGCTGAAGTAAATAAGCTTTTAACCTTTCTTTCCAAGGTAATGTTTGCAAAAAAACCATCCGAGAATTTTCAATGACTTTAATAATGTCCTTCATTTCCCCTGAATCATCCAGGTTATAATGAAGCAGTAACACAAGCAGCTTACTCGCCAGGTTTTTATTTTCTTTAATTACCTGTAAAACATCTTCAGAATTTTCCCGGCAACGAATAAAGATATAATCATAGTTTTCTTTCTTATTCAACTTAGAAATCGTTTTTGGCAGCTGCTTTGATTTTATAAAACGAACATGTTTAAACAAAAAATTATCCTGTCCATTTTGAAAATCATAAGGTAAAACACAATCGATTTGAAAATGCTTCTTTGGCTGTGAAAATACAGATGCCATTTTCTGTTCTATTGCTTTTAATAAAATCAAGAATTGAAGAACATCGCCTTTAGGTTTATATTTAGGAAAACTATAGGAAAAACACAACTTCATTACTGATCCTCCCTTAGCAATTCCAAATAAATATTTCTTAGTCCTTCTGCTTGTTTTACTGCATTGAAATTTTGGACGACCCACTTACGCCCTTCTAAACCAATCTCTGACCATTTCTCTGGTTGAGACATCATTTTAAGTAGATTTTTAGCCAAATCAGTCGGATTATTTTCGGCAGCAAGCAGCGCACTTTTCCCTTCAATAACCCCTTCTGGTATACCGCTATGACGTGTAGATACTACCGGTAAACCTACTGCCTGTGCCTCCAAAATTGAAACTGGGAGACCTTCCATATTTCCGTCTTTTCCAGCTACACTCGCTAAACAGAAAATATGAGCTTGATTCAAGATATTTCGTACTTCTGCATGCTGTTGATTACCTGCTAACTGAACGTGGTCTTCAAGCTCCAAGCGTTTGATCTGTTCAATCAGAGCCTGTCGATCCGGACCATCACCAACAATTGTTAATCGAAAATTACTCTTCTTCTTTTTCACTTGTGAAAGAGCTTCTATTAATACATGATGTCCTTTTTTCTCTATTAGTCTACCAACAGATACAATTTCGATAGAATCATTCTTGTCCTTTAATGTACGTGATTGATATTGAAATTGATCGATATCGATGCCTAAGTGAGATACTCTTACTTTTGTCTCTGGGCATCCTAAGGAAAGCAGCTCTTGTCTAATAGCATTAGAAGGGACTAGGAACAGCTCTCCACTGTTAAAAAGCTTTCGATAATCTTCTACTTTATTCTTCGTATAGGGATATTTTCGAGCGTCATATCCATGAACAAAGGTAAGCATCGGAATTCCCAATTCTTCCTTTGCCTGTAGAGCAAAGAGTGCAGACGGACCGAAATGAGCATGCAGCAGATCAACTCGGTTTGTGCTTAATTCATTTGCCAGGTCAGTATTTTTTCTGACTTTTACTAAATGATCAATCGGAAAAATTTCCTCATTTGAGACCTTAGGTGTAAATGCCACATTGTTAAAATCGGAGTTGCGAACAATCTGTTGGTAAACAAACGTTTCCGTAAGCGGAAGATACTCTGTCATAATGTGACCGATCGTCTTTTTATTCGGCACTAGTTTAATCCTAAGCCAGCTTTTCTTTTCACTTTTCTTATTTTGATTAAAAAATATTGGTCTGTACTCGTCTCCCCATTTTTTTAACGTACGAAGCACAAGTTCCTTCTTTATTTCGGCATACTTGTCGATGTTATCATCTGTGGTTAACCTCGTTGAATGGAATCGTGAAAGATTATAGAGGTGTTCGTCCACTTTTCGAAAATTGTATGTTTCAATCAGTTTAAACAAGATACGTCGATCCTCCATAAAACGTCCATTATACTTGTCTTTAACTTCCCATCCACCTATTTTGCGAAGGCATGCTGTACGGTAAAACCTTGGATATACCATTGGGACATAGGTAATTAGGTCATATTTATCCGAGGAATTAAACTCTCTGACCCTTATCAGTTTCCCTTCCTCTAGAGATTCCCATTCTTTATAATTTCCGTAGATTAATGCTGTCGAATCAGGTTCCTTTTCCATGCCTTTAAGCAACCGTTCTAAAGCATTCTTTTCTAGCCAGTCATCACTATCCAACTGAACCATATATTTTGTATCAACTAATTTCAATGCTTGATTCAATACATTACATATCCCGACATTTTGCTCTATTTTAAAATAAGAAAATCTTTCATCATTTAAGATGAGCTCTTTCATCACTTGCTGTGTATTGTCGGTGGATCCATCATCCATTATGATCGCTTTCCATTGTTTGAGACTCTGTTCTTTCAAGCTGTTAATGGCTCTATGGATCATGCCTGCACGATTATAAGTTGGAATGATGACCGTAACTTTTGGGAGATTTTGAACCGCTTCCCTTTTATCCATTTTTTCGCTCCTTTCATTTATATTTGTTCTAAATCAACTGCTTTTCCCCATTCACTATATTGTTCAGGATCAAGTTCCTTAGCGTGATCCAAAAAGGTCTGAAGCAGGCCTATTTTCTTAAGATCCGTAAATAATTCGTTCGGATAGGGCTGAAAATATGAAAACGCGTCCGAATGATCAACGAATTTTAGGACCTCTCCATCCGTAACAATAAAATGTCCTAATTTGCTTTCAATACGTGTAAATCCAACTTTTTTCAATTCTCTATGAATCATTAAAATTTGCTGTGATATGCTTTTGCTTAAATGATTTACTTTCTGCAGGTACTTATACAAAGATGGGCCTTTTATATATTCCATAATGATGTAGTTAGACCCACGTTCATAAAATTCAGGAATAAAAGAATACTTTTTTGCTGCTTCATACGCTTTCATTTCTTTCTCAACAAAGCTTTTCTTAACATAGAATTTGATACATCGGTCATCATCTAACTGAAAAACTGCTCCTTGAACTCCCTTGCCAATCAATCTGAAGTCTGTTGGATTGTTGATAATTAACGTTTTCCTTCCATCACTATCTATCACTCTACTTACACTAATCGATTTAAATTCTTTTTTTTTCATATCCTTCCTTCTCTACGAGTTCAATTTTTTTTTTCGAAAAATCCACGTGTTGTTTCCATTCTGAATACAGATCAGCATCCAGCTTTCTAACATGCTCTAAAAAAACATCTAACAATTTTACTTTTTTAAACTGGTTAAATAGCTGGAGCGGATAAGGTTGATCCTCTGTAAATACCCCTGAATGATCAACAAACTTGAGCTCCTCATTTTCGGTTACAATAATTTGACTTAATTTAAGTTTTATTTTAGTAAACCCAATTTCCTTCATTGCTCTTATACATTCTACAATTTGTCGTGAGTAGTCTTCAGGAAGTGTTTTCTTTTCCTTAATATAGCTGCTTAACTTAACTCCTTTAAAAAACTCCATAATGATATAGTTAGTGCCTACTTCATATACCTTTGGCATAAATCGGAGATTCTTAGCGATTTCCAGAGCCTCCGCTTCTCGTGATGAATCTTTAGGATTTGCACTAACTTTGACACATCGATGTTCATCCAATTGAAAGACTGCCCCTCGTACTCCATGGCCTATTAATTTGTAAGGTGTAGGATTATAAATATTGAGTGTTTTTTTACCTTTCCTTACCACTCTCTCCACCTTTATTAATTCAAAATCGCTCATGATATCCTCCTTCCATAAATTACTGATATTGTATGCAACTTCATACTTTTCGAAATGGTTCAATCGTACATTTATCTTGTATGTAGACGAAAATAGATTCATGGTTCAATTTTTCTTGAGGAAATAACCAATCAAGTGTTGTTTGAATACGACATGATATTAAAAGATCAAATAATAATTACACCATTACTAGTTGTCATATCAATTTTAGAGACTGTATAAAATAAATTGTTAAGAGTGATTTAACATTATAAAATCAGTACGTTTATGCTATTGAATGAGATCATGAGGGGTGACTATATATGGCGATTTTAATCACAGGTGGAGCAGGTTATATTGGCTCACACACAGTGAAATACTTTTTAGATCAAAATGAGGAAGTTGTCGTTGTAGATAATTTGCAGAGTGGGCATAGGAATGCAATAAGTACAAATTCTTTTTATCAAATAGATCTTAGGGATAAAGGTGCTCTAGATCAAGTGTTTAAGACACATAATATTGAAGCAGTGATACATTTTGCGGCAAACTCCTTAGTTGGTGAAAGTATGGATAAACCCTTTGAATACTACCATAATAATGTTTATGGATTAATGTGTCTTCTAGAAGTCATGAAAGATCATAATGTCAGCAAAGTTGTTTTTTCATCAACAGCTGCTATCTATGGTGAGCCAAAGATCCTTCCTATTTTAGAAGAAGCTGAAGCAAACCCAACTAATACCTATGGTGAAACCAAACTTGTAATGGAGAGAATGATGAAATGGTTTGAGCAAGGGTATGGAATTAAATATGTTTCTCTTAGATACTTTAATGCAGCAGGTGCACATGAAAGTGGAATGATTGGAGAGGTTCATGATCCTGAAACACATTTAGTCCCACTTATTCTTCAAGTTCCATTGAATAAACGGGAAAAAATATATATTTTTGGTGATGATTATCCAACAAAAGATGGCACTTGTATAAGAGATTATATTCATGTCATGGATTTAGCTTCTGCACATTATTTAGCTTTAGAGTATTTAAGAAAAGATAACCCAAGTGATATCTTTAACCTGGGAAATGGAAATGGTTATTCTGTAAAAGAAGTCATTGATATAACAAGAAAAGTAACAGGGCATTCTATACCTGCTGAAATTAAAGATAGAAGAGCAGGAGACCCAGCAATTTTAATAGCTTCATCCAAAAAGGCTAAAAACATATTAGGCTGGACACCTAAGTATCACTCATTGGAAAAGATTATCCAGGATGCATGGAAATGGCATAGTAACAACCCAAGTGGTTATTAAACTACAAATATTATTTTTTCACCTTTGATAATGATTTCTATAACAGGAATTGTGTCAGTACATGGAAACACTCATTCTGCTGGACCTGCCCCAACTGCACCAAAAGGTGACGACTACGTTTTCAATCGATTACGAGTTTACTATACTAGATAAATAATAGAAGCTGTTTCTTCTGGGAACCCACTTAAATACGGCTAAGAAACTCGTAAATAAAGAGTATTCGTGAGATGTTAAACTGAAGGAGTTGGTTATTGATTCTTGTTAAGTAAAATATGATTTCATTTCCTGTTTCTTTATAATTGTTGGGAAGAAACGCATTAACCATCTTTAAAGCTTTCTTTTCACAGTAATAAAGACAAAAGGAGCCTAATATAAATTAGACTCCTGCATCTACGAGGGAAAGATATATTCTATTTGCTTTTTAATTTAAAAAAACTTCATTTACTTATGGTACGGTTCTCCCCGATTAATCCGGAAAGCCCGATATACTTGCTCTACTAAAATAAGCCTCATCAGCTGGTGCGGAAAGGTCATCTTAGAAAACGACAATTGCTCGTCTGCTCTCTTTAAAATTTCGTCGCTCAGTCCGAGTGATCCGCCGATGACGAAGGCAATTTTGCTTTTGCCGTATGTGGCGAGTTTATCGAGGGTGTCTGCGAGTTCTTCGGAGGATTTAAGCTTGCCATTGATGGCAAGCGCGATGACATATGTATCCATACCGATTTTCGAAAGGATCCTCTCACCTTCTTTTTGCTTTACCTGGACCATTTCCGTTTCACTTAGTTCTTCTGGCGCTTTTTCATCTGGTACTTCGATGACTTCTACTTTTGCATAGCTTCCGAGTCGTTTTAGGTACTCCTCTATCCCCTGTTTCAGGTATTTTTCTTTTAATTTACCAACCGTCACGATTGAGATATTCACAGTCATCCCCACTTTACAAACAGATTACAAACAGTTTACAAACAAGATATCCACAATAGTTATCCACATATTCACATCGCTATCCACATTTAGTAGGCGATCATTCGTTCGCCACAATATATACAGCAAGTTGTCCACAGTATCCACAGACAAACTCCGACTTATCAACAGACTCTAACTTTGTTAATTGTGGAGCTACCTCAAACTCATCAACCGCTTCATCCAGTGCTAATTCTACATGCTCACTGCAGCAATATTTCATAATCTTCATCCTTTCCGCTTCTTTTTATATGATTATCATTTGCTTAAATTCACTTTAAAATTTATCCACAATGACCATTTTAACACAAAAAAACAGGAAGCATTCCGCCTCCTGTCATTATCCACAACCACTATAATGTTTCTCCGCCTAGCTTCATTGTTGTTTCTTCCAGCTGGCCATTACGATAAAACTTGACTTGCATATCATCGCCAACCTTCTTTTTATTGTAAAGGTGCTTGCGCAGATCCACAACATCTCGGATTTCCTCGCCATCCATTTCCACAATGACGTCATACTCCTGCAATCCAGCCTGAGCTGCAGGAGAATTTGGCTGTACGCCTCTAACTGCGACACCATAGTTAATTTCCTTCGGCAGCTTCAACGTGTTTTCCTGGTGGTATGCTGAGATTTCATTTACGGAAGCTAATTCTACACCCATGAATGGACGTTTTACTTCCCCAGTCTTCTCTAAGTCTTCAATAATTGGTGCAGCATAATTAATGGGAATAGATAATCCAATTCCTTCTACAGCACTCTGGGCAATTTTCATAGAGTTTATGCCTATCACCTGGCCTTCTATATTGATCAAGGCCCCTCCGCTATTGCCAGGGTTAATCGCTGCATCAGTCTGTAAAACTTCTGCCTGCCAATCAGGAGTTCCATCCTGATTGATATCGACCGGAATCGCACGTTCTAAACCAGAGATGATTCCCTGTGTAACAGAACCTGAAAAAGTAAGTCCGAGTGGATTACCAATCGCAATGACTGGCTCACCAGGCTTCAGCTTATCAGAGTTGCCAAATTCGGCTACAACTTTAATTTCGTCAGCCGGTACCTCCAACACAGCCAAATCAGTCCAGATATCACTTCCTAAAAGCTTGGCAGGAATTTTCGTACCATCACTCAGGCTGACCTCAAGTTCAGAGGCTTCCGCCACGACATGGTGGTTTGTGACAATATAGGCTTTATCTCCGGCCTTTTTATAAACGACGCCAGAACCTGTTCCGCCTGATTCCTGAGATTCGCCCCAGAAGCTTGTGCTCCCCTGGATATTTGTAATGCCGACTACTGCATCTCCAGCCTTGTCGACTGCTTCGGTAATTTGCGAGTAAACATCAATCGATACATTTTTTTTAGTGATATCACCTTCTTCATTTTCTTCAGCAGGCTCTTCGTCAGTTGCCGCTGTTTGATTATGAGGTTCAATTTTGTATGGCAGCACATCCAAGTTAGATAATAAGGGAATCGAGAAGATCACCAATAATGCACCTATGATTGCGCCTGCCAGACTGGCCCAGAAAAAGCCGCCTTTCCTGCTGTTTTGCGGTTTATACCTGCTTTGATAATCCTGATCATAATAACCCAATGTCCACCAATCCTTTCATTGACCAATAGATACGTTAGTTATTCTTATACAGATTATTATACTATCAGTGAAGAAAATTTCTAAATCATAAGTCTCTCATTTTCCTTTTGAAAATGGCTACCCTGAAAGTAAAAAGGAGCAAAAGCACTCAACCCCTGAATGCCTTTACTCCTTTACCTATAAATTCATTGCCATAAACTAGCTAAATTGCTGTCAAAGGTGTTGGAGTCTTCGGATCTGTATCAAGCAAATCGAACTGCTCTCCCACCAGGATGCCCCGGTCTCCCAGGGTCTGGGTGACTGACATCCTTGCAAGGTCCTTCATATTGTTATCCGCGCTTAAATGAGCTAGATAAATCCGTTTCGTATTCTCCCCTGCAACTTCACTCATCGCGACTGCAGCATCCTCATTCGAGACATGACCGTAATCACTCAAGATACGGCGCTTGACGCTCCACGGATATCTCCCCATCCTCAGCATCTGGACGTCATGATTGCTTTCGAAAACATAAGCGTCCGCATTAGAAATGATTCCTTTCATACGGTCGCTGACATAGCCTGTGTCTGTGATTAGCACCAGCTTCTTGCCGTCTTTATGGAACACGTAGAACATCGGCTCAGCCGCGTCATGTGAGACACCGAAGGATTCTATGTCCAATCCGCCAAAAGTTTTAACGGTCTCCATGTCAAAAGAGAACTTCTGCTCAAGCGGGACTTCCCCAATCAATCCATCCATCGCTTTCCATGTTTTTTCATTCGCATAGATTGGCAGTTTGTATTTACGGGCAACGATTCCTATGCCTTTTATATGATCGCTATGTTCATGCGTCACTAATATTCCAGAGAGGTCTTTCATTTCTCGGCCAATTTGCTTGAATAAAGCCTCCATTTGTTTGCCGCTCAATCCGGCATCCACCAAAAAGGACTGGCCCTCCGTCTCCACATAGATCGCATTTCCCGTACTCCCGCTGGCGAGAACACTAAAATGCAAACTCATATCTCTTCACTCCGTAATTGTATTTTCTTTATCCGACAAGGAGAGCACTCGACCTTCGAATGCATGTACAAAAAGATTTTCCTTGCCATTGACTTCTATCCTCCACGTTGGTGTCACTACATGGGATGATGTGAGGTTAACAAGTGTCGAATACCCTAACTCGAAATCGGTAATTTTACTCTTTGGTTTGAGCAAACCTTTTTTATATAGAGTTTCCAGCGCCCTTAATGGCGGCAGCAACTCTTCTGCATCCGACAGTTCATCGATGATCTCCAAATACGTTTGCTTATACGAAGTCACTTCATTATCTTCATTGAAAAAGAAAGTTAGTTTCGCATTGCTGTTATAGTAGAACGTTTTACTATCATGCTCTTGATAATACGTAATGGTTCCTGTCTCATCATTTTTGCTCCAGAACTTATACTGTTCACCGGCAAAAATATTTGCTTTTATGAAATCAGACAGTTCAGCCGGCTGGAACTTGCTCGTCAATTTGAACGGCTTTTCAAGCTTGGCTTCAATCGACGTGCCATCTCCCAGACTGACAGACTGTCCCTTGACCTTCTCCGTTTCCTCGGAGGTGAACACCTTGGCTCTTACACTAAGATACTGTTCTTTCTTTTTTGTGTCAGGGAGTTCGCCATAGGTGATATCGTCATTTCTCAGCTTTTCCTCAAGGGTCGCTTCCTTCAGAATTTCATATTGGGTCGCATCCCTCGTGTTCATGAACTGGTACACGAGATATATATCCAGGACGAGGAAGGTGAGAATAAAGATTGTCTTGATTCTACTCCAATCCATTATTCAATTCCTCCTCCCATATGAGCTGACGCCACTCCTGATCGTATAAATAAAACCAGCCAGGCTCCAGCAGGATTAACGAATTTTCTGGTCCCTCGGTCATATAATAGCCAGGCATAAGATTTTGCAACAGCTCCGGCCTAAAGTCCTTCTTGCTTTGCAGGTATTCCAGCGCTTCATATCCAGACGGCAATGTCTTGGTGACAACATCCGGATTCAATGGCAGCTCGAGATGGAACCCCGGGCGTACATATCTGCTGATTTCCGATTGTTTCCAATGTTGATAGATCTCTGACATCCCTATCTGATTGAAAACAGGATAACCTTCCTTGCTGTAAAGACGGAAAAGAACATTCTGGTTAAAATCATCTTTATAAACATAACGATAAGGTTCCGTCCAGCCACCATGATTATTAACAAACTCGATACTCTTCTGGAGAACATTGTTGGTGCCGATGACTGAATCGCCACTCCTGACAGGATTCACGTAGTTAATCATATTTGTATCGGTGTCAACGATCATCTTACTGGCATCATCCGTATATTCCTCAATTCCATCGACTATACTGCGCTGTACAAAGCTCGGGTCTGTGAACAAAGCTTCTTTAAATTGTTCAGATTCAAGGGGATTCTGGTAATAAGTGTGCAGAACCATCTTCACTTTTTCAGTTGGCAGGTAAATCTTCTTGATATCGGAAACAGTATGAAGAAAATAAGGCGTCAGCCTTTTTGCAGAATCATAAAAATGATTCGTAAAATCATTTATATAGGAAGGACTGACATTGCTGACATAGGCTTCCTGATTTTTCTGCGAAAAGAAATAGACAATCCCTTCCTGCTTTTGCTGGGTTTCTGAATTAATGATGATCCGGTCGAAATCAAATTTCGGCATATCCTTTTCATCAATATTCAGGACCCTTTTATATAGTTCAATCGGCACTTCATCTGGGAAAATAACTTCGGTATTCTCCCCCTGAGCAATCTTCTCATTAAATTCACTGATCCGCCCAGGGTACTTTTCGATATCAAAATACTTCCATCTTGAAATAACTCCGATTACATCATCAATATAGCCATTGTCTACCGAACCAAACTGTTTACCATTCACATGGTAGATCACCTGATGGGGCTTGACTATTTTTTTGATTTCCTTCTGTGTTGCTATGCTTATATCTTCAAAAGTCTTTTGATTGTTAACAACCTCATAATCTGGTTGATACGTCCAAATATTCCACGTTAAAAAGCCACTTAGAATAACAAGAAATGTTAAAATACCTGTTTTAATATTTTCATATGTCATGACCAATCATCCTCTGCACTGCGGTCATAAGGAAGTGTAAATTGAACAGTTGTTCCTTTGCCTTCCACGCTTTCTGCCCATATCTTTCCCCCGTGGGCATTGACCATTTCCCTGGCAATAGCCAGCCCTAACCCTGTACCGCCTAGTTTGCGGGTCCTGGCTTTATCGACACGGTAGAAACGATCGAAAATTTTATCAAGGTTATCTTTCGGGATGCCAACGCCTTCATCAGAAATGCTTGCAACAATCTGATCATCCAGTTCTTTCACTTTGAATGTAATCGTGCCGCCCTCTGGTGAATATTTCATGGCATTAGAAATGATATTATCGAGCACTTGCGTTATTTTGTCTTCATCTATTTCTACAAAAATCGCATTCTCCGTGATTTCCCTTTTGAAAGAAACATTTTGTTCCTTCGTCATTTCGAATCGGTCAATGATCCTGTTAAAAAAGACCGGGAAGTTGACCCATTCCTTTGATAGACGATAATCCACACTGTCAAGTTTTGATAGCTGCAGCAAATCGTTGACAAGCCGGATCATCCGCTCTGTTTCTCCTCTGGTTGTCTCAAGGAAGTTTGGAGCGATTTCCTCATCCCTCCACGCTCCTTCAGCCAGCGCCTCCAGATAGCTGCGCATCGTTGTCAGCGGAGTCCGCAATTCATGGGAAACATTCGCAACGAATTCCCGTCTCTCCATATCAATTTTTTCTTGTTCTGTAATATCATACAGGACTGCAATCAATCCATTTACAAAGCCGCTTTCCTTCTGTATGACCGAAAAGTTTGCCCGAAGGATGAATGGCTTGCTCTTAGTACTGTAATCCAGAACAATCGAGTCTTTCTCCTGAAGCAAATCATCAAAAGTATAATTCTCATCCAGTCCAAGTACAGAAACTAACGGCTGCGACAGCACTGTTTCACGTGGAACACCCAGCATCTGTGTCGCAGGGTCATTGATCAGGATGATGCGTCCTTTACGATCTGTCGAAATGACACCGTCAGTCATATAAGAAATGACTGAGGAAAGCTTCCTTTTCTCTCCTTCTGTTGTGGCCTGTGCTTCCTGCAGTTTTTTCGTCAGATTGTTAAAGGTGATCGCCAGTTGACCGATTTCATCGTAACCATAGACCTTAACCTTCCTGGAAAAATTGCCGCGCGTCATCGCCAGTGCCTGTTTACGCATATCTGAAATCGGCCTCGTAATCGTCTGTGCAAGCAAGACTCCCAAAATGGCTGTAAAAATCAGGGCAATGGCTGTTCCGGTAGCGAGGATTGTATTGATATCATTCATCTGGTCAAAGATATCATTAATATTGGCAACCAGATAGACAGCGGCAATCGCTTCACCGTTATGCATGATAGGTGTTGAAAGAACCCAAACTCTTTCGTTCGCTTTCAACTGGATGACGTCTTCATCTTCTCCAGTGATGATCGAACGCTTAATCTTGACGTCAGGAGTCCTCTGTCCCACCATCCCCTGATTGCTAAGGCTTGATGTCCCCAGTATTTTAAAACTGCTCCCGTCAACTACCCGGATTTCAGAAATATCATTAGGCTTATAGTCCATTAAAATCTGCCTAATTGCTTCCTCTTTCGTGGGGTCTTCCTTCCCGCGCTCCTTCACCAGCTCTTCCTGTATATCATAAACCAGCAGGTCCACTCGGGATTTTACAGATTCCTGGTAATTCGTCATCAGGGTCGTCTCAAGTTTGCGGACAAAGTAAACTCCGATGATTTGCATCGCAACGAGAATAAGCAGGACATATATAATCACAAATTTAAGATGAATTGATCGAAAGAAACCTACCTTTTTCATCCCTGGCCTTACTCCTGCTCAGAGTTTCTGAGATAATAGCCTACTCCTCGTCTTGTCACGATCCACGTCGGATGGCTCGGGTTATCCTCGATCTTTTCACGCAAACGCCTTACAGTTACGTCAACCGTACGGACATCTCCATAATAGTCATAGCCCCAAACTGTTTGCAGAAGGTGCTCCCTTGTCATAACTTGTCCAATATGCTTGGCAAGGTAGTGAAGAAGCTCAAATTCACGGTGCGTCAATTCAATCGTCTCTCCTCTTTTGGAGACAACATATGCATCAGGGTGGATAGTCAATGAGCCAACCGTAATTTCATTCGACTCCTCTTGCTCATCTTCTCTGATTGCATTCTGCTGATGGCGGCGCAGGTTCGCTTTTACTCTTGCAATCAATTCCCTTGTGCTGAATGGCTTCGTGACATAGTCATCGGCTCCTAGCTCAAGTCCGAGCACCTTATCAATTTCAGAGTCTTTAGCAGTAAGCATTATAATCGGCATTTCGTATTTTTTGCGGACCTCACGACAGACTTCCATGCCATCACGCATCGGCAGCATGATATCCAGCAGGATTAAATCTGGCTGAATTTCCTCTACCATTTCAACTGCCTGGTTTCCATCATACGCACAGTAAACATCGTAACCCTCTTTTTTTAGATTGAACTGCAGAATATCTGCAATTGGTTTCTCATCGTCTACTACCAGGATTTTTTTCTCCATACCAATTCTCCTTTAAAGTTCAAATTCATCTATCGTCTTGTATTAATCTTCTCTTTAATAAAAATGCTATCTTATCTATTTTACTGTAAATCAGACAAAAACTGAATTTTTCTGTCATATACCTTTTATTCTTCTCTTCCCAATTGTACCAATCCTGCCCATAACAATAAAATAACTGACTTTTTTGATTGGGTGCAGCCTATATACCATTATTTTAAGACAACCTTAATGAAAAAAGTCTCTAGTTTGACTAGAGACTTTCATTGAAATTGAAATGAACTTGATTACCTATTTACTTTAGATAAAGGATCAATGTTTCTGCCATTTTGGAAAACTTCGAAATGAAGGTGGATTCCTGTGGAATTACCTGTCCTTCCCATAACACCTATTTTCGAACCACGAGAAACTGACTGGCCTACACTTACTGAGATGGATGCAAGGTGAGCATACATTGTGCGATAGCCGTTTTGATGATCAATAATGATTTTGTTTCCATATCCATCGCCTTTGTTACCAGCGTATATTACTTTCCCATTATCAGCGGCCTTGATTGTGTAGTTGCTTGGCCTTGCGATATCAATTCCTTTATGCATCCTGTTCCAGCGGTAGCCCTGGCGGCTGGATATATATCCGCCATTTGTTGGCCAGACGAAAGTACCATCTCCGCGTGAAGGAACAACCTTTGTTCCTTTGACGATGATTTCCTTCACAGGCTCCTTAAGTATAGCTTCTTTAATGACTTCCTTCTTAGTTACCCTGCCATTTTGTTCAGTTAGCGTGGAGGTGACGCCCTTCATACCAACCTGGCCTTCCTGCTTCGTTTTCGTATCGCCCTTGAACATGGAATCATCTTTAATGACTTCTTTTTGGTAAGCCACTTCTTCCTCAGCATAAACCTGGCGGTCGACAACGACCTCAACAAAAGGCTTCAAGAATGTAACATTCAATTCCTGTCCTGGTTTTAATACAACGTCTTCAGTAAGACCTTCATTTAAAGAAAGTAATTCAGCAAGCGTAAGGTTATGTGAATTCGCAATGCTTCCTAACACATCCCCTTCTTGAACCTGATACTTCTTTTCCTCTAGAGTACCCTTTTTAAGAAGCTGGACAGCTTCTTCTACAGAAAGTACTTTTTCAGGATCAACTTTTTCTTCAGAATGTGAAACTTCCTGAGTGAAATAAGCGTCTAATATACGAGTTTCATTTTCTTTCACTTCGGGTAGTAGTAGATTAGGAGATTCTTTTCTACTCTCCACTTCAGCCAATTCTTCTTCAGTAATGTATTGAAGCATTAATGTCTTAAGGACTTCATTTGCCGCTTCTTGATCTTTAACATAAGCAATAGGCTTTTCATTGATGACAAGAGCCGATGCTTCAGCCTGGACAGTCAATTCATCTTTAAGTACTTCTAATACTTCACTTGTATTTGCATTGGCAGCTGAGCTGAACACCTGCTCAGGAACAAAAGATACGTCTAAGCCAAGCTCGACATCAAGGTCTTCATATTCCTTCTCGACAGATGCCAACTTATCTTCCACCAGCTGTTCTACTTGTGCTTTATCGGTTACAGTTCCTACAAATTTATTATTTACATAAACATGGTACATAGTTGTTAAGTCTGAATCAGCCGCAAGTGCAGCATTTCCTGCACCAAAAGACAACGCAGCTACAGTTACTGCTGCCATGATTGACTTTTTTATTGCTGGCTTCATCTCTCTAGATGTTTTGCCGGCAAGATTGGACAGCCTATGTTTTAAATTATTCATCCTGATCCTCCTACAACGGTCAAAAACTATTAGTCTAGTTCTAAATAACTATTATCTGATAATTGTACCTTTATACTTTACCATATAATGTATCGATGGGAAGACTAGTCTTCATTATGTAACAAAAATGTATAATAGCTGACATTTTATTACGATATTTGTCAGTTAAATGGAATTCAGTATCGGAAGATTTTCCTATTCTTTTTATAAAAAATGAGCAAAAAACCTAGTAATATCAGGGTATCCTCCTACTTTGGGAGCATAATTATTGAACAATGTTGTTAATAGCAACACAAACATGTTAAAAATAGGAAGTTTATCGTTATGTTACATAAATGTTACAAAAAAAAGAGAGCATGTCATATGACACGCTCCCTTTTTTAATGGCTCAGGACGGAATCGAACCGCCGACACAAGGATTTTCAGTCCTTTGCTCTACCGACTGAGCTACTGAGCCAAGATAAAAATAGTACCCTAATCTTTATTTAGTTTAAGGCCTTTGCTCGAATGACCTTACGGTCTTTCTCGCAGGTTGCCATTCGAAGCAAAGTCGAGGATGTGAGCAACCTGCTCTACCGACTAAGCCATGATAATACTCAATTAAATATGTAATAAAGTGTAAAGTGACCCCTACGGGATTCGAACCCGTGTTACCGCCGTGAAAGGGCGGTGTCTTAACCGCTTGACCAAGGGGCCATATATTAAGTTGATCCTTTTTCACTGATGCAAGGTTAAGAAGGATTATTTTCGCTGTCGCGAAAAAAACTTGGTGAGCCATGAAGGACTCGAACCTTCGACCCTCTGATTAAAAGTCAGATGCTCTACCGACTGAGCTAATGGCTCGTATATATACAAAAACTATCACTTTTTGTCGAATCAGTGACAACGTTGTTTATATTACCATAGCATTTTATTGTTTGTATATATTTTTTTGAAATATTTTTTGCTTTTTCATTTTTTTATTTGTAATTAGCTGTGCTTTCCTTAATTTTGTTTAATTTTATAAAGAGAAATTTACTAACAATAGGTTAATTCCGCGAAGTTAGAATCTATTTCCGCGAAGTATACTTGTATTCCCGCGAAAAACCGCATTAATTCCGCGAATTCATGCCGGAATTCCGCGAACTGAAAACAACTGGGACTCCCTCTATAAAAAACAAGCCCCCAATCCTAATCATCGGGGGGCTTGTTCAATAATTATTATGATCTCCAAGGGCTGCGGACGACATTTGTCTGAGTTCTGTCCGGTCCGACTGAGAAAATTGACAATGGGATGCCTGTCAGTTGTGAGATGCGCTCAAGATAGTGTCTTGCGTTTTCTGGAAGTTGATCAAGTGATTTCACGCCTGTGATATCTTCTGTCCATCCTGGCAGCTCCTCGTAAACTGGCTCACATTCAGCAAGTGTCTTTAAGCTGGCTGGGAACTCTTCGATCAACTCTCCCTTGTATCGGTATGCCACACAGATTTTAAGCGTTTCAATTCCCGTTAAAACATCGATAGAGTTCAATGATAAGTCAGTGATTCCGCTGACACGGCGCGCATGGCGGACAACGACGCTGTCGAACCAGCCGACACGGCGTGGACGGCCTGTTGTGGTACCGTATTCGCGTCCTACTTCACGAATCTGGTGGCCGATTTCGTTATCTAACTCTGTAGGGAATGGTCCATCGCCTACACGAGTCGTATAAGCTTTAGAAACTCCTACAATGTGGGTAATTTTAGTCGGTCCTACACCGGAACCGATTGTCACACCGCCAGCTACTGGATTGGATGATGTAACGAATGGATATGTTCCCTGATCGATGTCGAGCATGACGCCCTGTGCACCTTCAAATAGTACACGGCGTCCTTCATCCAAAGCATCGTTCAAAACAACGGATGTGTCGACCACATAATGTTTGATTTGCTGTCCATACTCATAATACTCGTCTAAAATATCTTCAAGTTTAAATCCTTCAGTTTCATAGATGCGCTCAAGCAGGCGATTCTTCTCCTCGAGATTGCGTGTTAGCTTCTCCTCGAAAACTTCCCTGTCAAGAAGGTCGGCAATCCTGATTCCCGTTCTCGCAGCTTTGTCCATGTATGCAGGACCTATGCCCTTCTTGGTGGTACCAATTTTATTGGCACCCTTGCTCGCTTCTTCTACTTCATCAAGTTTCAAGTGATACGGAAGGATGACATGCGCGCGGTTGCTGATTCGCAGGTTGTCTGTCGTTACATTTTTATCGTGAAGATAGGCAAGTTCCTTCACGAGCGCTTTTGGATCCACAACCATGCCGTTTCCTATGACGCTTATTTTATCTTTATAGAAAATTCCTGATGGAATCAAATGCAATTTATATGTTTCACCATTGAACTTTATTGTATGTCCTGCGTTGTTACCTCCCTGGTAACGGGCAATCACTTCTGCATTTTCTGAAAGGAAATCAGTAATCTTCCCTTTTCCTTCGTCTCCCCATTGTGTACCAACTACTACTACGGATGACATATAAAAAGCACCTCCAAAGGTATACGGTTATTTTTTTCCGTTTCAAACATATAAAGTTTACCAGCAATAATAGTACAAAGTCAACTAAACACGAACATTAATTTTATTTTATTATTATTTCGTTCGTAAAACTCTGCATCCTATATAAACTAAATATAATATCAACCAAAAAAAAGAGAATCAATCCATAAAGGATCAATTCTCATTATGCCCCAGGTGGAGCGTACGATTCGTCATACCTGTTTTCAATGTTGACGAATTTATTGTATTCTTTTACGAATGCCAGCTTAACGGTTCCTACCGGGCCGTTACGCTGCTTGGCGATGATAATTTCAATGATGTTCTTGTCTTCGGATTCCTTATCATAATAGTCATCACGGTAAAGGAAGGCAACGATATCGGCATCCTGCTCGATTGAACCTGATTCACGGATATCGGACATCATCGGACGCTTGTCCTGTCGCTGTTCCACACCACGGGAAAGCTGGGAAAGAGCGATTACAGGGACCTGTAATTCACGAGCCAGTTGCTTAAGTGAACGTGATATCTCGGATACTTCCTGCTGACGATTTTCGCCGGCACGACCGCTCCCGAGGATCAGCTGCAGGTAGTCAATCATGATCATGCCCAGGCCTTGTTCCTGCTTTAAGCGGCGGCATTTTGACCTGATATCAGTAATTTTGACACCTGGAGTATCATCAATGAAAATCCCTGCATTGGACAGACTTCCCATCGCCATCGTCAACTTGCCCCAGTCTTCATCATTCAGGGATCCTGTACGCAGTCTCTGGGCATCGATATTCCCTTCAGCACAAAGAACACGCATGACAAGCTGTTCTGCACCCATCTCCAAACTAAAGATCGCAACATTCTCTCCAGTCTTTTTCGCAACGTTCTGAGCAATATTCAAGGCGAATGCTGTTTTACCAACAGATGGACGTGCGCCAACGATAATCAAATCGTTACGCTGGAATCCAGCTGTCATTCGATCAAGCTCGGTAAATCCAGTTTCAAGGCCGGTAATATCCCCTTTACGGTTATGCATTTCCTCGATATTATCGTATGTCCTGACAAGGACATCTTTTATATTATGGAAGGCTCCTCCGCCTTTGCGCTGGGCAACCTCCATGATGTTCTTTTCTGCTTCGGCAAGTAATGCTTCGACTTCATCCTCTCGCATATAGCCATCTTCAGCGATGCCTGATGCTGTCCGGATCAGCCTTCTCAGCAGTGATTTTTCCTCTACAATTCTAGCATAATACTCTATATTAGCAGCCGTCGGTACCGATGCAGCCAATTCACTTAAATAACTGACGCCGCCAACATCTTCAATCAGCTTGGACGATGCCAGTTCTTCTGTAACGGTCACCAGGTCGATGGCTTTGCCTTTATCATTTAAATCCAGCATAACGGTGAAGATTTTCTGGTGTGCAACACGATAAAAATCATCAGGTAATAGAACTTCTGAAGCAAGAGTTAAAGCTGATGGCTCTAAAAATATTGCGCCAAGTACGGCTTGTTCCGCTTCCATGTTTTGCGGCGGAAGTCGATCCGCGAATAATTCACTCATCTGCCTGCCCCCTTACAAAGTACTCTCTTTCCTCAATGAAAAAGATGATCAGCAGAACCGATCACCTATTTCTGTAACTATATTATTTTATCATGTTTACGGCTATATGGAACTGTAAATTATTTACCTTCTTTTACGTGGACATTCAAAGTTGCCTGAACATCTTTATGAAGCTTGACAGGAACCTTTGTGTATCCAAGTGTGCGAATTGCATCCTGGAGTTCGATTTTTCGCTTATCAAGCTTGATGCCATTAGCTTTTTGTAGTTCATCAGCAATCTGCTTGCTTGTGATTGAGCCGAAGAGACGTCCATCTTCTCCAGATTTCGCGGATAATTCTACTGTAACTTTTTCCAGCTTTTCCTTCAAAGCTTTCGCATCTTCAAGCTCCTGCTGAGCCACCTTCTCTTCTTTCTTCTGCTGTGCGTTCAGGGAACTCATCGCGGCTTGATTTGCTTCAACTGCAAGTCCCTGTTTAATCAGGAAATTGTGTGCGTAGCCATCAGCCACATTTTTGATTTCGCCTTTTTTGCCTTTTCCTTTAACGTCCTTCAAAAAGATTACTTTCATTCTTTTTGTCCCCCTTCTAAATAATCCTCTATCGCATTTTGTAAAAGTGTTTCGGCCTCATCCGTAGTAATGTCATACATTTGCGTCGCAGCATTGGTTAAATGTCCGCCACCTTCGAGATTTTCCATGACTACCTGAACATTGATTTCCCCAAGCGATCTTGCGCTTATGCCTACCGTGTCTTCTGATCTTTTGGAGATCACGAATGACGCTGACACGCCGTCCATCGTCAGGAGTGTATCTGCTGCCTGTGCAATCAACACCTGGTCGCAGTATACATCGTCCTCTCCCTTTGAAATGACAATGCCATCCCGGTAAAAATAAACATTCTCTATAATTTTTGCTCTTTTAATATAAGTATTAATATCTTCTTTTAAGAACTTCTGGACAAGAACAGTATCCGCACCATGGCTTCGCAGGTATGATGCAGCGTCGAAAGTTCGAGCCCCTGTCCTTAAGGTGAAGCTTTTCGTGTCGACGATGATTCCAGCCAATAAAGCTGTAGCCTCAAGCATCTGGATTTTCCCATTCTTCGGCTGATATTCTAGCAATTCCGTGACTAGTTCAGCCGTTGATGAAGCATATGGCTCCATGTATACGAGCAGCGGATTTTTAATGAATTCCTCTCCCCGTCGGTGGTGATCGATCACGATGACGTTCTCAATTCGGTTCAACAATCTCTCATCAATGACAAGTGATGGCTTATGCGTATCGACAACGACAAGCAATGTGTCATCAGAAGCAATTTCATACGCCTGTTCTGGTGTAATGAACCTTGAGTAAAGAGATTCGTTTTCCTTAATCTCATCCATCAAGCGCTGTACACCTGTATCAATCTCATTTTTATTATACACAATAAAGCCTTCACGCTTGTTCATTTGTGCAACTTTAAGGATACCGATTGACGAACCAATTGCGTCCATATCCGGATTCTTATGTCCCATGATCAAGACCTTGTCACTTTCAATAACCAATTCCTTCAATGCATGAGAAATGACTCGCGCCCTTACCCTTGTGCGCTTTTCAACAGGATTCGTCTTGCCGCCATAAAACTTAACTTTGCCGTTAGGCTGTTTGATCGCTACCTGATCGCCGCCACGTCCCAAAGCCAAATCCAGGCTTGATTGCGCCTGTGTTCCGAGTTCTGGAAGCGATGAATAACCTGTACCGACTCCAATGCTCAAAGTTAATGGAACATTTTGCTTAGATGTTGTTTCCCTTACTTCATCAAGAATCGTGAATTTGCCTTTTTCAAGCAGCCGGAGAATATGTTCACTGAAAACAGCGATGAATCGTTCAGAAGAAACCCTCTTAAGGAATACCCCATTATTGGTAGCCCATTTATTTAAAATAGAAGTCACAAGACTGTTCAAGCTGCTTTTCGTCTGGTCATCCATTCCCTGAGTCAGTTCCTCATAGTTATCAAGATAAATAATAGAAATGACCGTGCGCTCATCATGGTACATTTTTTCAATTTCTGCCTGTTCGGTCACATCGAAAAAGTAGAGCAGCCGTTCCTCAGGTTTGTGAATGACTCTAAACTTTCGGTCATGAAGAGTGATGATTTCAGTTTCTACCTCTTGCTTAATCAATGGAATGACCGCATCGGCTACATCATACAGCGATTTGCCGACAAGCGAGTCTTCATTGAAACTAGCAGCAATGAAAGGATTCGTCCACTCAATATAGTAGTCCTCATTGATTAGCATGATTCCAATCGGCATTTCCATCAATGCTTCTTCGCCGACCTTTTTTACACGATAAGACAGTGTGGAGATATACTCTTCCGTCTCTTGCCTTATTTTATGATTCACTTGAAAAATGAGATATATCAACAGGCCAGTGAGAATGAACCCTGCAGCCCCTATAATCCAGTTATAGTAAGACAGAAATCCAATTAGCACCAGTGTTACGGCCATCAATCCATACAATGGATAACGTATTTGCCGCCTCTCTAAATAAGAAGGCATGTGCTCAGCTCCTAAAGCGTTAGTTTCTGATTACTTCTTCTCCCCAAGACGTTTTCTTAAGTCAAACCCTAAATCAATTATACCTAATATCCTGACAATATAAAGAACAAATGGCAGGAGGAAGGTCAGGACAATGACGATGATTGGAACAGCTTTAGGATACCGTTTCATATGTGTTACATAAAAGACTAATGAAAGACCTTGGAGAACCATCAGCATCTGCAGTATGAATGTAAGATTGGAAATTGCCCAGTACCAGTAAGTCCCTTTTTCCGGCTGCATGATTAATGCTGCAATCATCGCGATGAGATAGTACCATAAGATACTTTTTGGCAGATTCAATTCCCTGAATGGAGGCCAGGATGGCACCTTGATCCCAAAACGCTTTAAGAAGGGGAATGAGACAAGCTGAAGCAGGAACACAATCAAAAATGAAGCCATGACGAACATGCTTGGCATAAGCACTTCCATCATATCGATCATTGTTTCGAATTGCTTGATGAGTTTCTCATCAGGGGTCTGCCCCATTTGTTCCAGCATTTTGATTGCCTGGTCGGTAGAGACTCGAAAAGCCTCCATCAGTTCTTCGATAATATTAATTTTAAATAAGATGACCGACAATGCATATTGTGCCACTAAATTCAAAAGAAACACGAGGGAACCTGCTATGTATGCTGTAGACCTGCTTTTCCCTTCCCTGACCATGTAACCCATCACAGCACCAGTCGTACCATATGCCAATGCAAGCGGGATTGCCAGAAGTGACCCTAGGATCATCGATAATAATACAGCGGCGATCGTAAACACAGCCGTACTTTTGCCGTCATACTTAGCACCGAAAAACAGAAATGGCAAAGAAAGAAAGAGGTTCACAACTAACCCCAGGCCAGGTATATAAAAAGTGATCAACAATAAAACCGCAAAAATCGCTAACAGGATGGCTCCTTCCGTTAGCTTGTATGTATTCTTCATAATCCACCTCACAGAAATGCATATGCGCCTTGGTCATCTGCTCTAGACCACGTTAGTAAACTTTTCGCATCTAAAATAACCGATAAGAACTATTTTAGCTTCTTAAGCACTGACAAGCAAACGAAGTGCCATAAAACTAATATAAAAGGCAGCGGGTTGCCCCGCTGCCTTTTAAAATCCGATCATTATTCGCCTGAAACGTATGGCAGTAATGCCATTTGACGAGAACGTTTGATTGCAACTGTCAATTTACGCTGATATTTAGCGCTAGTTCCAGTTACACGGCGTGGTAAAATTTTACCGCGCTCAGAGATGAATTTTTTTAGAAGATCAACATCTTTATAATCAATCTTAGTGATTCCGTTTGCTGTGAAGTAGCAAACCTTACGGCGTTTTGCACGTCCGCCTCTGCGTCCACCCATTGCCATGGTCATTTCCCTCCTTGTGTATTCATTTTTACGTCCGAGTTATATTAGAATGGAAGATCATCATCTGAAATGTCGATCTGGCCGCCACCTGCAAATGGATCTTCATCTACTTTTGTATAACCTTGGTTCTGGCGTTGATTCTGATTCCCAAATGGGGAACCTTGATCATTTTGACGGGAATAACCGCTATCCCCTCTGTCTGAAGACTGTCCTTTTGGCTCAAGGAACTGAACACTCTCAGCAAGAACTTCTGTAACGTATACACGCTTACCATCTTGTCCTTCGTAGCTGCGAGTTTGAACTCGTCCATCAACACCTGCAAGGCTGCCCTTCTTCAAGAAGTTAGCAACATTTTCGGCTGGACGGCGCCATACCACACAGTTGATGAAGTCAGCTTCTCTTTCCCCCTGCTGGTTGGTAAATGAACGATTTACCGCAAGAGTGAAAGTAGCCACCGCAACTCCATTCGGTGTGAAACGTAATTCAGGATCCTTGGTCAAACGACCGACAAGAATGACACGATTCATCATCAGAATCAACTCCTTCCCCCCAGCTAGAATGTTCCATGTGAAACATTTTCCGCTGAAAGTTTATATTTATATCATTAATTATTCTTCTTCTTTAATTACGATGTGGCGAAGGATATCTTCGTTGATCTTAGCAAGACGAGAGAATTCCTCAACTGCTTCCGGAGTAGCGTTTACCTTAACAAGCTGGTAGTAGCCATCACGGAAATCATTGATTTCATAAGCAAGGCGGCGTTTGCCCCATTCCTTAGCTTCTGAAACTTCCGCACCGTTTTCTGTAAGGATTGAGCTGAAACGCTCAGTAAGAGCCTTTTTAGCTTCCTCTTCAATGTTTGGGCGGATGATGTACATAACTTCGTACTTTCTCATCACTGTCACCTCCTTTTGGTCTAAACGGCCCCATTACAGGGCAAGGAGTAATTGTTTAATTACTCACAAGATGAAATTATATCACAGAATATATTCAAAGGCAACGCTATGTATAGCAATTCAACTTTTCATATTCTGGACTATTAATTTATTTAATAAAATACTAACATACGTTCGTGTTTTTGTCCAAGTTTTTTCTCTGAAAATAAAAATTCCACCCTGCATTAAGCAGGGCGGAAATGGATTATACATTGAAACGGAAGTGGATGATGTCTCCGTCTTTTACTTCATATTCTTTTCCTTCAAGGCGGACTTTTCCAGCTTCTTTGGCTGCTGCCATGGATCCGGCTGCAAGAAGATCATCGTAGTGGACTGTTTCTGCACGGATGAATCCACGCTCGAAATCAGAGTGGATGACACCTGCACACTGAGGTGCTTTCATGCCATGACGGAATGTCCATGCACGGACTTCCTGGACACCAGCTGTGAAATATGTTGCCAGTCCTAACAGACTGTAAGCTGCACGGATCAATTGGTCCAAACCTGATTCTTCAATGCCTAGTTCCTCTAGGAACATTTGCTTTTCTTCACCTTCAAGCTCAGCGACTTCTTCCTCGATTTTTGCACTGATGACGATTACTTCTGCGTTATCTTTTTGTGCAAACTCGCGGACTTTCTGTACATATTCATTTCCGCTTGGATCAGCGACATCTTCTTCACCTACGTTAGCAACATACAGCATCGGTTTGATTGTAAGCAAATGTAGTTGTTTAACGATTTTCATTTCTTCTTCAGTGAATTCGACCGCGCGAGCTGGTTGTTCAGCTTCAAATGCATCGCGCAGGCGAGCCAGGATTGGAAACTCAATAGAAGCTTCCTTATCTTTTTGCTTTGCTAATTTCTCGACACGGCTAATTCTTTTTTCAACCGACTCCATGTCAGCAAGAATCAATTCCAGGTTGATTACCTCAATATCGGAAATAGGATCTACTTTACCGGCAACGTGTGTAATATTATCATCCGCAAAGCAGCGGACAACCTGGCAGATTGCATCCACCTGGCGGATATGGGAAAGGAACTTGTTTCCCAACCCTTCACCTTTGCTCGCTCCTTTAACGATTCCAGCGATGTCAGTGAATTCAAAAGCAGTTGGCACAGTCTTTTTCGGCTGTACAAGCTCAGTCAATTTAGTTAAACGATGGTCAGGAACCTCAACGATTCCGACATTCGGGTCAATCGTACAGAACGGATAGTTGGCTGATTCAGCACCAGCCTGTGTGATCGCATTAAACAATGTAGATTTCCCAACGTTAGGAAGTCCAACAATACCTGCTGTTAAGGCCATCCATGTCACTCCTCTATTTAAAAATATATCTATTCAAGCAAGAATCACCTAAACGATTTTTTCCTCTCACAATTATAGAGATTACGAAAGGAAAAGACAAGCTTGTAAACGGAAGCTATGGGTACACTTTTTTTCCTTAACGGACTCTATTGGTGACCTCTTTTCCAGTAATCTTGCATTTTCGGATGCCAATAAGCTCTATTGGTGACCTGTTTTTCAGTTTTCCTGGATTTTTGGGCGCCAATAAGCCCCATTGGTGACCTCTTTCTGGATTTTCCTGAATTTGAGGGCACCAATGAATTGATCCTTGCCCTCCTGAAAAGAAAAACCGCACTCTATGAAAGTGCGGCAAAACAATCATCTATCTTTTTCAATTTTTTCAATATTAACGAGGCAATCATATAATGTGCTTCCGAATCCGTTGTCTGATTCCCTGCTTGAAGTCAGCTGGTTGACGGTACCGCCGAACCGGGCACTCAATCCTTCGTCGATATTCACGGTTCCCGGGTGGGCAGCCTTTAGGATCGACACCTTACCATGGATTTCGCCTCTGTCATTCCACACACGGACATAGTCCTGGTCTTTCAACCCTTTTTCAGCAGCGACGCTACCAGCAATCTCTACTTTCACGTAAGGTTCTGGCTGGAACAGGTGGTAATGCTGCGAATGGTTGGAACGCAGCGGATGAATCGACAGCAATGTATAAGGATACTTTTCTGCCAGTTCGGGATTGCTCCATTTTGTTTCGGTCGGCAAAGACAGCTTGATGCGGCCGTCAACGACTGCAGAAGAGGTGAATTCATACTTGCCGCTTGGCGTTTTGAATTTCCGGTCAGCCCATGGAACCTCATCCACTGGCAGCTCGGCAAACTTTTCCTCACGAATTTTTTCGAGAGTAATGCCCTTCTGCGACAATGAAACAAGCCCCTTTTCCATGAATTCTTCTCTGGTAAAATCAAACTCCTTGCCAAAGCCTAATCTGTTTGCCAGTTCAGTCCAGATCCATGCATCTGGCTTTGCTTCTCCTGGCGGTTCTACCAGCTTCGGCCCGTGATTTACATAATGATGGTACATGGAAGAATAGTAAACATCCTCGACCTCAAAAGCAGTGGCAGCCGGCAAAACATAATCTGCAAGCTCTGCTGTATCCGTCATGTACTGATCGATTACCACGAGAGTTTCGAACGATTCAAAAGCCTCTCGCACCCTATTCGTATCAGGTACCTGTGTCAGCGGATTCCCGCACGTGACAATTCCCATTTTTATTTCAGGATCAACGGCTGAAAGGATTCCCTCTGCCTGCCTCATCATCGTAAATGTGCGTGAAGAACTTTTCCTCTCAGCCATGGTCATATTTTGGTAGTCGAAGCTCTGCCCTACCTGCTTATTCGCATAGTTGGCGCCGCCGCCAGGAATGCCGATATTGCCGCTGACAGCTGCTAGGGCGTCAATTAGCCTGATTGTATTTCCGCCATTTTCATAGCGCTGCATACCTAAGCCCATAATCGTTGAGACAGGGCGGTCAGCATATACTTCAGCAAGCTGGGAGATTGTTTCCACCGGCACTTCAGCTGCTTCACTGATATATTCTAACGAAACGCTATCCAACAAAGCTTTTAAATCATCGAAGCCTGTAGAATGGTTTGCCAAAAACTCCTCGTCCTGCAAATTCATTCGCAGCAGTTCTTTCATGATGCCAGCCGCTAAAAGTCCGTCGAAGCCTGGTTTTATGGAGATATATTCATTGGACAGCTTAGCCGTTGCATTATAAATAGGATCGATCACATATATTTTCGTGCCGTTCTTTTTCACAGCCTGCAGGTTTTGAAAAAGATGCATATTCGTACGTGCGACATTTCTGCCCCAAATGACGACATGTTTGCTGTTTTTCAAATCCTCAGGTGCATGGCTGTAGGCATCCCCCAAATCCCAATTCTGAGCTTCAATCCCGGCTCCCCAGCAAATAGAACCTGTCAATTCAGTTACTCCGCCATATAAGTTAAAAAAGCGGCTGTCGAGATTGGTGAGCAAACCACCGTTGGCATAATCGTGGCTGTGCAAAACGGAAGTGGTGCCAAAACTCTCTTTATAATGAGCCAGCTTTTCTGCAATCTCATCCAGCGCCTGCTCCCAGGAAATCTGCTGGAAACTGCCCTCGATTTTTTTCAGTGGATATAGTAATCTATCTTCTGAATTCGTCCGGTTTTCAAGCATTCTTCCCCGTCCGCAGATTTTTCCCTGTGTGATCGGATGCTCCGGATTGCCTTCAACCTTCTTTACTTTTCCATCCTCGACGGTAACAAGAAAACCGCAGCTGTCCCAGCAATTCAACGGACATGCTGAATGATGTACTGTTGCCACTTCCTCATCTCCCAACTAAATCTCTATATTCGTTCTCTAATTTTATTAATAAGGATAATACAATACTGATAAAAAAAGAAGCAGGATCATTCTTCCTGCTTCGATAGAACTTTCTTTACTTTTCTTGTGAACTCTTTTCTTGGAATCAAGACGCTGTGTTCGCAGCCTTCACACTTGATTCGGATATCCATGCCAAGGCGGATGATTTTCCACTTGTTGGTGCCGCAAGGATGTGGTTTTTTCATTTCAACAACATCATTTAGTTGAAACTCGTGGTCCAATAGTAAAACCTCCTTGTTTATTTACCGAATTCTTTCTGTTCTCCGCCTTCCTGGCGTGAGTACATGACCATTCTTGGGAATGGAATCTCAACTCCATGTTCATCAAGGACACGCTTTATATCTTTGCGGAGCTGTCTCCCCATATACCAGTGTTTCATCGGAAGGGATTCCGCCACTATACGAAGGATAACCTCAGACGCTCCAAATTGCTGTACACCCAAAAGTTCAGGTGTCTTGACCAGTTCTGGGTATTTTTCTGTCGTTGTCTCCAAGTATTCCTGAAGCACTTTTTCGGCATACTCAAGGTCGCCTTCGTATGCAATGCCAATGTCAAGGACAGCGACACTGTTATAAAGCGAGAAGTTGGTGACTTCCACGATGCTGCCATTAGGAAGGATATTGATTTCCCCTGTAAAGCTTTTAATCTTCGTCGTCCGCAGCCCAATTTCCTCCACAGTTCCTTCAAATTGTCCGATTCTTACATAATCGCCAACCGAGAACTGGTCTTCAAAAATAATGAAGAAGCCGGTGATGATGTCTTTCACCAGACTTTGCGCACCAAATCCGACAGCCAGGCCGACGATTCCCGCACCAGCAAGCATCGCCTTTACATCGATCGTCAGTGCCGCAAGAATGGACATGATTGCAATAAAATAGACAACATACGTTAGCACATTTTCCAGCAACTTCATCAGGGTTGCTTCACGTCGCTCTGTGATCCTTAGCGGCCCCCTCGTCCTGACTTTGAAGAAGTTACGAATCGCAATCTTGCCAATTCGGATGAACAAACCTGTGATAATCAGGATGGCAATGATCTTTAAAACACCTTCCCCAATCGCAAACCAAAGCTGTTCATCCATGAGTTTGTCGCTTATTCTATTTAAAAATATCTGAGATCTAGTCAGACTCTCTTCTGCTTTCGTCATTTTCTCACCTACCTGTAAAATTCACGCTTACATTAGTGGCTCTGTATAAAAGAGCCTCATTATTAAACGTTATGTAACAATCTAGAAGATTTCATACAAACACAATCATTTTAACAAGTTTTATAATGGAGTTAAAGAAGGATGTTTCTGTAAGTTGATGGCATTATGAACGTTAGCAGTTCAGCAGCATGTTTTCATTCAATTTCAACATATTATTATTCTAATATAGAATCATCATTTTTCGATAGAGACCAAACCCTTATAATCCCTTTGATAAAAAATAAGTCCTTTTTCCTCTGCAAAAAATCCACTGCTCCAAAAGACCGTGTTTAAATCTTTCTGTTTACAGGTATGTATAGATTACAAAAAAAGTCCGTATACTGATAGTACGAATTTTTAAGGAGTTGATCCAATGAATCTCAAAAACCATTTTTTCGAGCGGAAGAACAATGTGGCAAAAATTAACCATGAAGATGAGCTGGCTGCCGAAAAGCTGGCTTCTGAAATCCTGGACCATTTGCCTAATTTCAGCACACGCCCAATTGTTTTTGTCTGTATTGGAACTGACCGCTCTACCGGTGATTCATTGGGTCCTCTAATCGGAACGCTGCTGCAGGAAAAAGAAATCGCACCTTACCATGTATATGGAACACTCGATGATCCGATTCATGCTGTAAATATGGATGCGAAACTGGCCGAAATCAAGCAAAAACACTTCAATCCTTTTATAATCGGCATAGACGCTTGCCTTGGCCGATTAAAAAGTGTAGGCTCCATCCAGGTAGGCAACGGGCCCGTCAAGCCTGGTGCCGGAGTGAATAAGGAACTGCCCGAAGTCGGAAACATGCACATTACCGGCATCGTCAATGTCAGCGGGTTCATGGAATTCTTTGTATTGCAAAATACAAGATTGAACCTCGTTTTAAAAATGGCAAAAACAATCGCAAACGGTATTTTCGAGAGCAGTCAGCAACTACCGAAGAAACAAGATTGGCCAAAGTTGAATTGGGATCTTGAAGCTGAGCAGCCTACAGTTGCGGAATGACGAGTCTAAAAATGCCTGAAAGGTATCCAGGCATTTTTTTATTTTTCCCGCACACCAATCCTTTTTGAAACAAAGAGTGTGACAAGGCCGATTATTAACGAAATGAGAAAAGGAACAACAAACCACCCTGGCATCACAATCGTCCAATAAAGCAAGTAAGCAGTTATCACAAGAGTCAAAATGCTAAGTATAAATAATATACTGGAGAAAAACTCTTTCACGACGAACTCACCGCTTAGATCCCAATCATATAATGTGAGATCGTGACAAGAACACCGGTTACAATAATACCTGGAAGCAGGTTCGCAACCCTGATTTTCGTTAATCCGATCAGGTTCAAGCCGATGGCGAAAATCATGACGCCCCCGGTTGCCGTCAACTCAAGAATAAAGCTGTCCATCAATGCTTGCGGGATAAACTTATCAATTTGTGTCGCAAACAAGGCGATCAATCCCTGATACAACATGACGGGAATCGCGGAAAAAAGAACACCAATACCTAGCGTAGTTGTCAGAATTAATGCCGTAAAGCCGTCAATGATCGCTTTGGTATAGAGGACGTCATGATCGCCGCGGATCCCGCTGTCGAGAGCACCGATAATAGCCATCGCTCCAATGACAAAAATCAGCGTCGCAGTCACAAATCCCTGTGAAATACTGCCTTCCCCTTTTGACCCAAGCTTTCTTTCAAGCCAGTCCCCGGTCGCATTCAACTTATCCTCAAGCTTCCATGCTTCACCAAGAACTGCACCAATCACAAGACTCAAAATAACAATCAGGAAATTGGCACTTTTAAAGCCCATTTGCAGTCCCAGCACAATTACCGCAAGCCCGATACCATGCATGACTGTGGCTTTCATATTTTCAGGGATTCTCGTCAGAAGCCTGCCCAGCAAGGTTCCTATGATAATCAATAGCCCATTAACAATGGTGCCAAGTAAAAACATATTGTTCACCTATCTTTAGATTTTGTATGAATACGGATATGTAAAAAAAGAAGCCATCAAATTGATAGCTTAGGAGTTTTGTTGATCTAATAGTTCCAGAATCCGTTCTAAATCATCTTTCGAGAAAAACTCTATTTCAATTTTCCCTTTATTTTTGGATTGTTTGATGTTAACAGTGGTGCCGAAGCGTTCACGAAGCGTAGTTTCCCGCTCTCGAATGAAAACATCTTTTGTTACCTTCTCTTTTTTTGTTTCACGTGGAACAACTTCGTTCATCTGCTGGATCAGCTGTTCAAGCTGGCGGACATTCATCCCATCTTTAAGGATTTTATCCACCAGGATCGGAAGCTTGTCTTTCTTCCTCAATCCTAAAAGCGCGCGGCCATGCCCCATTGAAATCTTGCCATCTGAAATGAGTTGCTGGATTTTAGGAGGCAGCGAAAGCAAGCGGATATGGTTAGCCAGATGCGGTCTGCTTTTGCCCAGCCTTTTCGCTAACTCTTCCTGGGTGAGTTTCAGCTTCTCAATCAAAGTTTGATAGGCGATTCCCTCTTCAATTGGATTCAGGTCTTCCCGCTGAAGATTCTCCAACACGGCAAGCTCCATCATTTGCTGTTCATTCAATTCACGGACGACTGCCGGGACTGTCTCCAGCTTTGCTTCTTTTGCTGCTCGGAAACGCCTTTCCCCAACTACGATTTCAAAGCCTTTTATTGTTTTCCTGACAATAATCGGCTGAAGGATTCCATGTTCCTGGATCGATAGCTTCAATTCCTCAATCGCTTCCGGCTGGAAAACTTTCCGTGGTTGATAAGGATTTGGCCTTATTTCTTTAATGCTTATTTCCTGGACTTTTTCGTCTTTACCGGCTTCCTCTTTAAATAAAGCATTCAATCCCTTACCTAAGCCTTTAGCCATTTGCAACCACTTCCTTTGCAAGATCTAAATAAACCTCTGCCCCGCGGGACTTTGGATCATAAATGATAATTGGCTCTCCATGGCTTGGAGCTTCACTTAGACGGACATTCCTTGGGATGACAGTCTTGTACACCTTATCCTGGAAGTACTTCTTCACCTCTTCGATGACTTGAAGTCCAAGATTCGTACGCGCATCGAGCATCGTCAGCAGGACGCCTTCAATCTTCAGGTCCTGGTTCAAATGCTTCTGTACAAGTCGGACAGTATTCAGGAGCTGACTTAGCCCTTCAAGTGCATAATACTCGCATTGGACAGGGATTATGACGGCATCTGAAGCAGTCAAAGCATTCAGTGTCAATAAACCAAGGGACGGCGGACAGTCGATGATAATATAATCAAAACGATCCTTCACTTCCTCAAGAGCCCGCTTCAGGCGAACCTCCCTTGAGATTGTGGGCACAAGCTCGATTTCTGCTCCAGCAAGCTGGATGGTCGCAGGAATTGTATATAAATTTTCTACCGCTGTTGGATGAATGACATTTTTGGCTTCAACATCGTCAACAAGAACATCATATATGCATTGCTCAACATCTGCTTTTTCAATTCCCACACCACTCGTTGCGTTCCCTTGAGGATCCGTATCGACAAGCAGCACTTTTTTTCCTATGTATGCCAGGCACGCACCGAGGTTCACTGATGTAGTCGTCTTGCCGACTCCACCTTTTTGATTCGCAATCGCGATGATTTTTCCCACATTGTCACCTACTTTCAAACCCGTAAAATAAAATATTCAGCTTTATCAAGCAAAAAAGGCATTAAATAAAGCTTTCTCAGCAACTCCGAACGGAATAATGCCGAAAAAAGCAATCATGTATTCTATTTTATCATGAATCAAGATAGTTGATAGAATTTTTATAAAAAAGTAATAATCCAGTAATATGACAGTTCTATTATACAAAAAACATCTTTACCAGGTGATTGACTCAGTTGGAATTTGCCAACAAAAAAGCGGGAGACAGCCTGTCCCCCACTAGCAATCTATTATTTCTTCTTTGGTATGCGAATCGTGAATTGATAGAACTCTTCAAACTCTTCTTCTTCCGAATCGAGATTGATGCCACTGTCGGAAACCATTGTCAGCGACTGGCGGATTGTATTGACCGCAATCCTCATGTCCTTGCTAAATGCCTTCCGTTTTGGCTTTGGTTTTTCTTCATTTTGACTCAGAAGTTTGACGACGCGTTCTTCCGTTTGTTTGACATTGAGGGATTTCTCTACGACCTCTGCCAAAACCTGCACCTGCAGCTGCGGATTTTTCAACGGGATTAACGAACGGGCATGCCGCTCTGTGATTTGCTTGTTCAAAAGCGCATCCTGTACTTCCTGTGGAAGTTTTAGCAATCGGAGCTTATTCGCAACTGTTGATTGACCTTTTCCCAGTCTTTGCGCCAGGGCTTCCTGGGTTAAGTTATGAATTTCCAGTAATTTCCCATAAGCCATCGCTTCTTCAATCGGTGAAAGCTCCTCACGCTGGAGGTTCTCGATCAAAGCAACAGATGCCGTTTCGGAATCGGATAAGTTTTTAACGATTGCAGGAACCTCTTCCCACTCAAGCTTTTTCATCGCGCGCCAGCGGCGTTCGCCTGCAATGATTTCGAATTGATCTTGATCGAATTCCCGGACGACGATTGGCTGGATTACTCCATGTATGTGAATGGTACGGGCCAATTCTTCAATTTTTTCATCATCAAATACAGTTCTTGGCTGGTATCTATTTGGAATAATATGGTCAATCGGGATTTTCTTTATTTCTTCGTTATCTATATTGTCAATATCCTCAACGGTCTGTTCTTCCACTTGGTTCTGTTCTTCCACCTGGTTCCGTTCTTTTTCCTTTTCCCCAAGGCCAAAAAAGCGCGAAAGAGAAGGCTTCATCACCCTACACCACCTTTATGAACTCCCTATTACATATTCTCTATAAAAATGACAAGTTCCTGCCTATAGACTCTATTATAAACTAAATTCATTATTCAAAATAGGACAAAAAGCGTAAGCACACCAATCATGCCCGGACCTCTCTGAAGCTCATTCCAGGCTGAAAGGGATCAGGAAACTCTATTCGATAGGCGTTTTATTCGGAGTTCCCGGTTTTCTTGGATACTTCTTAGGTGTTGGCTTTTGTTTATTAATGATTAAAATATTCCGTTCACTCTCTTCCACAGGCAAAGTGAATGAATGGGCGGATTTAAGCTCTCCGCCAAGAACACTGATCGCTTTTTCACCAACCTGCAGTTCCTCTCCTGCCTGGTTGCCCTTCATAGCGATGAATGTCCCGCCAACTTTCACTAGCGGAAGGCAAAGTTCGCTTAATACTGACATTCTGGCAACAGCCCTGGCCATAACTGCTTCATATTTTTCACGATGGGCAGGATTTTGTCCGAAAGTCTCAGCACGATCATGAATGAATGTTGTTCCCTCTAGTCCCAATTCTTTCGAAAGCTGCTCCAGGAACGTGATTCGCTTATTCAGGGAATCAACAATCGTCACTTTAATTTCCGGGAAAGCAATTTTAATCGGGATACTCGGGAAGCCGGCACCGGCACCAACGTCGCACAAATTGAGCGGCTTATTAAAATCAAAATAAAATGCTGCAGAAACGGAATCATAGAAATGCTTCAAGTACACTTCAGGCTTTTCTGTGATCGCAGTCAAATTCATTTTTTCATTCCACTCGACGAGCATGTGGTAATACTTTTCATATTGTTCCATTTGCTTCTGTGAAAGCTCGATTCCCTTTTCAGCGAGCAAAGCTTTAAATTGATCTGTATTCATAAGCCAACCCTTTCTGTTCTTGCTGGTGGATTCAAAAGAAAAGCGTAAGCGCCTTGGTCAGCCCCGACAAGCGCTGCCCGCCTATAACGCCACGTCCTGTGGCTGGCGGGTCTAGCACATCGTGTGCCTCGGAGGGCCGACAGGTGAAGTCGTTCTTTGACTTCATTGACAGGATCGAAGCGTCTCAAGGGGCTAGGCGCTGGAGCTAGACACTAATCTACGTGGAGAAATTGATACTTTCTCCAATTTAAAAAACTTACTATTTAATCCGTGCAATACGCCCTTGTTCCAAATAAACGAGCAGGATTGAGATATCTGCAGGATTCACACCTGAGATCCTCGATGCTTGCGCCAATGTCAGCGGACGTACTTCTTTCAATTTTTGACGAGCCTCTGTCGCCAATCCAGAAATGGCATCGTAATCAATATTTTCCGGGATCTTCTTATCTTCCATCTTTTTCAGCCTTTCAACCTGCTGAAGTGATTTCTCGATATAGCCCTCATATTTGATTTGAATTTCTGTCTGTTCCTCTGTTTCGAAATCAAGTTCGCCAGCTGCAGGAACGAGCTTCTTGATATGCTCATAAGAAACTTCAGGACGCTTCAATAAATCTGAAGCACGGATACCATCCTTCAATTCACTTCCGCCAATCGAACGGATCAGTTCCTGAACCTCTGCTGACGGTTTGATGATGATCGATTGCAGGCGTTGTTTCTCACCTTCAATCGCTTCTTTTTTCGCTAAAAATTTCTGGTAGCGTTCTTCGGTAATCAAGCCGATTTCGTGGCCTTTTTCAGTCAAGCGAAGATCTGCATTGTCATGACGCAGAAGCAGGCGATATTCTGCTCTTGATGTCAACAAACGGTACGGCTCATTCGTTCCTTTAGTCACGAGGTCATCAATCAATACTCCGATATAGGCATCGGCGCGGCTTAGGATGACTTCTTCTTTGTCCAATGCCCTTCTGCCGGCATTGATTCCCGCCATGATTCCCTGGCCGGCAGCCTCTTCATAGCCTGAAGTACCATTGATTTGGCCTGCAGTATAAAGATTTTTAACTATTTTCGTTTCCAGTGTTGGCCACAGCTGCGTCGGCACGACAGCATCGTACTCAATCGCATAGCCAGCACGCATCATCTGGACTTTTTCCAGGCCAGGAATGGTCTGTAGGATCTTATGCTGGACTTCTTCCGGCAAGCTCGTTGACAATCCCTGCACATAAACCTCCTGAGTGTTCCTGCCTTCCGGCTCCAGGAAAATCTGGTGGCGCGGCTTGTCATTGAACCGGACTACCTTATCCTCGATGGATGGGCAGTAGCGTGGGCCAGTACCCTTAATCATTCCGGAATACATTGGTGAACGGTGCAGATTATCATCAATCAGCTGGTGTGTATGCTCATTCGTATACGTCAGCCAGCAAGGAAGCTGGTCTGTAATGTATTTCGTCGTTTCATAGGAAAATGCACGGTGGACATCATCACCAGGCTGGATTTCGGTTTTAGAATAATCAATTGTGTCACTGTGGACACGCGGCGGAGTCCCAGTTTTAAAACGAACAAGATCGAAACCAAGTTCCTCAAGATGCTCCGAAAGTTTGATGGACGGCTGCTGATTGTTTGGACCGCTTGAGTATTTCAATTCGCCGAGGATGATTTCTCCGCGCATATACGTACCCGTCGTGATCACGACTGTTTTCGCACGATAAATGGCTCCAGTCTGGGTAATGACACCTTTACATTCGCCGTCCTCAATAATCAGGCGCTCAACCATGCCCTGGACCAACGTAAGGTTCTTTTCATTTTCCAGCGTCTTTTTCATTTCATTCTGATAATCGAATTTATCAGCCTGGGCCCTTAACGCACGTACTGCAGGACCCTTTCCTGTATTCAGCATCCTCATCTGGATGTATGTTTTATCGATATTACGGCCCATTTCTCCGCCCAGAGCGTCAATTTCCCGTACAACAATACCCTTTGCAGGTCCGCCGATTGACGGGTTGCACGGCATGAACGCAATCATATCAAGATTGATGGTGATCATCGCTGTTTTCGCACCCATGCGCGCCGGCGCGAGGGCCGCCTCAACACCCGCATGGCCGGCACCAACTACAACCACATCAAAATTTCCGGCTTCATAACCCATCCTGCTGCCTCCTTTTATGCTGCAATCAAGCTCTTATAAGTAAAAAGAATCTATATAGTCCAAAAGTGCTACATCTCTATTTTCCGTAGCATTCTAGAAAGTTTTTCGAAAATAATTTTTATATTTATTTATTTCCCTAAACAGAACTGAGAGAATAATTGGTCAATCAAGCTTTCATGCACACTTTCACCTATTACTTCGCCAAGCAGCTCCCAGGAACGAGTCAAATCTATTTGGACGATATCAATTGGCGTTCCCATTTCGACACCGCTGATCGCCTCTTCAATCGAATGAACAGCCTGGTTAAGAAGTGCAATATGCCGGCTGTTCGAAACATACGTCATGTCTCCCGATTCAATTGCACCTGAAAAGAATAGGCTAGATATCGCTTCTTCCAGCTCATCCACTCCCCTGTCCTCAAGCAAGGAGGTCGTCACGAGCGAATAATCCTTTGCAAGCTCCTTCACTTCATCCAAATCAATTTTTTTCGGAAGGTCTGTTTTATTGACGATGACAATGACGTCCATCCCCTCCACCGCTCTGAAAATGTTCCGATCCTCTTCCGAAAGCTCATCCGAATAGTTCAGAACGAGCAAGATCAAATCCGCTTCCTTCAAAACTTGGCGAGAGCGTTCGACGCCAATTCGTTCGACGATATCTTCCGTTTCACGGATTCCTGCTGTATCGAGCAGTCTTAAAGGAACACCGCGAACATTTACATATTCTTCAATGACATCGCGAGTGGTTCCTGGAATATCGGTAACAATCGCTTTGTTTTCATGTACAAGGCTGTTAAGCAATGAGGATTTGCCTACATTAGGGCGGCCAACAATGACAGTTGACAGTCCTTCACGAAGGATTTTCCCTTGCTGTGATGTTTGCAGAAGCTTTTCCAGCTCCCCTTTTACATACTTCGCCTTTTCCAATAGCATGTTATGCGTCATTTCCTCTACATCATCGTACTCCGGATAATCAATGTTCACTTCCACATGAGCAAGAATTTCGAGAATTTCCTGACGCAGCTTCTGAATTAGCCTTGATAGGCGTCCCTCCATCTGGCCAAGCGCCAAGTTCATCGCACGATCCGTTTTCGCTCTGATCAAGTCGATGACTGCCTCCGCCTGGGAAAGGTCGATCCGTCCATTTAAAAAAGCCCGTTTTGTAAATTCCCCCGGCTCCGCCAGTCTCGCTCCCTGATTCAGAACAAGCTGGAGCACACGGTTTACAGAAACAAGACCCCCATGGCAGTTGATTTCGACTACATCCTCTTTCGTGAATGTTTTCGGCCCTCTCATAACAGAGACCATTACCTCTTCGGCAACTTGTCCAGTTTTAGGATCAATCAAATGGCCGTAATGGATTGTGTGCGAAGCCACTTCACTAAGCTTCTTGCTGCCAACACCTTTGAAAAGAAGATCTGCTATTTCAAAAGCTTGATTCCCGCTTAAACGGACAATCGCAATCGCACCCTCACCCATCGGCGTAGAAATCGCCGCAATCGTATCAAATTCCATTTGCTCACCCCGCTTTTCTGCAAAAAGTATATATATCAAAAGATTAAAGTTTGTTTTCTACAAATTACTAGAATACCACATCACTTTAGTGAAAAAAAGAAAGGAATCCTCGCAACTAAGATTTTATCCACAACTGATAAAATAAACTTATTTAATTTTAACTTATCCACATGTGAATAACAATAAAACCAAATGAGGAAATAAATGATTTTTAATTAAGTTGTGGAAAACATAATTGGGATTTGAGAGAACTACTAGAGGAAGTGCATTACGAGTTGTAATTTGAGCGAACAGGAGAAATGTGGTTTGAATGAACTGGTGGCCGGATACTGGATGCTGAACTGGAAAAAATGCATGATAATTTCCAAGTCGCCAATATAAATTGATTTTCGCCAATACACTCCTCATTATCGCCAATAAAACTGATTTTTCGCCAATAAATTTGTGAAAACCGCCAATAAAATTATTTATTAAATAAAATTTCATCATTGCTGGGTCAGAAAACACTATAATTCAACTCTTCCGAAGCAACTGTTGAGCTCGATACTTCCAAAAATCTTTAAAACAAGTGATAAAATTGCACAAAAAACCCGAACCAGCACCTGGTTCGGGTTTTTTCACTCATAATTACTTCGAAGGCGCGATCACAATATGTCTATGTGGTTCTGTGCCATCGGAATAGGTTTTGATTTTCTTGTTTTTCATCAATGCAGTATGAATCACTTTGCGTTCATACGAAGGCATGGGTTCAAGCGCGACAGTTTGGCCAGTTCTGACTGCTTTTTGCGCAAGGCGTTCAGCCAATTGCACGAGTGTATCATTCCTGCGCTGGCGATAGTCCTCAGCATCAAGCAAGACAGTAGCATACTGTTCAGAATAACGGTTCATCACAAGCTGGGTCAAAAATTGCAAGGAATTCAGTGTTTGGCCTCTTTTTCCGATCAGTAAAGCGATTTTATCACCAGACATCGTAAAGAGTACTGTTTTCCCTTCCTTTTTCACATCAACTTCAATTGGAGCCCCCATTTGCAAGCCCACTGATTTCAAATAATTTACGGCTTCTTCAACAGCATCGATTTTTACTGTCACCTTGACGACAGCCGGGCGTGTGCCGAAAAGTCCAAAAATCCCCTTTTTGCCTTCATCAATTACATCAATTTCTGTGCGGTCTTTGGTTGTCTTTAATTGAGCTAAAGCGGATTCTACTGCTTCGTCGACATTTTGTCCTGTAGCAGTTACCTGTTTCACTTTTTTGCTCCTCCCGCATTGCCGGCAGCTGCTGCTTTAAGATCCGGCCCTTTAATAAAGTAAGTTTGAACAATCATGAATAAGTTACCGACTACCCAGTACAATGAAAGTGCTGCCGGGAAGTTGATCGCGAATACAATGATCATGATTGGCATCAGCCAAAGCATCATTGCCATTTGCGGATTTGCTTCCTGGCCAGCCATCATCATTTTTTGCTGGATGAAGGTCGTAGCACCTGCAACTAGCGGCAGGATATAGTATGGATCAGGTGAACCAAGGTCGAACCATAGGAAGTTATGTTCAGCGATCTCCCTCGTTCTTGAAATCGCGTGGTAGAAACCAATCAAAATCGGCATCTGAACGATCAGCGGAAAACATCCTGCAAGCGGATTGACACCATGCTTCTGGAAAAGTGCCATTGTTTCCTGCTGGAGCTTCTGCTGGGTTTTCTGATCCTTGGAGCTGTATTTTTCTTTTAACTTTGCCATTTCCGGCTGCAATGCCTGCATCGCTTTCGAACTTCTCGTTTGCTTAATCATAAGCGGCAAGATTGCAAACCGGATGATTAACGTTACAGCAATAATCGATAAACCAAAGCTGCCACCAAGCCACTCAGCCATCTTGACGATTAACAAGGATAATGGATAGACGATATATTCATTCCAAAAACCCTTGCTTTCCTCAGTGATTGGCTGGTCATATTCCATACAGCCTGTCAGCACGGTCATCACTAAAAGCAAGCCCATTATCAATAATATTCTTTTTTTCAAGCTTCATTTCCTCCTAACTTCCCGGTACGTTCATTTATTTTCAAAAGTTTGTCCCAAAATTTATGTACATTTAGCCTTGTTAGGGCTATGCAATCAAGAGTATTTTAACATCTTTTATAGGGAAGCGCTTTTAAAAATTGCAAATCGGCAAATATTTTTGCCTCAATCATTATCTCCACGTTTTGGCTTCTTCAAAACCTTACCGACCTTCAAGACATGCTCCAGGCTCTTCTTCACTTCATGCATATCCATCTCAGCGGTTGGCTTTCTGGCAATGACGATATAGTCATTCCCGTTATGGACCCGGTCCTGCAGTTCATGAAATGATTGCCGGATATATCTTTTGATCTGGTTGCGCATGACGGCATTGCCAATTTTTTTGCTGACTGACAGACCGATGCGGAAATTCTCCTGGTCAGATTTTTTTAAAATATAGACAACAAATTGCCGGTTCGCAACCGATCTTCCTTTTTTAAAAGCCTCTTGGAATTCTTTATTTTTTTTAACTCTGAAGTCTTTTTTCATCTATAGCACCTTCAATTCTCTATGGATCTGAATTTTTCTTTGGGGTTCTTTTAAAAAGGCGGGCAAAGGAATTTATTCTTTTCAGTATTGCCAAAAATAAATCCCCTAAAGCCACTTTGCCAGCATACAGAGCTCCCAAAATAGTATTGCCCAAAGAGAAAAAAGACCACTGACATTTCAGTGGCCTAAGCTGATAATACTTTTCTTCCTTTGCGACGACGGCGAGCAAGAACCTTACGGCCATTTGCACTGCTCATGCGGGCACGGAATCCGTGAACTTTGCTGTGTTTACGTTTATTTGGTTGATAAGTGCGTTTCATATATGTTACACCTCCCTGAGGAATAGCTGTTACAGACAGTCTTTGTAATTATAAAGATGGCGAGTATAAATTGTCAAGTGCCTATTCAGAAATCGGCGGCATTACCAGAATTTTAAAATCACATTCCTCTTGGATATCTTCTATCTCTCTAGATGTTGGTTTTCTATAACCTGGTCCATAACCTTTTTCAACATTTCGGAACCCTTTCGGAACTTCATGATCCATTAAAATTCGCAAAATCCAGAAGCCATTCTTATTAAAATTTTATACAGAAGCGTTCGATAAAAAATCATTCAGAAAAAATTTAAAGTGAATATTTTTCGCCTTCAACAGAAATGTTAATCGATATATTTTTATTGGTTATTTGGTGTCTGCAAGCGCCCTGTGGACAAAAATCGACATGTTTTTCATTATCCACAAGGCTTCCTGACAGCTTTTACACAATTCAAGTGCCTGTGGACAATTAATCTCCACAGTGATAGTGTATTGTGGATAATGTATTAAAAAGCGTTGCGCCATGCTAGATTATCTGATATTATATTTGTGTTTTCACTCTTAATAATTCGATAACGAAAATATATTTATCCACAAATTGTGGATAAGCTGTGGATAGGTTATTCAGGCCTGTTGTAAAACTTTGTCCACAGAAAGTGGATATTGTCGAAAAGCTTCCTTTCTTCCTTATTATATATTTTTCCACATTAATAGTTTCGTATATTTATTAATTCAGGGGTTGTACAGTTTGTATAACCTTTGATTTTATGCTTTTCGAGTAGACTATTATCCTGAAAGCCAGAAGATTTGTGTGAAATTGTGAGTGCAAATGCAGCCAGATATAGAGAAAAAGCGTAAAAACGACGAGAAAAGGAGGGATAATTGTTGGAGAACATTGCAGATCTCTGGAACAACGCTCTCGCTAAAATCGAGAAAAAGATCAGCAAGCCAAGTTTCGATACATGGCTTAAATCAACAAAGGCACATTCCTTGCAGGGTGATGTCCTTACGATTACAGCCCCGAATGAGTTTGCCCGTGACTGGCTGGAGGAACGTTATTCCCAGTTAATTAGCGGTATATTGTATGAAATCACTGGTGAAGAGCTTTCTGTGAAATTCATTATTCCCCAGAATCAGAACGAAGAAGATCTCGACATTCCCTTGCCGCCAAAAAGAGTGAAGAGGGAAGACGATATTCCTGACCTGCCTGTCAGCATGCTGAACCCAAAGTATACATTCGATACTTTTGTCATTGGTTCAGGCAACCGTTTCGCCCACGCAGCGTCGCTTGCAGTAGCTGAGGCGCCGGCAAAAGCCTATAACCCATTATTCATTTATGGGGGCGTAGGACTTGGTAAAACCCACTTGATGCATGCCATCGGGCACTACGTCCAGGATCATAATCCGAATGCAAAAGTGGTTTATTTGTCATCTGAAAAATTCACGAATGAATTCATCAATTCAATCAGAGACAATAAAGCGGGAGATTTCCGCAATAAATACCGCAATGTCGATGTCCTGCTCATTGATGATATTCAGTTCCTGGCTGGAAAAGAACAGACACAGGAGGAATTTTTCCATACATTCAATACATTGCATGAGGAAAGCAAGCAGATTGTCATCTCAAGTGACCGTCCGCCTAAAGAAATTCCAACACTTGAAGACAGGCTGAGATCCCGCTTTGAATGGGGTTTGATTACTGATATCACTCCGCCAGACCTCGAGACGAGGATTGCGATCCTCCGTAAAAAGGCAAAAGCAGAGGGCCTAGATATCCCGAATGAGGTAATGCTTTATATCGCGAACCAAATTGACTCCAACATCCGTGAGCTTGAAGGAGCTTTGATCCGTGTCGTCGCTTATTCTTCACTGATCAATAAGGATATCAATGCAGACCTGGCAGCTGAAGCGCTAAAGGATATTATTCCGAGCTCAAAGCCGAAGGTCATCACGATTCTCGACATCCAGAGAGTTGTCGGACAGCACTTCAATGTGAAGCTAGAGGACTTTAAAGCGAAGAAAAGGACGAAATCTGTAGCATATCCTAGGCAAATTGCTATGTACTTATCAAGAGAGTTGACAGATTTCTCTCTGCCTAAGATTGGGGAAGAATTCGGGGGCCGTGACCATACTACGGTCATCCATGCCCATGAAAAAATATCTAAAATGATTTCAGTGGATGCGAACCTGCAAAAGCAGCTGAAAGATATAAATGAACAATTAAGGGTTTAGGAAAGTGTGAATAACTCAGCATTGGTTACGCACAGTCTGTCCACATGTGGATAGGCTGTGTTTCCTTTGAACAAACCACTTATCCACAAATCCACAGGCCCTACTAGTACTTCTACTATTTTTTAAAACATATTAATATATGCATTTAAGAAAAAAATATACCTAACTGGAGGCAAAAAAATGAGATTTATTATCCAGCGCGATTCATTGCTTCAAAGCGTCCAAGACGTAATGAAGGCAGTGACCAGCAGAACAACAATCCCCATTTTGACAGGTATTAAGATTGTTGCTAACGAAGAGGGAGTAACTCTTACAGGCAGTGATTCTGATATTTCGATTGAATCTTTCATTCCAAAAGAAGAAGCTGGGGATGAAATCGTCGAAATCAAACAGCCAGGATCCATTGTTTTGCAGGCGCGTTTCTTTAGTGAAATCGTTAAAAAGCTTCCTACAGACACAGTAGAAATCGAAGTGCATAACAATCTGCAGACCGTTATCCGTTCTGGTAAATCAGAATTCAACCTAAATGGACTGGATGCTGAAGAATATCCGCATCTTCCGCAAATTTCAGAAGAACATGTATTCAAAATCCCTACAGACCTATTGAAAGGCCTGATCCGCCAGACTGTCTTTTCAGTGTCCACCTCAGAAACACGCCCCATCTTGACAGGTGTAAACTGGAAGGTCGAAAACAATGAATTGATCTGTATTGCAACAGATAGCCACAGACTTGCATTGAGAAAAGCAAAACTCGAAGCAGAGAACACTGGCAGCTATAATGTGGTCATCCCTGGTAAAAGCTTGACAGAATTGAGTAAAATTCTTGATGACAGCTCAGAATCAGTGGATATCGTCATTACAGAAAACCAGGTATTGTTTAAAGCAAAGCATTTACTTTTCTTCTCAAGACTGCTTGAAGGAAACTATCCTGACACAGGAAGATTGATCCCAACTGAGAGCAAAACAGATGTAGTTGTAAACACGAAGGAATTCCTTCATGCGATCGATCGTGCGTCCCTGCTTGCCAGAGAGGGAAGAAATAACGTCGTCAAGTTTTCCACAATCGAAGGCGGCGCAATCGAGGTTTCGTCAAACACACCGGAAATCGGTACAGTTGTCGAAGAAATCCAAAGCCAATCAATCGATGGCGAAGACCTGAAAATTTCATTCAGCGCCAAGTACATGATGGATGCCCTGAAAGCATTGGAAGGAACAGAAATCCAAATCAGCTTCACAGGCGCAATGAGACCATTCGTCATCCGTCCGCTTCACGACGACTCCATCCTGCAGCTAATCCTGCCGGTAAGAACTTACTAAATTCATAACGCCACCAGTTTTTGCTGGTGGTTTTTTTTATAAAAGGAAAAGGGAAAATCCATTTCAGAGTTGCCTAGCTCCAGCGCATAGCCCCTCGAGACGTTTCGGTCCGCCCAATGAAGTCAAAGAGCGACTTCACTGGTCGGCCCTCCAACGCTTGTAGGGTCTGACCGAGGCGCTTGCGCTTTTATAATAAGAAAATTTGTTTCTATGGAAAAAATTTAGTAAAATAAAGTATTAAGTCCTTTTGGAAGAAAAGGGTGAGAAACGTGAATGAGGAAATAAAAATTGATACGGAATATATCACGCTTGGCCAATTCCTGAAACTTGCCGATGTAATTCAATCAGGAGGAATGGCAAAGTGGTTTTTAAGTGAACATGATGTTTTTATCAATGGTGAACAAGATCAGCGAAGGGGAAGGAAGCTTCGTTCCGGAGACCAGGTATCGATTCCAGGTTTTGGCGAGTTCAGCATAACGCAATAATCCAGAGGATGAACTGTTCATGTATATAGAGGAACTGCAATTAAGGAATTACCGCAATTACCAGGGACTAGAGGCTACATTTGAAAATAAGGTCAATGTCATTCTTGGAGAGAATGCCCAGGGGAAAACGAATGTCATGGAGTCCATCTATGTATTGGCAATGGCAAAATCGCACCGTACTTCCAATGATAAAGATTTGATTCGCTGGGATGAGGAATATGCTAAAATAGAAGGACGGATTAAAAAAAGCAACGGATCATTGCCAATGCAGCTTGTCATATCGAAAAAAGGCAAGAAGGCCAAAGTCAATCATCTCGAACAGCGGAAGCTAAGCCAGTATGTCGGCAATATGAATGTCGTCATGTTTGCACCTGAGGATCTTAACCTGGTAAAAGGGAGCCCTCAAGTAAGAAGACGATTTGTCGATATGGAAATAGGACAGGTTTCGGCGGTTTATTTGCATGATATGGGACAGTACAACAAAATTCTCCAGCAGCGTAACCATTATTTAAAACAGCTGCAAATCAAAAAAACGAGTGACCATACGATGCTCGATATATTGACGGAACAGTTTATCCAGGCAGCCGCCAGGATCATAGTAAAGCGGTTTGAATTCCTTCATTTGCTTGAACAATGGGCATTACCGATCCATCAGGGGATATCCAGAGGGCTTGAGGAATTGAAAATCGTGTATAAACCTTCCGCGGACGTATCAGAAGATGATGATTTGTCGAAAATGATAGCAGTGTATGAAGAAAAATTTGCTAAAATAAAGACAAGGGAAATTGATCGCGGCACCACCTTGTTCGGACCGCACCGGGATGATCTGCAATTTTTCGTTAATGGCCGCGATGTCCAAACATTTGGTTCACAGGGCCAACAGCGGACGACGGCTCTTTCGGTAAAATTGGCAGAAATCGAATTGATCAATTCAGAAATAGGAGAATATCCAATCTTGCTGCTTGATGATGTCCTGTCTGAGTTAGATGATTATCGCCAATCCCATTTGTTGAATACCATCCAGGGCAAAGTACAAACATTCGTCACCACAACAAGTGTGGATGGGATCGACCATCAGACATTAAGGGAAGCAGCCACTTATAACGTGAAAACCGGCGAAATGTCAAGAATCCAATGAGGTGGACTCGATGTATTTGCATGTTGGTGAAGAAGTCCTTGTAAGGACAAAAGATATTATAGCTATATTGGATATCGAAAGCGCCAGCTCTTCCCCATTCATGGAAGAGTTCATAACGCGCCAGGACCAGCAGATTGTCCATTTGGCAAAAGGAACGGTCAAGTCAATCGTGGTTACAGGAAATCATATATATTATTCCCCACTTGCATCAGGAACATTAAAGAAACGCTCCCAAAAATTATCCGTACCGGAATTTTAATAGATCAGCGTATTCGCAAAAAATGTCGAAAAACAACGATATGTGCGAAAATAGCTAATAGATAAGTTTTAAAAAAGTTTGAGTGAAAATGAAAGTGTAGGTGATCGATATGGCAATGGAGGAACAATCCATGCAAGGACAAGCGTACGATGAAAACCAGATACAAGTGCTTGAGGGCCTGGAAGCTGTACGCAAACGTCCAGGGATGTATATCGGATCAACGAGTGTAAAAGGCTTGCACCATCTTGTATGGGAAATCGTTGATAATAGTATAGATGAAGCACTTGCCGGCTACTGTGACGAAATTAATGTCATTATCGAAGAGGACAACAGCATCACAGTCCAGGATAATGGCCGTGGAATTCCGGTTGGTATCCACGAAAAGATGGGAAGACCAGCGGTTGAGGTCATCATGACAGTACTGCACGCCGGTGGTAAATTCGGAGGCGGAGGCTATAAGGTTTCCGGAGGTCTGCACGGTGTTGGTGCATCTGTTGTTAATGCCCTGTCTACTTATCTTGAAGTATTTGTCCATCGTGATGGCAAAGTCCATTATCAAAAATTTGAACGAGGCGCTGTTGGTGACCCGCTGAAGGTCATTGATGAAACTGACCGGACGGGAACGACTGTCCATTTCAAGCCTGACCCGGAAATTTTCACAGAGACATTGGAATATGACTATGACACACTCGCAAACCGTCTGCGCGAGCTTGCCTTCCTGAACAGAGCAATCAAGATCACGATTGAGGATAAGCGCGGAGAAGGCAAAAAGAATGAGTATTATTACGAGGGCGGAATCAAGTCCTATGTTGAGCATTTAAACCGTACAAGAGAAGTCCTTCATGAAGATCCAATTTATATCGAGGGTGAAAAAGAAGGCATTACGGTCGAGGTGGCTCTACAATATAACGACAGCTATACAGGGAACATCTATTCATTCGCGAATAACATCCATACCTATGAAGGTGGTACACACGAATCAGGCTTCAAAACCGCTTTGACTCGTGTGATTAATGATTATGCCCGTAAACACGGAATCTTCAAGGAAAGTGATTCAAATCTTTCGGGAGATGACGTTCGTGAAGGTTTGACGTCAATCGTGTCGGTCAAGCACCCGGATCCACAGTTCGAAGGCCAAACAAAAACGAAGCTTGGAAACTCTGAGGTCCGTACGGTAACTGACACGCTCTTTTCCGACCACTTTGAAAAATTCATGCTTGAGAATCCGAATGTTGCCAGAAAAATTGTCGACAAAGGACTCATGGCAGCAAGAGCAAGACTTGCGGCTAAAAAGGCACGTGAGCTGACCAGAAGAAAGAGCGCGCTTGAAATTTCAAGCTTGCCGGGTAAACTCGCAGACTGCTCTTCAAAAGACCCATCAATCAGTGAAATATATGTCGTTGAGGGTGACTCTGCGGGCGGATCAGCAAAGCAGGGCCGTGACCGCCACTTCCAGGCGATCCTGCCACTGCGCGGTAAAATCCTGAACGTTGAAAAATCACGTCTTGATAAAATTTTATCCAATAATGAGGTAAGAGCGATCATTACAGCGATCGGCACAGGAATCGGCGAGGACTTTGATCTTTCAAAAGCTCGTTACCAAAAAATCGTCATCATGACCGATGCCGATGTCGACGGAGCCCATATCCGAACTCTATTATTGACGTTCTTTTACCGATATATGAGAAAAATCCTTGAAGCAGGATACATTTATATTGCCCAGCCGCCTTTATACAAAATCCAGCAGGGCAAAAAAATCGAATATGCTTATAATGACAAGCAGCTTGAACAGATTCTCGCGGAGCTTCCACAGCAGCCGAAGCCAGGCATCCAGCGCTATAAGGGTCTTGGTGAGATGAATCCTGAGCAGTTATGGGAGACAACGATGAATCCTGAAACAAGAACACTGCTACAGGTTAGCCTTGAAGATGCAATCGAGTCGGATGAAACTTTTGAAATCCTGATGGGTGATAAGGTAGAGCCTCGACGAAATTTCATCGAGCAAAATGCACTTTACGTAAAGAACCTGGATATTTAATTAATATATATGCTCAGGATAGTAGGTTCTGCCTCTATCCTGCTTTTTCTGAAATGGGCCAAGGGGCCGCGCAGAGCGCTTTGCCCCTATATGGCCATGCTGAACAGAGTTCCTAAAGGAGGTCTCTCTTAAATGTCTGAAACACCAAATCCACGTGTAAAAGAAATAAATATTAGTACGGAAATGCGTTCATCCTTCCTGGATTACGCCATGAGTGTTATCGTGGCACGTGCGCTTCCGGATGTCCGGGACGGCTTGAAGCCGGTGCACAGAAGGATTCTGTATGCAATGCATGATCTTGGCATGCATTCAGACAAGGCATACAAAAAATCAGCGAGGATCGTCGGTGAAGTAATCGGTAAGTATCACCCGCACGGTGACTCTGCTGTATACGACACAATGGTCCGTATGGCACAGGATTTCAACTACCGATATATGCTTGTTGATGGACATGGTAACTTCGGTTCTGTCGATGGCGACGCGGCTGCTGCAATGCGTTATACAGAAGCCCGTATGTCGAAGATTTCGATGGAGCTTTTACGTGACATCAATAAAGATACAATTGACTATCAGGACAACTATGACGGTTCTGAAAGAGAACCGATTGTCATGCCTTCAAGGTTCCCGAACCTGCTTGTCAACGGTACTTCCGGTATCGCGGTCGGAATGGCGACAAATATCCCTCCCCACCAGCTTGGAGAGGTTATAGATGGCGTATTGGCAATCAGTAAGGATCCTGACATGACAATCATGGAACTGATGGAGATCATCACAGGACCTGACTTTCCGACAGCGGGATTGATATTAGGACGCAGCGGCATCCGAAAAGCTTATGAGACTGGCCGCGGTTCAATTACCCTGCGTGCGAAGGTTGAAATCGAACAGAAATCAAACGGCAAGGAAGTCATTATCGTCAGAGAACTTCCTTACCAGGTCAATAAAGCCAAGCTGATCGAGAAAATCGCTGAATTAGTCCGTGATAAGAAACTTGACGGCATTACAGACCTGCGGGATGAATCTGACCGAAAGGGTATGAGGATTGTCATTGAAGTTCGCAAGGATGCGAATGCCAATGTCCTTTTAAACAACCTTTATAAACAAACTGCATTGCAGACAAGCTTTGGTATCAACCTTCTGGCATTAGTCGATGGCCAGCCGAAGGTCCTTAACCTCAAACAATGTCTGACCTACTATCTTGATCATCAGGTAGTCGTTATTCGACGTCGCACAGAGTTTGAACTTAGGAAGGCAGAAGCACGTGCTCATATTCTTGAAGGGCTGCGAATCGCGCTCGATAACCTTGATGCGGTCATCAGCCTGATCAGAAGCTCTCGCACGACGGATATCGCTAGAGAAGGATTGATGACACAGTTCAAGTTATCCGAAAAGCAAGCACAGGCTATCCTCGATATGCGTTTACAGAGGCTTACAGGCTTGGAGCGCGAAAAGATAGAAGAAGAATTCCAAAATCTTATGCAGCTGATCTCGGAATTAAAAGCAATCCTTGCTGATAATGAAAAAGTACTTGAAATCATCCGTGAAGAGCTTACTGAAATCAAAGAGCGCTTTAACGATGAGCGCCGTACGGAAATCGTTTCGGGCGGTTTGGAAATGATCGAGGATGAGGACTTGATTCCTCGTGAAAATATCGTCATCACCCTTACACATAATGGCTATGTTAAGCGCCTGCCTGTATCTACATATAGAGCGCAGCGTCGCGGAGGACGCGGAATCCAGGGTATGGGAACGAATGAAGATGATTTTGTAGAACATCTGATTACTACTTCAACGCACGATACCATCCTATTCTTTACAAACAAGGGTAAGGTGTATCGTTCGAAGGGTTACGAAATCCCGGAATTCAGCCGTACCGCGAAGGGAATCCCAATCATTAACCTGTTGGAAATCGAGAAGGGTGAATGGGTCAACGCCATTATTCCTGTTTCAGAATTCGTGGATGACTGGTTCCTGTTCTTCACAACGAAAGAAGGAATTTCGAAACGTTCACCACTTTCATCATTTGCGAATATCCGCAACAATGGTTTGATTGCCCTGAACCTGCGTGAAGGCGATGAATTGATCTCTGTCCGAATGACAGACGGCAGCAAAGAAATGATCATCGGTACAAAGAACGGCTTATTGATTCGTTTCCCTGAAACAGATGTCCGCTCTATGGGCCGTACTGCCACCGGAGTAAAGGGTATTACCCTATCTGATGACGATGAAGTTGTCGGAATGGAAGTCCTCGAAGAAAGTGCTGAAATCCTCGTTGTAACAAAGAATGGATACGGCAAAAGAACACCTTCTGAAGAATACAGAAGACAAGGGCGCGGCGGTAAAGGAATCAAGACATGTAACATCACTGATAAAAACGGCGATCTTGTGACGATGAAAGTCGTGACTGGTGAGGAAGACCTCATGCTGATCACAACAGGCGGTGTCCTGATCCGGATCCCTGTAAGCTCTATCTCAATGACAGGGCGTAATACGCAAGGGGTAAAATTAATCAGCCTTAATAAAGCCGAAAATGAATATGTTGCGACAGTGGCTAAAGTCGATAAGGAAGAGGAGAAGCCTGAAGACCTCGAACTCGATGAAAATGCTGAAGCAACAACAATTGATCCTGAAGAAGTTGGCAGTGAAGAAGCAGAAGTGACTCAAACACCAGCTGAAGAGGGAGAAGAATAAACTTTTTGAGAGGAACACAAAAATGTGTTCCTCTTTTTTGGTAAAATAAAGTAAAATAATTGTAAGAAAATTATAATTCTGGAGTGGAAAGCCTTGCGCGTACTCGTAGACAACCTTAAAGAGGGCTGTATCCTTACTGATGATGTTCTAAGTAAAACCAATAGACCTATCATGAACAAAAAAACAGTTTTGTCTGAGCATCTAATCGATATACTGAAAGTTTTTTTAGTTAAAGAAGTGGATGTTGAGAAAACGTTAGTGAATGGGATGCCTTTCCTTGCACCTTCAACAGGCAGTGATAAGAAATCCGGCTTGAAGCCTAATGAGGGTGGAGAAAGTTTTATCGACTTGTTTTTACAGGCGAGACAGAACTTCAAAAAAGAGTTTATCTCCTGGCAATCAGGAATGCAGATAGACGTTGCAAAATTGAGGTCCATTATTGTCCCGTTGATTGAGCAGGTTGAAATGACTTCGTCGGATATATTCAACCTTCATCATTATTCATCCAAGGCTGAGTACATATACGATCATCCTTTGGCTGTAGGAATTATCAGTGCCTTCATCGCCAAAAAGCTGAATTACAACAAAGGCGATATAACCCAGATTGCACTGGCTGGATGTTTATCGGATTGCGGCATGGCGAAGGTCAGTCCAACACTTCTCAATAAAAACACGACTCTGACAGTAGATGAATTTGAGGAAATCAAAAAGCACCCTACTTACAGCTATCAGATGGTAAAGAATAGTCCATTGCTGAAGGAGGCCACTAAAATTGCGATTCTTCATCATCATGAAAGAATGGATGGCAGCGGCTATCCATTTGGTGAAAAGGCAAACAGGATTCATCCTTTTGCAAAAATCCTTGCAGTAGCTGATTCTTTCCATGCGATGACATCGGAAAGAATTTATAAGCCAAAACACTCTCCATTTAAAGTGATCGAGATGATCAATGAAGAGCTATTTGGAGAATTCGACATTACCTGCCTAAAAGCATTGAGTTCTGCAATAATGAATTATTCAGTTGGTACAAAAATCCGTCTTTCAGATGGACAGGCAGCTGAAATCATTTTCGTAGAAGAAAAGAATCCTGCAAGACCATTGGTTAAATTGCTAGAAACAGACCAGATTCTTGCTTTAGAAAAGAACAGGTACTTGCATATCGAGGAAATCATCCAATAAGCCGGCTACACGCCGGCTTTTTTGTTTCTTTATAAGTTTTGCATTGCATGCGATATAGCAGAAGGCACTGTCTGTTTGGGTTCAGAAGGAGGAAATGACCAAAAAACTAGATAGTTTATAGAAAGTGATGAAAAAGTGTTGCATTAAGATAATTTGCCTGATATAATCTTCAAAGTCAGTAACGAGACAACAACTTCTAAATTAAGAGTTTTTGAAAATAGTTATTGACTTATATAGCTAGTAAATGTTATATTATTAAAGTCGCTTCTGGGCGACAATGCAAGAAATTGCTCTTTGAAAACTAAACAAACAAGCGTCAACAAACAATAAATGATCATGACTTCTATTATAGAAGAACATGAGCCAACGTTTTAACTTTATGAGCTAACTCATAACTCTTTCTTGGAGAGTTTGATCCTGGCTCAGGACGAACGCTGGCGGCGTGCCTAATACATGCAAGTCGAGCGGATCTTCATTAGCTTGCTTTTGAAGATCAGCGGCGGACGGGTGAGTAACACGTGGGCAACCTGCCTGTAAGACTGGGATAACTTCGGGAAACCGGAGCTAATACCGGATAATCCTTTCCCTCACATGAGGGAAAGCTGAAAGACGGTTTCGGCTGTCACTTACAGATGGGCCCGCGGCGCATTAGCTAGTTGGTGAGGTAACGGCTCACCAAGGCAACGATGCGTAGCCGACCTGAGAGGGTGATCGGCCACACTGGGACTGAGACACGGCCCAGACTCCTACGGGAGGCAGCAGTAGGGAATCTTCCGCAATGGACGAAAGTCTGACGGAGCAACGCCGCGTGAACGATGAAGGCCTTCGGGTCGTAAAGTTCTGTTGTCAGGGAAGAACAAGTATCGGAGTAACTGCCGGTACCTTGACGGTACCTGACCAGAAAGCCACGGCTAACTACGTGCCAGCAGCCGCGGTAATACGTAGGTGGCAAGCGTTGTCCGGAATTATTGGGCGTAAAGCGCGCGCAGGCGGTTCCTTAAGTCTGATGTGAAAGCCCCCGGCTCAACCGGGGAGGGTCATTGGAAACTGGGGAACTTGAGTGCAGAAGAGGAGAGCGGAATTCCACGTGTAGCGGTGAAATGCGTAGAGATGTGGAGGAACACCAGTGGCGAAGGCGGCTCTCTGGTCTGTAACTGACGCTGAGGCGCGAAAGCGTGGGGAGCGAACAGGATTAGATACCCTGGTAGTCCACGCCGTAAACGATGAGTGCTAAGTGTTAGAGGGTTTCCGCCCTTTAGTGCTGCAGCAAACGCATTAAGCACTCCGCCTGGGGAGTACGGCCGCAAGGCTGAAACTCAAAGGAATTGACGGGGGCCCGCACAAGCGGTGGAGCATGTGGTTTAATTCGAAGCAACGCGAAGAACCTTACCAGGTCTTGACATCCTCTGACAACCCTAGAGATAGGGCGTTCCCCTTCGGGGGACAGAGTGACAGGTGGTGCATGGTTGTCGTCAGCTCGTGTCGTGAGATGTTGGGTTAAGTCCCGCAACGAGCGCAACCCTTGATCTTAGTTGCCAGCATTCAGTTGGGCACTCTAAGGTGACTGCCGGTGACAAACCGGAGGAAGGTGGGGATGACGTCAAATCATCATGCCCCTTATGACCTGGGCTACACACGTGCTACAATGGATGGAACAAAGGGTCGCGAAGCCGCGAGGTCGAGCCAATCCCATAAATCCATTCTCAGTTCGGATTGCAGGCTGCAACTCGCCTGCATGAAGCCGGAATCGCTAGTAATCGCGGATCAGCATGCCGCGGTGAATACGTTCCCGGGCCTTGTACACACCGCCCGTCACACCACGAGAGTTTGTAACACCCGAAGTCGGTGGGGTAACCTTTTGGAGCCAGCCGCCTAAGGTGGGACAGATGATTGGGGTGAAGTCGTAACAAGGTAGCCGTATCGGAAGGTGCGGCTGGATCACCTCCTTTCTAAGGATATTGCCGTAAAGGCAATCGGAATGCGAATCTTTCGATTCGTACTGTTGTACGCTTGTTTGTTTAGTTTTGAGGGAGCAATTCCCTCAAAGCTTTTTTGTTCCTTGAAAACTAGATAATCGTAAGTAAGAAGAACCAAGAAAAAACCGAGTGATCGCCATTTTAGTTTTTCTCTCTATTCAATAGAGAAATGACCTTTTAGGTTAAGTTAGAAAGGGCGCACGGTGGATGCCTTGGCACTAGGAGCCGATGAAGGACGGGACTAACACCGATATGCTTCGGGGAGCTGTAAGTAAGCTTTGATCCGGAGATTTCCGAATGGGGAAACCCACTGTTCGTAATGGAACAGTATCTTTACCTGAATACATAGGGTATTGAAGGCAGACCCGGGGAACTGAAACATCTAAGTACCCGGAGGAAGAGAAAGCAAACGCGATTCCCTGAGTAGCGGCGAGCGAAACGGGACATAGCCCAAACCAAGAGGCTTGCCTCTTGGGGTTGTAGGACACTCAACATGGAGTTACAAAGGAACGGGGTAGATGAAGTGGTCTGGAAAGGCCCGTCAGAGAAGGTAAAAACCCTGTAGTTGAAACTTCGTTCCCTCCTGAGTGGATCCTGAGTACGGCGGGACACGAGAAATCCCGTCGGAAGCTGGGAGGACCATCTCCCAAGGCTAAATACTCCCTAGTGACCGATAGTGAACCAGTACCGTGAGGGAAAGGTGAAAAGCACCCCGGAAGGGGAGTGAAAGAGATCCTGAAACCGTGTGCCTACAAGTAGTCAGAGCCCGTTCATGGGTGATGGCGTGCCTTTTGTAGAATGAACCGGCGAGTTACGATTACATGCAAGGTTAAGTTGAGAAGACGGAGCCGCAGCGAAAGCGAGTCTGAATAGGGCGAATGAGTATGTGGTCGTAGACCCGAAACCAGGTGATCTACCCATGTCCAGGGTGAAGGTTGGGTAACACCAACTGGAGGCCCGAACCCACGCACGTTGAAAAGTGCGGGGATGAGGTGTGGGTAGCGGAGAAATTCCAATCGAACTTGGAGATAGCTGGTTCTCTCCGAAATAGCTTTAGGGCTAGCCTCACGTTGTAAGAGTCTTGGAGGTAGAGCACTGTTTGGACTAGGGGCCCTCATCGGGTTACCGAATTCAGACAAACTCCGAATGCCAAAGACTTATCCGTGGGAGTCAGACTGCGAGTGATAAGATCCGTAGTCAAAAGGGAAACAGCCCAGACCACCAGCTAAGGTCCCAAAGTATACGTTAAGTGGAAAAGGATGTGGAGTTGCTTAGACAACCAGGATGTTGGCTTAGAAGCAGCCACCATTTAAAGAGTGCGTAATAGCTCACTGGTCGAGTGACTCTGCGCCGAAAATGTACCGGGGCTAAACGTATCACCGAAGCTGTGGATTGACATCTTAGATGTCAGTGGTAGGAGAGCGTTCTAAGGGCGTTGAAGTCAGACCGTAAGGACTGGTGGAGCGCTTAGAAGTGAGAATGCCGGTATGAGTAGCGAAAGATGGGTGAGAATCCCATCCACCGAATGCCTAAGGTTTCCTGAGGAAGGCTCGTCCTCTCAGGGTTAGTCGGGACCTAAGCCGAGGCCGAAAGGCGTAGGCGATGGACAACAGGTTGATATTCCTGTACCACCTCTTTATCGTTTGAGCAATGGGGGGACGCAGTAGGATAGGGTAAGCGCGCTGTCGGATATGCGCGTCTAAGCAGTTAGGCTGCAAGTGAGGCAAATCCCGCTTGCGTGAAGGCTGAGCTGTGACAGCGAGGGAAATATAGTACCGAAGTTCCTGATTCCACACTGCCAAGAAAAGCCTCTAGCGAGATAAAAGGTGCCCGTACCGCAAACCGACACAGGTAGGCGAGGAGAGAATCCTAAGGTGAGCGAGAGAACTCTCGTTAAGGAACTCGGCAAAATGACCCCGTAACTTCGGGAGAAGGGGTGCTCATTTGGGTGAATAGCCTAGATGAGCCGCAGTGAATAGGCCCAGGCGACTGTTTAGCAAAAACACAGGTCTCTGCGAAGCCGCAAGGCGAAGTATAGGGGCTGACGCCTGCCCGGTGCTGGAAGGTTAAGAGGAGGGGTTAGCTCACGCGAAGCTCTGAATCGAAGCCCCAGTAAACGGCGGCCGTAACTATAACGGTCCTAAGGTAGCGAAATTCCTTGTCGGGTAAGTTCCGACCCGCACGAAAGGCGTAACGATCTGGGCACTGTCTCAACGAGAGACTCGGTGAAATTATAGTACCTGTGAAGATGCAGGTTACCCGCGACAGGACGGAAAGACCCCGTGGAGCTTTACTGTAGCCTGATATTGAATTTTGGTACAGCTTGTACAGGATAGGTAGGAGCCTGAGAAACCGGAGCGCCAGCTTCGGTGGAGGCGTCGGTGGGATACTACCCTGGCTGTATTGAAATTCTAACCCACGCCCCTGATCGGGGCGGGAGACAGTGTCAGGTGGGCAGTTTGACTGGGGCGGTCGCCTCCTAAAGAGTAACGGAGGCGCCCAAAGGTTCCCTCAGAATGGTTGGAAATCATTCGCAGAGTGTAAAGGCACAAGGGAGCTTGACTGCGAGACCTACAAGTCGAGCAGGGACGAAAGTCGGGCTTAGTGATCCGGTGGTTCCGCATGGAAGGGCCATCGCTCAACGGATAAAAGCTACCCCGGGGATAACAGGCTTATCTCCCCCAAGAGTCCACATCGACGGGGAGGTTTGGCACCTCGATGTCGGCTCATCGCATCCTGGGGCTGTAGTCGGTCCCAAGGGTTGGGCTGTTCGCCCATTAAAGCGGTACGCGAGCTGGGTTCAGAACGTCGTGAGACAGTTCGGTCCCTATCCGTCGTGGGCGCAGGAAATTTGAGAGGAGCTGTCCTTAGTACGAGAGGACCGGGATGGACGCACCGCTGGTGTACCAGTTGTCTTGCCAAAGGCATCGCTGGGTAGCTATGTGCGGACGGGATAAGTGCTGAAAGCATCTAAGCATGAAGCCCCCCTCAAGATGAGATTTCCCATAGCGCAAGCTAGTAAGAACCCTGAAAGATGATCAGGTTGATAGGTCAGAGGTGGAAGCGCGGTGACGTGTGGAGCTGACTGATACTAATCGTTCGAGGACTTAACCAAATAGATTACTCGTTTCTCTTGTTTTCTTCTTACAATTATCTAGTTTTGAGGGTGCAAACAACCTCAATCAAATAGTCTGGTGGCGATGGCGAGAAGGTCACACCCGTTCCCATACCGAACACGGAAGTTAAGCTTCTCAGCGCCGATGGTAGTTGGGGGTTTCCCCCTGTGAGAGTAGGACGCCGCCGGGCACACGAAAGAACAGCTGTAATGGCTGTTCTTTTTTTGTTTGTAGAAAAGTCGATAGAACAAATGGAAGTGAGAAAGGGATAGGAAACTAGAATAATTAGTAACACCCGGGGAGAAGCAATGGCTACTTCAGACAAGCCTGAAGGAAAAGTACGAAAAGCTGTCAGAAGAAGGAGTAACTTTGGACAAGTTTAGAGGAAAAGCGCAAAAAAGCTGTCAGAAGAAGGAGCAACTTTGGATAAGATTGATGGAAGAACCCCAAAAGCTGTCAGAAGTAGAAGTACCTTCGGACAAGATTGATGGAAGAACCCCAAAAGCTGTCAGAAGTAGAAGTACCTTCGGACAAGATTGATGGAAGAACCCCAAAAGCTGTCAGAAGTAGAAGCAACTTCTGACAAGATTACCGGAAGAACCCCAAAAGCTGTCCGAACCTGAAGCACCTTCAGATAAGTTTACAGGAAGACACCCCTTAAGTTCTCGTTTCCGTTTTATTAACCTCAATTAAAAGACCCTCTGAATTCATCAAAGGGTCTTGTTCTTTACTTCTTCACTTTCTTCCCAAGGGATTGTAATTGATCCATTACCTTCGTGCGTGACTTTTGGTCTTTTAGTAAGTATGCTGCACCTAGAGCAACAGTTGTCATCATTAGTTTTTTTCTATCCATATTAAAACCTCCCCGGTTATTCACTTTTCATATAAATGAAATTCCCGATACCAGCTTATCTAAACATATCTATCATCGCAGCAATGGCTTGAGATACTCCAACCCTTGATGCTATTACTTATTCACCAGATACTGGTAAATTAAGTAAGGTCCTTTTTTCAATGTTGATTGTAAAAAGGACTGAATTAATGGATAGTCTTCATTGGGCATCATCTTGATTAGCTCACTCCACCATTCTGTTTCATAGCGCGCAATCATCCCAAGATTATATAACAGTAGGTAGTGCAGCAGCAGCTCTGGAAAAAGAAATAAATCACCTTTATTTAAGGGGAATACATAATGCTGCTCTTCAAGATTATATTTTAATGGGAGCGGTTCTGAGGCTTCGCTTAAGTTTCCTTCAAACCTGATATGGCTAGGATCCTCAACAAAAGAAACAGGGATAGAGGATTTTGTTTGAAAGAATTCCTTAAATCGGTTCTCAGTCATATGGAAATGGTCGATTATTGATTTAGGCAGCGAAAAACCTGTCCCGGCAGCTGTGATAACTTCGAAAATTTGCTTTCCTCTTAGATCAGAATAGATGCCGGCTAATTCTGGGATCAGCTCTAATACATCACCCATTGTTGCTTTTTCCCCTTCCAATTGTTTCATGTGGAACATCTTTTCTGCCATAAGTGAGAATAGTCCATTCTTCTGGAACTTTACTTCATCATCCGTAAAGCTGTATTGTTGTTTTTTTCGTTTCCTTGTTGAAACTCCATGAGCTAATACAGAAGTAGTTTCAGGGTAATCAGGTTCAACTGTCAGGATACATGCTTTTATTAAATGGACAAGTCCGTAAAAGAGCAGGATTGGCTGGATGGCCAGCGGAGACTTTTCTGCCTGTTCATAGTAAATCTTCCCATGTTCGAGATAATACATAAAGGGATAACAGTTTTCGAAGCTTTTCATGTCAGGCTGGTCGATGTTAATTTTACGGTAGCATTTTTTCAGATAGGCTTGTGAATACTCTGCTGAAAAAAAGAGAGTGTAACTATTCCATTCCTTATAAGACGTAGACACATGAAAAACCTCCAAGTTATTTGAAAAATCAAACAAATAATAACCTTCTTGACAGTATTTTAACCAATTGATAACCTACAAATAATATTTTCTTAAAGGGGGTCATTTTACTATGTGGGAAAGTAAATTTGCAAAAGAAGGATTAACGTTTGATGATGTGCTGTTAGTGCCTGCCAAATCCGAGGTATTACCAAAGGACGTGAGCCTGAAGGTAAATCTGACGGAGACTTTGAGATTGAATATGCCAATCATCAGTGCCGGCATGGATACTGTAACAGAATCTGAACTGGCTATTTCAATTGCCAGGCAGGGCGGACTTGGTATCATACATAAAAACATGTCCATAGAGCAGCAGGCTGACCAGGTCGATAAAGTAAAACGTTCTGAAAGTGGAGTCATTACCGATCCGTTCTTTTTAACTCCTGAGCATCAAGTGTTTGATGCTGAACATTTGATGGGGAAATACCGCATTTCTGGTGTCCCAATCGTCAATAACGAGGAAGAGCAAAAGCTCGTAGGAATCATTACGAACCGTGATATGCGTTTTATCCAGGATTATTCCATTAAAATCGAAGAAGTCATGACGAAAACGGATTTGGTGACCGCTTCTGTGGGAACTACCCTTGAAGAAGCAGAGAAGATCCTTCAGCGCCATAAGATTGAAAAACTCCCACTAGTAAATGACGAAGGCGTACTGAAAGGGCTCATTACCATCAAGGATATTGAAAAAGTGATCGAGTTCCCGAACTCTTCGAAAGATGCGCAAGGCCGCTTGCTGTGCGGTGCTGCAGTGGGTGTAACAGCTGATACGATGAAACGTGTCGAGATGCTTGTGAAGTCCCATGTAGACGTCATTGTTGTCGATACAGCGCATGGCCACTCAAAGGGTGTCATTGAAACTGTTAAGCAAATCCGGGAAAGCTATCCGGAACTGAATATTATTGCCGGTAATGTTGCGACTGCAGAAGCAACAAGAGACTTGATAGAGGCAGGGGCGGATATTGTCAAGGTCGGCATTGGGCCTGGATCTATCTGTACAACGAGGGTTGTAGCAGGTGTCGGCGTTCCGCAAATTACCGCTGTATATGATTGTGCGACAGAAGCACGCAAGCATGGCAAATCAATCATTGCAGATGGCGGTATTAAATATTCAGGAGACATCGTCAAAGCTCTTGCTGCTGGTGGGCATGCCGTCATGCTCGGAAGTTTGCTTGCAGGTGTAAGTGAAAGTCCAGGGGAAACAGAAATCTACCAGGGAAGACGCTTTAAAGTTTATCGTGGAATGGGCTCAGTTGGGGCAATGGAAAAAGGCTCTAAAGACCGTTATTTCCAGGAAGATAATAAGAAGTTCGTTCCGGAAGGCATTGAAGGAAGAATCCCTTATAAAGGGCCTCTTACAGATACAATCTATCAGCTTGTCGGCGGGATTCGCTCAGGTATGGGATATTGCGGCACTGCCAATCTTGAAGAATTAAGGGAGAACGCCCAATTCATCAAAATGACTGGAGCAGGACTAAGAGAGAGTCATCCGCATGATGTCCAGATCACGAAGGAAGCACCAAATTACTCCATGAGCTAAATTTATATTTGGAAAACAGGCAGGGACTACGACTTTTTTCCTGTATATCAGCTGTTTTTTCCTTATTTTTCAATAGACAGAGTGACTATTCTCTGTCTATTTTTTTCGTTTTTTTTATGGTAAACTAAACGGGTGTGATTTTTTTGTGGTCAAAAAATATGAAAGTTTCATAGATATTTTATAAAATTTTGGAGGGAAAGTCGTCTTGAATCGTAAACAGAAACAGCTTTCAATGTTCTTTGCAGCATTCATTTTAACGATTACAACTATGTTTTCTGGATTTTCAATGGAAGCAGAAGCAGCTGAGGGACAATTAGGGATCGATGCTGAAGCGGCAATGCTAATTGACGCGGATACAGGAAGAGTCTTATATGAGAAAAATTCCGATGTGGTCCTTGGCGTTGCATCAATGGCTAAAATGATGACTGAATATATGGTCCTTGAAGCGGTCAAAGAAGGAAAGCTTAAGTGGGGCCAGAAGGTAAAAATCAATGAGTATGTCCACAAGCTATCCGCTGCACCTGGCCTATCCAATGTAGGACTGACTCAAGGTGAAGATTATACAGTAAAAGAGTTATATGAAGCGATGGCCATCCATTCTGGGAATGCAGCGACCGTCGCACTTGCTGAGGTTCTTTCAGGAACTGAGAAGAACCATGTTGAGAAGATGAACAAGAAAGCTGCTGAGCTTGGTTTGAAGGATTATAAATTCGTCAACTCATCAGGTTTGAATAACTCTGATTTGCTGGGCAATCATCCTGCTGGAAACCCGGATGAGGAAAACGTTATGTCTGCGCGTTCACTGGCGAAACTGGCTTACCGTCTGTTGAACGATTACCCAGAGGTTCTGGATACAGCAAAAATGCCATCTTTGAAATTCCGTGACGGACGTGAATATAAAAACTTTAACTGGATGCTTCCAGGCCTTATCTACCAGTATGATGGTGTAGACGGGCTGAAAACTGGTTCGACTGATTTTGCAGGATATGGTTTTACTGCTACTGCAATGAGAAATGACCAAAGATTCATTTCTGTTATCATGAAGGCGGACTCTAAGGACAGCCGTTTTGCTGAAACGCGTAAAGTCCTTGATTTTGCTTTCAGTAATTTTACAGAAGAAGAGCTTGTAAAAGAGAACCATCAGATTAAAGGCAAAAAAAACCTTCCGGTAACGAAAGGGAAGGAAGACAGCGTAAAGATTCAGTCTAAAGATGCCATTACAATGACCATCAGAAATGGTGAAAAGGATGAATATGAACCGATTCTCGTACTGGATAAAAAGAAGCTTAATGAAAATGGCGAACTGACTGCACCAATTAAAAAAGGCGAACAGGTTGGCTATATGACTGTAAAGTCCAAAAAGGAAGAGAGCATCAGCTTTTTATCTGAAGAGGGACAAAAGCAAATCCAGGTTCCAGTTGTCGCAGCTGAAAGTGTCGAAAAAGCGAACTGGTTCGTGCTAATGATGCGCGGTATCGGCGGTTTCTTTGGAGATCTATTTGGCGGAGTGGCTGACACGGTTAAGGGTTGGTTTTAATTAAGTTGTAATATAAAGAATGTTTGGTTTCCTGTCTTGACAGGAAACCTTTTTTATTGTTTATTTTCAGTAGGGGTAACTGAATTCCGACTAAACAAGTATGGTTTTCCAGTTATTTTCAAGTGCTTACATAGTAATCCTTTTATAGGGACAAGGGGGAAAAAGAATGAAGACAGGTACTGATCGAGTTAAACGCGGTATGGCAGAAATGCAAAAGGGCGGCGTCATCATGGACGTTGTGAATGCTGAACAGGCGAAGATCGCAGAAGAGGCCGGCGCAGTTGCCGTAATGGCCCTGGAACGTGTTCCATCGGATATCCGCGCGGCAGGCGGCGTAGCAAGAATGGCTGACCCACGTATCACTGAAGAGGTAATGGGTGCTGTCACAATTCCCGTTATGGCAAAAGCACGAATTGGTCACATCGTAGAAGCACGCGTGCTTGAAGCGATGGGTGTTGACTATATCGATGAGAGTGAAGTTCTGACTCCGGCAGATGAAGAATTCCACTTAAATAAAAGAGATTATACAGTTCCATTCGTATGCGGTTGCCGTGATCTTGGCGAAGCAGCGAGAAGGATCGGCGAAGGGGCTTCCATGCTTCGTACCAAGGGAGAGCCAGGCACAGGCAATATCGTTGAGGCGGTACGTCATATCCGCAAGGTGAACGCTCAGGTGCGAAAGGTTGTCGCCATGGACATGGATGAGCTTATGACCGAAGCAAAGCTTCTAGGAGCTCCGTACGAGCTTCTGCTTGAAATCAAGCAGCTTGGACGCCTTCCGGTTGTGAACTTTGCTGCCGGCGGCGTTGCAACTCCAGCAGATGCGGCATTGATGATGCAGCTAGGTGCTGATGGAGTATTCGTAGGCTCTGGCATCTTCAAATCGGATAATCCTGCGAAGTTTGCAAAAGCAATTGTCGAAGCGACTACTCATTATCAGGATTATGAACTGATTGCGAACGTTTCGAAAGGTCTTGGCATCCCGATGAAGGGTATGGAAATCTCATCATTGGCACCTGAAGCCCGCATGCAGGACCGCGGCTGGTAAGGGGATAGCTATGGTGAAAATAGGAGTACTTGGCCTTCAAGGTGCTGTGCGAGAGCATATATGGGCAATCGAAGCATCTGGAGCTGAAGGCACTGTCATTAAGCGTCCAGAAGAGCTATCAGAAGTCGATGGCCTGATCATTCCCGGCGGAGAAAGCACTACAATCCGCCGTCTTATTGATAAGTATGGCTTCATGGAAGAGTTAAAGAAGTTTGCTGCAGATGGTAAGCCGATGTTCGGAACCTGTGCCGGATTGATTCTGCTTGCGAATGATCTCGTTGGCTACGATGCGCCGCATATCGGTGTCATGGATGTGAAAGTGGAGCGCAACTCTTTTGGCCGCCAGCGAGAAAGCTTTGAAGCTGACATTGCAATTGCCGGAGTGGCAGAGGATTTTTCTGCCGTCTTTATCCGTGCCCCGCATATTGTGGAAGCTGGCGAGAATGTCGAAGTGCTGGCCAAGCATAATGACAGGATTGTTGCTGCTCGTGACGGACAGTTCTTAGGCTGTTCCTTCCATCCTGAATTGACCGATGATTATCGACTCATGAACTTTTTTGTAAAAATGGTCGAGGAGACAAAGAGTAAAAATTTTGCATAAACCGCTTGCATGCTGAACATAATTGTAGTAAATTATGAATTAAAATTTGATAGTAAAAAAGCTATGAGAGGGATTAGTAGCTTGTGTCCATTCCAAAGAGAGCCGGTGGTTGGTGCGAACCGGTGTCTGGAGCAAATGAATCCGCCCTCGAGCAGAGTATGGAACGCCTGATTGGCAAGTAAATACTTTCGGTAAAAACCGTTATTTTATGAGTGGAAAGCATTTTTGCTTTCAACTAGGGTGGCAACGCGGGTTAACTCTCGTCCCTTTTTGGGGACGGGAGTTTTTTATTTTATCAAAGGCTTTTTTATTTCAGGTAAAAGGGAGGAAATCTCAGTGTTAGACGTAAAGTATTTAAGAGCGAATTTTGAAGAAGTAAAACAAAAGCTTCAGCACCGTGGGGAAGACATGACCGACTTTGGCAAGTTTGAGGATCTGGATGTGAGGCGCAGGGAATTAATTCTTGATGCTGAACAGCTGAAGAGCAGAAGAAATGAAGTGTCCCAGCAGGTTGCGCAATTGAAGCGTGAAAAGCAGGACGCTGACCACTTGATTGCTGAAATGCGTGAAGTTGGGGATAAGATCAAGGTTTTGGATGACCAGTTGCGAGAGGTTGAGGAAGAATTGGAAGCCTTGATGCTCAGCATCCCGAATATCCCTCATGAGAGTGTACCTGTTGGAGAAACTGAAGATGATAATGTAGAGGTTCGCACATGGGGAGAAATCCGCGATTTTGAATTCGAAGCGAAGCCGCACTGGGATATCGCCGATCATTTGAAAATCCTTGATTTTGAACGTGCTGGAAAAGTAACCGGCAGCCGTTTTGTATTTTACAAGGGATTGGGAGCACGCCTTGAGCGCGCCTTGATGAGCTTCATGCTTGATCTTCATGTCGACGAGCATGGCTACACAGAAGTTCTTCCACCATACATGGTTAACCGTGCAAGTATGACTGGAACAGGCCAGCTTCCTAAGTTTGAAGAAGATGCATTCCGAATCGAGAGCGAAGATTATTTCTTGATTCCGACAGCAGAAGTTCCTGTTACAAATATGCACCGCGATGAAATCCTGAGCGGAGAGGAATTGCCAATCAACTATGCAGCCTATAGTGCATGCTTCCGTTCAGAGGCAGGATCTGCAGGAAGAGATACTCGCGGTTTGATCCGTCAGCATCAGTTCAACAAAGTAGAGCTTGTTAAGTTCGTAAAACCGGAAGACTCTTATGAAGAGCTGGAGAAGCTGACTGGACATGCTGAAAAAGTGCTTCAGCTATTAGGCCTTCCTTACCGCGTGCTGAGCATGTGCTCTGCAGACCTTGGATTTACAGCTGCTAAGAAATACGATATTGAAGTTTGGATTCCAAGCTATGGCACTTACCGGGAAATCTCTTCTTGCAGTAACTTTGAAGGCTTCCAGGCTAGACGTGCGAATATCCGTTTCCGCCGTGAAGCTAAGGCTAAACCAGAGCATGTGCACACACTGAACGGATCTGGTCTTGCAATTGGCCGTACAGTAGCCGCAATCCTGGAAAATTATCAGCAGGCTGATGGAAGTGTCGTCATTCCAGAGGCATTGCGTCCATATATGGGCAACCGGGAAGTTATTGCTCCTAAATAATTTAACATTTGGGCAGGATTCATTCCTGCCCTTATAAAAAATTCAAAAGAAGTGTTGACTCGTTTTCGAATACGTGATATTATATTTCTTGTCTCGGAGGTATACCCAAGTCTGGCTGAAGGGATCGGTCTTGAAAACCGACAGGCGGGTAACACCGCGCGGGGGTTCGAATCCCTCTACCTCCTCCATAATTTTAATATTAAAGCATTAACGCATAAAAACAATTTGGAGATTGTGTAAAGAAACCCGTTATGGACGTAGCGGGTTTTTTTATATTTTCTTTTAAGAAGGGTAAAAGTATATTTCTATATGCCCATTAAGAATTTTATCGCTCAATTCGGTCTTATAGAAAAGTTCTATGTGCCCATTTGGGAGCTTTCCACATGATTTGGTCATATAGAAGAGTTCTATGTGCCCTTTTGAGAGTTTTTCACATGAATTGGTCATATAGAAGAGTTCTATGTGCCCTTTTGAGAGTTTTCCGCATGAATTGGTCATATAGAAGAGTTCTATGTGCCCTTTTGGGAGTTTTCCACTTGATTTGGTCATATAGAAGAGTTCTATGTGACCATTTGGGAGTTTTCCACTTGATTTGGTCATATAGAAGAGTTCTATGTGCCCATTTGGGAGTTTTCCACATGATTTGGTCATATAGAAGAGTTCTATGTGCCCTTTTGAGAGTTTTCCGCATGAATTGGTCATATAGATGAGTTCTATGTACCCTTATGAGAACTTTTCGCTCACTTTGGGTTTATAAAATCCTCCGACATAACGATAGTGGTCAAGCTGCAGTATATATAGATAACAAAAAACCGCCAAATGGCGGTTTTATTTTTTCAATAATTGAGTTTGTCTAATATGTGTAGCGATTTTCTCCACAATCGGTTCAATTGATTCCGGGTTATTGAACAAGTCGTAATCATTGATGTTCAAACGCAGGACAGGGCATGCGTTGAAGTTATTGATCCAATTTTCATAACGTGCATGCATTTCTTCCCAATACGTAATCGGTGTTTGCTGTTCCATCGGACGTCCTCTTAGCTTGATGCGTTCAAGAATATCGTCAATTGAACCCTCAAGGTAGATCAGCAAATCTGGATGCGGGAAGTATGGGGTCATGACCATTGCTTCAAAAAGGCTTTTGTATGTTTCGTAATCCACAGGTGACATTGTGCCTTTTTCATAATGCATTTTAGCGAAGATGCCTGTATCTTCATAAATCGAACGATCCTGGATAAAGCCGCCGCCGTATTCGAAGATCCTTTTTTGCTCCTTGAAGCGCTCTGCAAGGAAGTAGATTTGCAGGTGGAAGCTCCAGCGTTCGAAATCAGCATAGAACTTATCGAGGTATGGGTTTGTATCTACTTTTTCAAAGGATGTACGGAACCGAAGGGCATCCGCCAGCGCATTTGTCATCGTCGATTTACCGACTCCCACAGTACCAGCAATCGTGATGACCGCATTTGCTGGGATGTCATATTTTGTTCTTAGATTCATGGTTGTACGCTCCTTTTTCTTAATGATGCGGTTAGCTGGTCAATGATCAGCTGAAGATCTTCTTCATTTTTAACGAAATCCAGGTCATCGCCGCTGAAACGGAGGACTGGGATCTCAGGGTGGTCTTGCTCGAATTGCAGCATTGCTTGTTCGTAATCAAGAGATAATTGCTCTAAATATAAAGGGCTGATGTTTTTTTCGACTTCGCGGCCACGCATCTTGATGCGTTTCAGCAATGTATCGAGACTTGCATTCAAATAAATGATGACATTCGGCTTAGGCATATCTTTTGTCAGGATTTGATAAATATCTAGGTATTTTTTATACTCCTGATCGTTTAAGGTACGCTGTGCGAAGATGAGGTTTTTCATGATATGGTAATCAGCAACGACAGGCTTGTTTTTGCTGAGGTAATGTTCATTAATATCTCCAAGCTGCTTATATCGATTGCAGAGGAAAAACATTTCTGTCTGGAAACTCCATTCTTCTATGTTATCGTAGAACTTCCCCAAAAATGGATTCTCATCGACAATTTCCTTTAAAAGTGCAAATTGAAACCGTTCGGATATGGCGCGGGCCAGTGATGTTTTCCCGATCCCAATCGGTCCCTCAACCGTTATAAAAGGTGTTCCTTCCACAACATGTCCTCCCTCTCTGTTGTATCTATCTCTTTTTTACATTTCTGTCAGTTAAATCACGCAAAGTCCATTTTATCACACCAAAGTATGATATGGGTATGGAATATTAAGAGGCAATTTTAGCAAAAAAGAAGACAGCCGCATAAATACTGCGCCTGTCATTTATTATCGGAATGTGTAAAATTATTTTAACAGAAAATTTTATCTTTTTACGACATTAAAATTATCCTGGATGAGCAGCCAGTTCTGCGGGAAGGAAAGTCCGAGCTTCCAGTAGCTCATTCCTCTCAGGTTCAATTCCTTTATCAAATCGAATTTTGCCTGGATGGACCTTGCGTCCTCGAACCAGACTTCATGCTGCTTTCCATCTGGCGCTGTATATCGGAAAGTCGGCGCCTGCGCCCTGGTGTCGTATTGGATTGGTACATTATTGTCAGCTGCGATCTGGATTGCCTGTTGAGGACTGACCGCCTTGGCGATTGTCCCCTGAACAAATGGAAGAGTCCAATCATAACCATAAAGATTCTGGCCCATCATGACTTTTTGTGATGGCATTTCACTGATGGCATACTCCAAAACCTCACGAACAGGACCAATTGGCGATACTGCCTGTGCAGGTCCGCCGCTATAGCCCCATTCATATGTCATGATGACGACAAAATCGACAATCTCTCCATGTGATTTGTAGTCATGTGCAGTATACCAGGGCCCCGTTTGAGCTGCACTTGTTTTTGGGGCGAGGGCGGTGGAAATAAACCAGCCCTCCTGTTTAAAACGATCCCGTGCTTTTCTCAGGAAGGCATTATAGGCTTCACGGTCTTCTGGACGAAGGAATTCAAAATCAAAATGGATATCGCGGAATCCGTATTTTTTAGCGGTGGCAACGATATTGTTCAGGAATTTGTCCTGGACAGCCATGTCATTCAAGATGATACGTCCGAGTTCATCGCTGAACTGGTCGTTTTCCTGATTGGTGATGACCATCATCAAAATATTATTGTTTGCCTCTGCAATGGCCGGGAAATTGTTCAACAGCGGTTCCTTCAACGAACCGTCCCGCAAAGCCTGGAAGCTGAACGGCGCAAGGTATGTTAAATATGGGGCAGCCTCCCGTGCTGCTGTTTCCAGTGCAGGCGCAACTGTGTTCCCACGAGGTTCTACGTAAGCATTGAATTCCGCGTTTGTTTTTGGACGCTGCGGAATATAAAGGCGAAAACCAACTGAAAGAGGCTGGTTGACTGAGATGCCGTTGATCCTTGCGAGTTCCTGTGGAGTGATACCAAACCTTCTTGAAATCGCCCATAGGCTGTCACCTGGCTGGACAAAGTAAAAACTGCCGACAATCGGGATGACCATAGCCTGGCCTACAACTAGATTATTCGGGTTGGGCAGTTCGTTCGCCTCGGTTATATCAGTAACAGAAGACCCATATAATTGAGCGATCTGTGTCAATGTCTGTCCTTGCTGTACCACATGAATTTGCATCTTCTTCCCTCCCTGGCATTTTTAGCGCTACAACCATTGTATGAAGGAAGAAAAAACAGTATGTTATAAATCAAGCTCCCTGGATGGTCTTGTTTTTGCAGACAGGACATTTTTCATCATTGTCAGCGCGTATTGATTATCTTCGTCATCATTGGAGGCAATGAAGTCCTCAGGGATGATCAGGTTGTATTCTCGCATATACGCATCATTTGCGGTGAAAAGAACACAAATATTCCCTGCGATTCCGGATAGAATCAAAGTATCCACTTTCAACTGCTGGAGCAGGGTATGAAGAGCCGTACCGTAAAAAGCAGAATGCTTTGGTTTGATTAGAAAATAATCCTGGTTCTTTTCAGGAGCGATTTTTTTGATGATTTCACTGCTCGTTTCATTTGAGCAATGATCCATGATTTTTTCAAAATCGGCCTGCCATAGATTATAATGGTCATTAATATAAATGACGGGCATCTCCCTTTCATTAAAGGACTTTTTTAATGTTAAAATAGGATCAATGATTTCTTTTGTGTTTTTTGCTAGCTCTTCACCTGCATCAAAATTAAAATCATTGATCATATCAATGATCAATAGAGCAGTCTTTGGCATGAATAATCCTCTCCCTTTCCTATATATTTTTTACCGGTGGGGGATTATTAAACCAATTGGAAATAACTATTATTATTTTTAGCGGAGGGAAAGATGGAATCTCAACTTACCCAGGATGAACGATTTATGCTTGAGGCGATTGAAGAGGCGAAAAAAGCTGGGCAGATGGATGAGGTGCCGATTGGTGCTGTCATTGTGCTGGATGGTGAGATTATTGCACGCGCCCATAATCTCCGCGAAACAAAGCAAAGCTCCATAGCCCATGCAGAAGTTTTGGCGATCGATAAGGCGTGCCAGAAGCTAGGCACATGGCGACTGGAGGATGCTGTATTATATGTGACCCTCGAACCCTGTCCGATGTGTGCAGGCGCAATCATGCTGTCCCGGGTCGAAAAAGTGGTCTACGGAGCAAAGGATCCGAAGGGCGGTTGTGCAGGGACCTTCATGAATATACTCCAGGATGAGCGCTTCAATCATCAAAGTGAAGTGGTGACAGGCGTGCTGGAAGCAGAATGCGGAGCACTGCTATCCGACTTTTTCAGGAATCTGCGGGAGAAAAAGAAGCTGAAAAAGAAGCAGGCAAAAGAGGAACTGGAACAACATACAGGAATTGACAGGGGATAAGCATTGCTTTTTGGTTCGTGAGTTAGTATACTATGTATGTGTCCTTGAGACACACCTAAATAAGGTTTCAATTTTGCCGTGCTAGTCGGGGAGGTAGCGGTGCCCTGTACCCGCAATCCGCTCTAGCGGGGATGAATCCCTTCCTGAGGCTGTTTTACTGTAGGGTCTGCCTTAAGTAAGTGGTGTTGACGCCCGGGTCCTGCGCAATGGGAATCCATGAACCATGTCAGGTCCGGAAGGAAGCAGCATTAAGTGGACGCTCCCATGTGCCGCAGGGTTGCCTGGGCCGAGCCAACTGCTTAAGTAACGCTTATGGTATTCAGTCGACGGAAGGTGCGCGGCAGTTAAATATGATACATTCAACTCATCTCTTTAACGGAGATGAGTTTTTTGTCGTTTTAAAAAGCTTAAAAACTTCCTTTGGTAAAAGTGAAATTGAAAGTTATTTACGTTATAATAGATAAGATAATAAAAGGAAGGGAGCGGTGTCATTGGCCTACCAAGCTTTATATCGTGTCTGGCGTCCACAACAGTTCATTGATGTGGTCGGGCAGGAACATGTCACAACGACACTGCAAAACGCTCTGCTTCAACAAAAAATATCACATGCCTATCTTTTCTCCGGACCCAGGGGGACTGGGAAAACGAGTGCTGCGAAGATTTTGGCGAAAGCGGTAAACTGCGAAAAAGCTCCAACGGCCGAGCCTTGCAATGAATGCGATGCTTGCCGTGGAATCACTGATGGGTCAATACCTGATGTCATTGAAATCGATGCTGCTTCAAATAACGGCGTCGAGGAAATCAGGGATATCCGTGATAAGGTAAAATATGCGCCAAGCGTCGTGAAGTATAAAGTATATATCATTGACGAAGTGCATATGCTTTCCATCGGAGCGTTCAACGCCTTGCTGAAAACCCTTGAAGAGCCTCCAAAGCATGTTATCTTTATCCTCGCTACGACTGAGCCCCATAAGATTCCACTCACAATCATTTCAAGATGCCAGCGATTTGATTTTAAGAGGATCACAGCTCAGGCAATCGTTGGCAGGATGAAGCAAATTGTTGAGGAATCTGGAGTGGGTTGCGATGACAAAGCCCTGCAGATCATTTCCAGGGCTGCAGAAGGCGGAATGCGTGATGCCTTAAGTCTGCTTGATCAGGCGATTTCATTCAGCCAGGATACAGTGACAATTGAAGATGCACTCACGGTAACAGGTACCGTATCGCAGAATTTCCTGAACCAGCTGGCCAGGGCGATTCAGGAACGAAATGCTGCAGCTGGGCTGGAAGCTTTGGAAGAACTGCTTTTACAAGGGAAGGATCCAGCAAGATTCATAGAGGATCTGATATTCTTCTACCGTGATATGCTTCTGTACAAGGCAGCCCCTGCGCTCGAGGAATCTATGGAGCGAGTAATGCTGGACGAGGATTTCCAGGAGCTTGCCAATCAGGTCGAGCCAGCTCAGATCTATGAATTAATAGAGGTCTTGAATAAGGCACAGCAAGAAATGCGTTGGACAAACCATCCCCGTATCTTCCTTGAAGTAGCGATCGTCAAGCTATGCCAGCTGGAAAATCAAAATCCGTCCAGTAATGTTCAGGTTGAACCGTTGCTGAGAAGGATCGAGCAGCTCGAGGAAAAATTGGAACAGTTCCAGCAAAACCCTGGGATGGCGGCAAGTGAACCGGCTGCCGCTGCTAAAAAAGCGCCACGTCCAAATCGTAAAGGCTTCCAGGCGCCGGCAGGAAAGATAAATGAGGTCCTGAAAAGTGCTACCAAGACAAATCTCCATACAATCAAGGGACGTTGGGGAGACTTGCTCGAAATGCTTGCCGCGAACCAAATGCGTTCACAGGCTGCATTATTGAATGAAGCGGAACCAGTGGCTGCATCTGATGAGGCAGTCGTGATAAAATTCAAATATGAGATTCACTGTCAGATGGCAATGGAAAATACCAGATTCACTGAAACTGTCAGCGGTGCGATGAATGATTACACCGGTAAAAGGATGCAGGTAATTGGTGTGCCGGAAGATCAGTGGCTTAAAATAAGGGAAAACTTTATCAGCCAGAGAGGCGATGGAGCAACGGAAGGCGAAGCTAATGCAGCCGAAGACCCGCTGATTGCTGAAGCTAAAAAATTATTTGGCGATGAATTAATACAAATACAAGACTAGTATTGGAGGACGTTAATATGATGCGTGGAATGGGTAATATGCAAAACATGATGAAGCAAATGCAGAAAATGCAAAAGAAAATGGAAGAAGCTCAGGTCCAATTAGGAGAAGAGAAAATTGAAGGTACAGCTGGCGGCGGCATGGTAACAGTCATCGTGACAGGTCATAAGGAAATTGTTGACGTCCAGATCAAACCGGAAGTTGTGGATCCTGATGATGTCGAAATGCTGCAGGACCTAGTGCTTGCTGCAACGAACGATGCATTGAAAAAAGCAGAAGAACTTTCAAGTAAAACAATGGGACAATTCACAAAAGGGATGAACCTTCCTGGGGGAATGTTCTAGGAGGAATATAACAGAATGCATTATCCTGAACCAATATCAAAGCTGATTGACAGCTTTATGAAATTGCCAGGTATCGGCCCGAAAACGGCCGCTCGTCTGGCTTTTTTCGTATTAAGCATGAAGGAAGAAACTGTTTTGGATTTCGCTAAGGCATTGGTCAACGCTAAGCGCAACCTGACTTATTGCTCTGTCTGCGGCCATATAACTGACCAGGATCCTTGCTATATATGTGAGGACCAGCGCCGCGATCGCAGTGTGGTCTGCGTTGTACAGGATCCAAAGGATGTTATTGCGATGGAAAAGATGAAGGAATTCAATGGTCTCTATCATGTACTCCATGGTGCAATCTCACCAATGGATGGAATAGGACCAGAAGATATCAATATTCCCGACCTATTAAAGAGGCTTCAGGATGAAACAGTCCAGGAAGTTATACTAGCAACAAACCCGAACATTGAAGGGGAAGCAACTGCTATGTATATCTCAAGGTTGCTGAAGCCATCAGGGATCAAGATTACAAGGATCGCGCACGGACTGCCGGTCGGCGGAGATCTTGAATATGCGGATGAAGTCACGCTTTCTAAAGCACTAGAAGGGCGCAGGGAAGTTTAACTCCATATATAAGAAGAAACTCTACTGGAGGAGAGTCATGTTATTTCGTAAAAAGAAATGGCTTAGAAAAGAATTCGACCATAAACTATTGGAACAGCTGGACAGCATGAAGAGGAACTGGAACAATCAAAAGCTACTGGTTGAAAGAAGCTTCGATCCATCCGAAGAGTTTATCACTGAAGCGAAAATTGCCGAGGCCAAGTACTTCTTTCTTTTTAAAGAAGCAAAGCACAGGAAAATCACCATCAAGACGAAGTGAGTTTTTTCCATACGATAAGGTCTTATTTTGATAACTTGTACATAAAAATGTACAAGACATTGAAGTAAGGGGGAAGAGTATGGATCCTATAGTTGTCATATCGGTCCTTGGTGGATTGATCTTTTTGCTGCTCATTATAGGTGCACCGACAAAACCGCTCCGTTTTATTGGCCAGAATGCAGTGAAGATCTTAATTGGAGCCATCTTTTTATTTTTTCTTAACGCTTTCGGAACTAGTTTCGGCATTTATGTGCCGATCAATATTGCGACCGCAGCAGTCTCAGGTCTATTAGGAATACCTGGTGTGTTTGCGTTGGTAGCTATTCAGACTTGGATTATATAAAGAAGGAACGCCGCTTTTGAAGCGGCGTTTTATTTTTCAGGATAAGAGTAAAAAATTCACTTCGAGAATTGTCCAGCTCCAGAGCATGTCGGGACTGAATAAGGCGCTTAATCTTTTCTATTTTGCGAAAAACTATTGACCAAGTAATCAGAAGTTGTTATTATATTAAACGTTGCTGTTGAGCAGCCGTAAATAACTTTTTAAAAAAGTGTTGACGTAATATCGACAGCATGATATATTATTTAAGTCGCCCACGGGTGACACTTTAAAATTGCTCTTTGAAAACTAAACAAACAAGCGTCAACAAACAATAAATTATCATGACTTCTATTATAGAAGAACATGAGCCAACGTTTTAACTTTATGAGCTAACTCATAACTCTTTCTTGGAGAGTTTGATCCTGGCTCAGGACGAACGCTGGCGGCGTGCCTAATACATGCAAGTCGAGCGGATCTTCATTAGCTTGCTTTTGAAGATCAGCGGCGGACGGGTGAGTAACACGTGGGCAACCTGCCTGTAAGACTGGGATAACTTCGGGAAACCGGAGCTAATACCGGATAATCCTTTCCCTCACATGAGGGAAAGCTGAAAGACGGTTTCGGCTGTCACTTACAGATGGGCCCGCGGCGCATTAGCTAGTTGGTGAGGTAACGGCTCACCAAGGCAACGATGCGTAGCCGACCTGAGAGGGTGATCGGCCACACTGGGACTGAGACACGGCCCAGACTCCTACGGGAGGCAGCAGTAGGGAATCTTCCGCAATGGACGAAAGTCTGACGGAGCAACGCCGCGTGAACGATGAAGGCCTTCGGGTCGTAAAGTTCTGTTGTCAGGGAAGAACAAGTATCGGAGTAACTGCCGGTACCTTGACGGTACCTGACCAGAAAGCCACGGCTAACTACGTGCCAGCAGCCGCGGTAATACGTAGGTGGCAAGCGTTGTCCGGAATTATTGGGCGTAAAGCGCGCGCAGGCGGTTCCTTAAGTCTGATGTGAAAGCCCCCGGCTCAACCGGGGAGGGTCATTGGAAACTGGGGAACTTGAGTGCAGAAGAGGAGAGCGGAATTCCACGTGTAGCGGTGAAATGCGTAGAGATGTGGAGGAACACCAGTGGCGAAGGCGGCTCTCTGGTCTGTAACTGACGCTGAGGCGCGAAAGCGTGGGGAGCGAACAGGATTAGATACCCTGGTAGTCCACGCCGTAAACGATGAGTGCTAAGTGTTAGAGGGTTTCCGCCCTTTAGTGCTGCAGCAAACGCATTAAGCACTCCGCCTGGGGAGTACGGCCGCAAGGCTGAAACTCAAAGGAATTGACGGGGGCCCGCACAAGCGGTGGAGCATGTGGTTTAATTCGAAGCAACGCGAAGAACCTTACCAGGTCTTGACATCCTCTGACAACCCTAGAGATAGGGCGTTCCCCTTCGGGGGACAGAGTGACAGGTGGTGCATGGTTGTCGTCAGCTCGTGTCGTGAGATGTTGGGTTAAGTCCCGCAACGAGCGCAACCCTTGATCTTAGTTGCCAGCATTCAGTTGGGCACTCTAAGGTGACTGCCGGTGACAAACCGGAGGAAGGTGGGGATGACGTCAAATCATCATGCCCCTTATGACCTGGGCTACACACGTGCTACAATGGATGGAACAAAGGGTCGCGAAGCCGCGAGGTCGAGCCAATCCCATAAATCCATTCTCAGTTCGGATTGCAGGCTGCAACTCGCCTGCATGAAGCCGGAATCGCTAGTAATCGCGGATCAGCATGCCGCGGTGAATACGTTCCCGGGCCTTGTACACACCGCCCGTCACACCACGAGAGTTTGTAACACCCGAAGTCGGTGGGGTAACCTTTTGGAGCCAGCCGCCTAAGGTGGGACAGATGATTGGGGTGAAGTCGTAACAAGGTAGCCGTATCGGAAGGTGCGGCTGGATCACCTCCTTTCTAAGGATATTGCCGTAATGGCAATCGGAATGCGAATCTTTCGATTCGTACTGTTGACCGCTTGTTTGTTTAGTTTTGAGGGAGCGATTCCTCTATATATGATATATGGGCCTATAGCTCAGCTGGTTAGAGCGCACGCCTGATAAGCGTGAGGTCGGTGGTTCGAGTCCACTTAGGCCCACCATATATCTTTCATAACGGGGCCTTAGCTCAGCTGGGAGAGCGCCTGCCTTGCACGCAGGAGGTCAGCGGTTCGATCCCGCTAGGCTCCACCATGTCGCTTTTATGGCACATGTTTTTGTTCCTTGAAAACTAGATAATCGTAAGTAAGAAGAACCAAGAAAAAACCGAGTGATCGCCATTTTAGTTTTTCTCTCTATTCAATAGAGAAATGACCTTTTAGGTTAAGTTAGAAAGGGCGCACGGTGGATGCCTTGGCACTAGGAGCCGATGAAGGACGGGACTAACACCGATATGCTTCGGGGAGCTGTAAGTAAGCTTTGATCCGGAGATTTCCGAATGGGGAAACCCACTGTTCGTAATGGAACAGTATCTTTACCTGAATACATAGGGTATTGAAGGCAGACCCGGGGAACTGAAACATCTAAGTACCCGGAGGAAGAGAAAGCAAACGCGATTCCCTGAGTAGCGGCGAGCGAAACGGGACATAGCCCAAACCAAGAGGCTTGCCTCTTGGGGTTGTAGGACACTCAACATGGAGTTACAAAGGAACGGGGTAGATGAAGTGGTCTGGAAAGGCCCGTCAGAGAAGGTAAAAACCCTGTAGTTGAAACTTCGTTCCCTCCTGAGTGGATCCTGAGTACGGCGGGACACGAGAAATCCCGTCGGAAGCTGGGAGGACCATCTCCCAAGGCTAAATACTCCCTAGTGACCGATAGTGAACCAGTACCGTGAGGGAAAGGTGAAAAGCACCCCGGAAGGGGAGTGAAAGAGATCCTGAAACCGTGTGCCTACAAGTAGTCAGAGCCCGTTCATGGGTGATGGCGTGCCTTTTGTAGAATGAACCGGCGAGTTACGATTACATGCAAGGTTAAGTTGAGAAGACGGAGCCGCAGCGAAAGCGAGTCTGAATAGGGCGAATGAGTATGTGGTCGTAGACCCGAAACCAGGTGATCTACCCATGTCCAGGGTGAAGGTTGGGTAACACCAACTGGAGGCCCGAACCCACGCACGTTGAAAAGTGCGGGGATGAGGTGTGGGTAGCGGAGAAATTCCAATCGAACTTGGAGATAGCTGGTTCTCTCCGAAATAGCTTTAGGGCTAGCCTCACGTTGTAAGAGTCTTGGAGGTAGAGCACTGTTTGGACTAGGGGCCCTCATCGGGTTACCGAATTCAGACAAACTCCGAATGCCAAAGACTTATCCGTGGGAGTCAGACTGCGAGTGATAAGATCCGTAGTCAAAAGGGAAACAGCCCAGACCACCAGCTAAGGTCCCAAAGTATACGTTAAGTGGAAAAGGATGTGGAGTTGCTTAGACAACCAGGATGTTGGCTTAGAAGCAGCCACCATTTAAAGAGTGCGTAATAGCTCACTGGTCGAGTGACTCTGCGCCGAAAATGTACCGGGGCTAAACGTATCACCGAAGCTGTGGATTGACATCTTAGATGTCAGTGGTAGGAGAGCGTTCTAAGGGCGTTGAAGTCAGACCGTAAGGACTGGTGGAGCGCTTAGAAGTGAGAATGCCGGTATGAGTAGCGAAAGATGGGTGAGAATCCCATCCACCGAATGCCTAAGGTTTCCTGAGGAAGGCTCGTCCTCTCAGGGTTAGTCGGGACCTAAGCCGAGGCCGAAAGGCGTAGGCGATGGACAACAGGTTGATATTCCTGTACCACCTCTTTATCGTTTGAGCAATGGGGGGACGCAGTAGGATAGGGTAAGCGCGCTGTCGGATATGCGCGTCTAAGCAGTTAGGCTGCAAGTGAGGCAAATCCCGCTTGCGTGAAGGCTGAGCTGTGACAGCGAGGGAAATATAGTACCGAAGTTCCTGATTCCACACTGCCAAGAAAAGCCTCTAGCGAGATAAAAGGTGCCCGTACCGCAAACCGACACAGGTAGGCGAGGAGAGAATCCTAAGGTGAGCGAGAGAACTCTCGTTAAGGAACTCGGCAAAATGACCCCGTAACTTCGGGAGAAGGGGTGCTCATTTGGGTGAATAGCCTAGATGAGCCGCAGTGAATAGGCCCAGGCGACTGTTTAGCAAAAACACAGGTCTCTGCGAAGCCGCAAGGCGAAGTATAGGGGCTGACGCCTGCCCGGTGCTGGAAGGTTAAGAGGAGGGGTTAGCTCACGCGAAGCTCTGAATCGAAGCCCCAGTAAACGGCGGCCGTAACTATAACGGTCCTAAGGTAGCGAAATTCCTTGTCGGGTAAGTTCCGACCCGCACGAAAGGCGTAACGATCTGGGCACTGTCTCAACGAGAGACTCGGTGAAATTATAGTACCTGTGAAGATGCAGGTTACCCGCGACAGGACGGAAAGACCCCGTGGAGCTTTACTGTAGCCTGATATTGAATTTTGGTACAGCTTGTACAGGATAGGTAGGAGCCTGAGAAACCGGAGCGCCAGCTTCGGTGGAGGCGTCGGTGGGATACTACCCTGGCTGTATTGAAATTCTAACCCACGCCCCTGATCGGGGCGGGAGACAGTGTCAGGTGGGCAGTTTGACTGGGGCGGTCGCCTCCTAAAGAGTAACGGAGGCGCCCAAAGGTTCCCTCAGAATGGTTGGAAATCATTCGCAGAGTGTAAAGGCACAAGGGAGCTTGACTGCGAGACCTACAAGTCGAGCAGGGACGAAAGTCGGGCTTAGTGATCCGGTGGTTCCGCATGGAAGGGCCATCGCTCAACGGATAAAAGCTACCCCGGGGATAACAGGCTTATCTCCCCCAAGAGTCCACATCGACGGGGAGGTTTGGCACCTCGATGTCGGCTCATCGCATCCTGGGGCTGTAGTCGGTCCCAAGGGTTGGGCTGTTCGCCCATTAAAGCGGTACGCGAGCTGGGTTCAGAACGTCGTGAGACAGTTCGGTCCCTATCCGTCGTGGGCGCAGGAAATTTGAGAGGAGCTGTCCTTAGTACGAGAGGACCGGGATGGACGCACCGCTGGTGTACCAGTTGTCTTGCCAAAGGCATCGCTGGGTAGCTATGTGCGGACGGGATAAGTGCTGAAAGCATCTAAGCATGAAGCCCCCCTCAAGATGAGATTTCCCATAGCGCAAGCTAGTAAGAACCCTGAAAGATGATCAGGTTGATAGGTCAGAGGTGGAAGCGCGGTGACGTGTGGAGCTGACTGATACTAATCGTTCGAGGACTTAACCAAATAGATTACTCGTTTCTCTTGTTTTCTTCTTACAATTATCTAGTTTTGAGGGTGCAAAAAACCTCAATTAAATAGTCTGGTGGCGATGGCGAGAAGGTCACACCCGTTCCCATACCGAACACGGAAGTTAAGCTTCTCAGCGCCGATGGTAGTTGGGGGTTTCCCCCTGTGAGAGTAGGACGCCGCCGGGCACTCGAAAGAACAGCTGTAATGGCTGTTCTTTTTTTGCTTATCGGAAAAGTAGTGGTTAATTATTTTTCAGGGATCTCGCTGTTCCCTGATTTTATCATGTTGGTCGGAATATCCGAGAATGTGGTCGATATATTCAAAATGTGGTCAATAAAATCAAAAAATCGCCAATAAAACATAAGTATGATATTGTTGAAGCATTCTCAGTCCCCTCTTTTACGTGCAGATCAGTCCATCTGAAGAATATTTTTCATAAAAAATCGTCCTGACCTCCAAAAATCGTCCTCAAGCTTCCATATTGTTATGATTATTAGAGCGGGTCCCACTATTTCCCCTCCAGAACAGCTTAATCAAATAATAAAACCAACCTAAATTGTTATAAGACATACAAGGAAATCGAATGTCAATCATAAAATATAAAACAACTAAACTTTCTAAAATATTATTCGGAAAATTGTATACAAAAAAACGCTCCTGGCAACAATAGGTGTACGGAGGTGGAGAATTTGGGTTCGCTTTTAGCTAAAAATCAAATTGGGGAAACGTGTGTGATTTGCGAACAGACGAAAAGTGCTGGCATACACCTGTATACTTCTTTTATATGCACAGACTGTGAGAGCATCATGATCAAGACAGATACGAGTGATCCTAAATATAAATATTACGTAGAAAAGCTAAGGAAAGTAACGAAGCCTGGCATTTACAGTTAAAAGCTCATTTTGGGCTTTTATTTTTTTTTGTTTTGTAGGAGTTTGTAAATTGATTAGTTGTGAATGACTGCAAGTAGGTTTCTTAATCCAGCTCCAGCGCCTAGCCCCTCGAGTCGCTTGTCCAGCTGCGGCTCCTAACTCCTCGAGACGCTTCGGTCCTGTCTATGAAGTCAAAGAACGACTTCACAGCCAGGCCCTCCAGCGCTTGTCGGAGTTGAGCAGTCGCCTCCGCTTTTCGAATTGTCTAGTTTCGCCTCCTAGAAACTCCGAAACTTCAACTCCGCCGGCAGAAGCAAAAAGCGCTTCTTTGCCGGAGTCTCCAGTTTCTGCGTTTCTGGACAGTCGGCTATACTTTTCGGTTTCAATCCGCCCAATGAACTCAAAGAACGACTTCACCGGTCGGCCCTCCAGCGCTTGTCGGGGCTGAACGAGCCGCTTGCGCTTTTTGTTCCTAAAAAACAGTGTTAGAATAGATAGGTGTGAATTTATATATATAGGTGATAATATGGATCAATCCAAAACACCCTTGTACTCTCAATTGGTTAGGCATATAAACGGAAGCCCTCTATCGTTTCATGTACCAGGGCACAAAAATGGGGCTTTTTTTCCCGAAGAAGGACAGGCCTTTTTTAATCAAATTTTAAAATTGGATGCGACAGAAATAACAGGATTGGATGACCTTCATTCGCCAGGGGGAGTTATTTTTGAAGCTGAAGAATTACTTAGGGATTTATATAAAACGGATAAAAGTTTTTTTTTAATAAATGGATCAACTGTCGGGAATCTTGCGATGGTTATCGCTGCGATTAATGAAGATGATGTGGTGCTTGTCCAGCGCAATTCGCATAAATCCATCATGAATGCTATAAGACTCGCAAAAGCTAAGCCTGTATTCATTAGTCCTGAATTCAACGGAGAATACGGAGTAGCTGCAGGGTTAAGTATTGAAGGGGTTAAATCAGCAATCAGTCAGTATCCGAATGCAAAGGCACTGATCCTAACCTACCCTAATTATTACGGACTGACATATGACCTTAAAACCATTATAGATTTGGCTCATGATCATGGCATTCCTGTATTGGTGGATGAGGCACATGGAGTCCATTTTATCGCAGGGGATTATTTTCCGGCTTCTGCTGTTGAACTTGGGGCCGATATAGTCGTACAATCTGCGCATAAGACATTGCCAGCGATGACAATGGGAGCCTTCCTTCATTTTCAGACGAATCGAATATCACTCAGCAAGCTAAAATTCTATTTACAGGCTCTGCAGTCAAGCAGCCCTTCGTATCCATTGATGGCTTCCCTTGATTTGGCACGCCTGTATCTGGGTACTTATAGCAAGGACGATATTTCATACCTCAAGGAGGAAATAGGGAAATTCAAAAAAAGGCTGCAAAAGTTAACCAAGATTCGTGTATTGCAACACGATGATCCTCTGAAATTTACTATACAATCAAGCGGTGCCTGGTCTGGTTTCGAGTTGCAATCAAAACTTGAATCCAAAGGAATCTTCACAGAGCTTGCAGACCCTTATAATGTGCTGCTCGTTCTTCCTTTATTGAAGGATGGCATGAAGCATCGTTTACTGGAAGCTTCTGAAAAGATTGCTGAGGTTGTAAGTACTATGCCTGATGGAAAAAGCAAACCAGAATCTAAGGTTATTCACAAAAGTATTTCAACGTTAGAAATCAGTTATAGAGAGATGGAGCTACAACAGACTGAATTTGTCCTACTGCAAGAATCTGCAGGAAGGGTCTGTGCTGAACAAATCATTCCTTATCCGCCGGGTATTCCTCTTTGTCTCCCGGGAGAAATAATCAATGAGGAAGATATAAAAAACATCTTATTCTTGACGAGAGCCCATGCTAAAATCCAAGGCGGAGAGAATTTACTTGCTGGAAAGTTAAAGTGTTTCAAATAGGATGTTTTCAAATTTAGTATAGATTTCGTCAGCAATAAAAAATAAATTGATTACTTAAATTTATTATATAATACTAAATTTCAGTTTAAATTAAGTTAGAATAGTGATAAATATTTTTTTATATGTGAAAGAAGACGGAGGAAAATTAATTGAAAAATTTATTTATTGTATTTGAAGGCATAGATGGTTCAGGGACATCAACCCAAGCAAATTTATTAAGGGATTATTTTATTAATAAAGATAAAAAAGCAGTTTTAACATTGGAACCTTCTAGTGGACCTATTGGCAACCTTATAAGGGAAGGTCTAAAAGAAAGAGTTGCATTTTGTACAGATTCGGCAAGGTTTGATCAGCAAATGGCCTATCTATTTGCTGCAGATCGACATGATCATTTGTATAATGACATTGATGGGGTTTTTAAATTACTTAAGGAAGGTAAAAATGTAATAAGCACAAGATATTTCTTTTCATCATTAGCATATCACTGTAGCAATGAGGAAGAATTTCATTTTGTTAAAGGACTAAACGAAAGGTTTCCTAATCCGGATTTAGTAATATATATTGATAACCCAGTAGAAACATCTTTGCAGAGGTTACAATTAAGAACAGTTCAGGACGTATATGAAAATAAAGAGAAGTTAGTAATGGTGAAAAAGAACTATGAAAAAATCTTTTCTGAATATGATGGTACAATCTGCATAGTAAGAGGTGATAACAACCCTGATGATATACACAAAGAAATTGTTAAATTTATAGAAGAAAAACTAAATTAGTTTATTCCTTACAAAAATTAGAAAAATATGTTATATTTTAAAAAGCCGCATATGCGGCTTTTTGTTTTAGGTGTATCGAAAGGAGACTACTAATGCTAAATATCTTACACTTATCAGATTTACATTTTCCTGTTGAAAACATGGTAGCTTTTGAAAGCGATTTCACTAATTATTTATGTGAATTAATTGAGTCTTTAGGTGAGGAAGATTTTTATTTTCTTATTAGTGGGGATATTACTTTTCGAGGGCAAGAGCAGGGATATAAAGATGCCTCCAGAATTTTCAGGAATATTATACAGAGGTGTAGTCCGCAATTGAAAAGAGAGCGGATAATAGTATGTCCAGGTAATCATGATATTGTTAGCAACGGCAAGTTTCGTCCCTTTGAATTATTGGATGGTTTTACAAGTGAGATAAGAAGAGATAATTTCTTTTCATTTACTAACCAAAATCAAAAAATATTAGAAACCGAAGATGCATTATTCTTAGTAATTAATTCCTCGTACAATTTAGACCGTAGGTATGGATTAATTAATATGGATGATTTAAGGATCTCTTTAAGGCAAGCATCTTTAGATAAAGATAGAATTAAGGTGGTTGTGGTGCATCATCATTTGATTAACCAATTTCAACATGATACATCTGCAATAAGAAATGCCTATGAATTTATACATTTACTGGACTATTACGGGTTTAACGTAATCCTACATGGTCATCAGCATAATAATATGGATTTACCAATTGGAAAATCAAATATGTTTATATTTGGAGTTAATACACCTGGTTTTGAAAATCCTGGATATACAAATGGTATTTCATATTATAGCATCTCAAAAAATATTGTTAGAAGAAAACAGTATATTTTTTCAAAGGATAACCAGGTTGGAGCTAGGATTGGTGGATTCAAAATCGTAGAGGAGAATAGCTATGAATCAATATAATAAAGTGAATAGTTTTGGAGAAATTCTGACAATTGCTGAAGAAATTGTAAAAGAGTCAGAAACTAATTATCTACTAAATTTCAACTTGAAAGTAGAGTTTGATGTTAGCATTATTCGAGAAGTACAACTTGCCTACGCTTTAAAGGATGCAGAAGATTGGCAAAACACTAGTAGACCAACTAATTTACATATCAATCACGGTGAATATATAGGTGAAAAAGGAATTATCCATATAGTTAATGAACTCAAAAATAAGAAAGACTCAAATCGTGCAGTAATTTCTTTAATTAGTCAAAAACATATAATCAATAGTGGGGATACTCCAATTCCATCTTTTATGTCATTACAATTTGGATTAGAGAATAATGATTTGTATGTTACAACATATTTTAGAGCACTTGAAATATATAATTTTCTTCCAATAAATCTGGAAGAGATAAGGTTAATAATAAATCAATTGAACCAAGAAATTGCAGGTATTGATAAAGTTAAACTTAATTTAATTGCATTTAGAGCCTATGCGAACCCTGACCAAACGACACTTAGCAGATTTGAAGTAGACATTTTACCATCGTCTAAAATACTTCTTTATATGCAAACTAATCCTGAAAAGATAATTAGTATCTTAAAAGATAAGCTAAAAGAAAGTACGGTAACAGAAAAAAAAGGTTTTGTAAATATCCTTGAGATAATAAATGACCAGGAGTTTGATTCTCAAATTAATAAGTGTTTCAAACAACCTTTAGTTATTCAGAATTTTAGGGAGTGTATTAAAAAAACTGATGAATTAACATTACTAAGAAGCAAAACCTCTCATAATCCATATATTAAAGAATTAAATAATGTGATTAAGTCTAACCTTGAGAACATAATTAAGGAGCTTGAAAGATGTCTCTAACGTTACAAGAAATAATAAATCGGCAAAAAGATTTTGATAAGAAACATGAGGGGAATAATCCCTTTTATGAACCGATCACTAACATGAATATTGAAGTATTGGAACATTTGATAGTCTGTATAGTTGGAGAAATTGGTGAGTTTTCAAATATAGTAAAAAAGGTAAAACGTGGTGACTTTGATTTAGATATGAGAAGAGCAGATTTAGAAGAAGAACTAACTGATGTGTTTATTTATTTAATTAAAATCGCAGGGCAGTTAAATATTGATTTAGAGCAACAATATCTTAAAAAGTTAAGAAAGAACGAAATAAAATTTGAAAGGTATAGATCCAATGATAAATTTTAATGGAACAGACTTCAATAAAATATATTATGATATGTTGAAATATGCATATTTTCATAAGGGAGAATACATTAATTCAAGAGTTGGAGAAGTAAAGGATTTAGGGCCAGCAACTTTTGAAATATCTGAAGATAATTTTAGATTAATACACTTAAATAATAGAGCAATAAATCCTTTTTTTGCCTTAACTGAGTTTTCGTGGATTATTGAAGGTTCAAATGAATTAAAACCTTTACAACATTACATAAATAATTACCATATGTTTTCTGACGATGGAAGTACATTAAATGGAGCATATGGATTTAGATTAAAGCACTATTTTAAGAAAGACCAAATAGAAGAGGCGATTAAACAACTAAAAGAAAGGCCTAATAGTCGAAGAGTAGTTTTATCGATGTGGTCCGTTGATGATTTAGCCGCAAATTCAAATGATTTACCTTGTAATATTTCAATTCTCCTAAAAGTAAGGAAGGATAAATTAGATATAACCGTTCTAAATAGATCTAATGATATTTTCTTAGGAGTTCCATATAATGTATTTGTTTTTTATTTGTTACAAGTATATATTGCTGAACAAACAGGATACCAAATAGGGGTACAAAGACATTTTACAGATAGTTTGCATCTCTATAAAAAACATGAAAACGTTGTTAGAGAAATAGTACAAAACAATAATTATGATACTATAAGTTTTACTAAAGAACTGAATAATGCATATAAATTAAATGATTTTGTTGGCATAAATCACCGAGCAGTTTTAAATAGAGAATATAAAAATATTGGAAACGATGAATTGAAAAACTTTTTTGAGGTATTTGAAAACTATAAACAAGGTATGTGTCGGGAGAAAATAATTGATTTGTTACCTAATAATATTTTAGGTTATATCTCCTATAAATGGATAAAACATTATGAGAAATTAGAGATAAGTGAAAATAAATTTTATGAAATTGAAAAGGAAATATTCACAAAGACTAAACCAATATATGCTATTAAATTTGATACATTAAAATATTATGATACTGATGATATAATTAAGGATATTAAAAGGTTTGCTGAGTTAGCCAGCAGTAGATATGAAAAATTTTATGAAGTTATATCAAAGGATGAGGGTTTATTTATATTAAGACCAGATGACCCATTGGTAGATATTAAATTTCTTCATACAGTCGGTCTTTCATTAGTATTTGCTGATATTTATTCTGTTTACTCTCCAGATTTAAGAAAGAATTTAATAGAAAAAATGCAAGGAATTTGTAAATTATTAAATATATCTATAAAAGATGTATTAAGTTTAACGTTATTTGAGGAGGAATTCTTAGGGTTAATTAATGAATAGTTGATAAGTTAGTTGACCTTAAAATCCTATTGTTTAATTAATTTAAATAGTATTAAATTTAAACAAGTCTTATTTGAGTTTAAGGCTTGTTTTTATATTAGGAATATAATAAATGGTGGGTTACTTTTAGAAGGAATTGGTTAATCCCGTTTATATCATGTCTTGTCACATGAATCCTGTTATAATAAACATACAAATGTTACGGAATGAAAAAACACTTTTTCGTCTGGGGTGTTGCTTGTTTGAATCAATCCCGAAGCGGCATGCCTACGAATTAACTTAGGGGGATAATGAATGAAATTAATTTTAGCTGTGGTCCAGGACCAGGATAGCAACCGTCTGTCCAATGCATTAGTAGATCATAATTTCCGTGCAACAAAGATGGCTAGTACTGGGGGATTCCTGAAGTCAGGAAACACTACTTTTATTATAGGAACAGAAGACATCAGGGTAGAAAAGGCATTGGAGGTCATCAGGGATAACTGTAAATCTCGTGACCAGCTTGTAGCACCTGTTTCGCCGATGGGAGGAAATGCGGATTCATATGTCCCTTACCCGGTTGAAGTCGAGGTTGGCGGAGCGACTGTATTCGTATTGCCTGTTGAGCAGTTTCATCAATTTTAACGGGAAGTACCCGGAGGTTTAGCAAGAGATGAAGATTAATCAGGATATGCGCCTTAACATGGATAAAGTTCGCCAGGATCAAAAACAACAGCCTGGGGGCGGAATCAAATTCAATGAACTTGTGCAAAAACAGGAACATAAAATGCAGCTTGGACAGCTTCAGCAATTAATGAAGGAAGTCGAATCTGCCGGTGAGAGGCTTGCCCGGTCCAGGACGTTCAAGGACCTGGCTAAGTTCAAGACACTGGTTAAGCAATTTGTAAAAGAAACAGTCAACTTTGGAATGGAGCTAAAGCACTCGCATAGCTGGAATCAATATGGCGAAGGCAGGTCACTGAAGCTTGTAGAAACAATTGATGAAAAGCTCGTGGAGTTGACAGAAGAGTTAATGGATAATAAAGATGAACAGATTGATATTCTCGGTAAAATCGGGGAAATCAAAGGTCTATTGATCAATTTATATACGTAAGTGAGTGATCGCATTGGCAAAGACGTGGGACGAGCTGGAGAGACTTCAGCCGAATGTTTTGAAAATGATTAAAAACAGCATCCTGAAAAATCGAATAGCCCATGCGTATTTATTTGAAGGAATGAGGGGTACTGGCAAAAAGGAGATTAGTATTCTTCTTGCCAAGAGCATCAATTGCCATGCTCCGGTTGATGGCTATAAGCCTTGCGAAAGCTGCTTGAACTGCAAAAGGATCAACCATGGCAACCATCCGGATATCCATCTTGTCGAGCCTGATGGCCTGTCAATCAAGAAAGGGCAGATCCAGCAACTTCAGGAGGAGTTTTCGAAAACAGGTGTAGAGTCAAAGAATAAGCTTTACACGATTGTACATGCCGATAGGATGACGACAAATGCGGCGAACAGTCTGCTGAAATTCCTTGAGGAACCGCATGCGGGAACTGTTGCCGTATTGATTACCGAGCAGGCACAGCAAATGCTGCCGACAATTTTATCGAGATGCCAAATGATCAATTTTACGCCATTATCTCCGATAAATATGGCGGAACAATTGATAGCCAATGGGATACAACCGCAAATGGCACCACTATTGGCTCAGCTGACGAATAATTTGGAAGAAGCTTTAGAGATAAGTAATGATGATTGGTTTGCACAAGCACAAAAAATAGTGTTAAAATTATATGAAGTGCTGAAAAAGAATTCACTTGAAGCTATGGTCGCGCTTCAAGAGAACTGGTTTATGCACTTTAAAGAGAAAGAACAAATCGATCGTGGTTTGGATTTATTACTTCTTATTTTTAAGGATTTACTATACATTCAGCTTGGCAAGAAAGACCAGGTTGTATATCTAAACGAAAGCTCACGTTTAGAACAGTTTGCATTACAGACATCCGGACGGCGTCTTACCGAACAAATGGCAGCCATTCTGGAGGCGAAGAGGAAGCTGCATGCCAATATGAATCCCCAGCTGCTCATGGAAGAGCTGGTGTTAAAATTGCAGGAGGGATCTACACTTGTATGATGTAGTAGGTGTCCGCTTCAAGAAAGCGGGGAAGATTTATTATTTTGATCCCGGCGATCTCTCAATTCAAAAGGACGAATTCGTCATTGTCGAAACTGTAAGGGGCGTTGAGTACGGCAGAGTGGTAACTCCCCGTAAGCAGGTCGGCGAGAAGGATGTAGTCCTGCCTCTGAAAAAGGTAGTCAGAATTGCAGATCAGAAGGATCGCCTTATTGTCGAGGAGAACAAAACAGCTGCAAAGGAAGCTTATGATGTTTGCAGTGATAAAGTGAATGAACATCAGCTTGATATGAAGCTTGTTGATGTTGAATATACATTTGACCGCAATAAAGTCATTTTCTACTTCACGGCTGACGGCCGCGTCGATTTCCGGGAATTGGTCAAGGACTTGGCCTCGATTTTCCGGACAAGGATTGAACTGCGCCAAATTGGTGTCAGGGATGAAGCGAAAATGCTTGGCGGGATAGGACCATGCGGCAGAATGCTTTGCTGTTCAACGTTCCTCGGGGACTTTGATCCAGTTTCAATCAAGATGGCCAAGGATCAAAACCTCTCGCTTAACCCAACGAAAATTTCTGGCCTTTGCGGCAGGCTCATGTGCTGTTTGAAATATGAGAACGACGAATATGAATCAGCGAAAGAGCAGCTGCCTGACCTGGGTGAAATGATTGTTACACCTGATGGTACTGGAAAGGTTGTCGGGTTGAACATCCTGGAACGAGTCATGCAAGTCGATATACCTGGCCAGGAACGTGTGCTGGAATATACACTTGAGGAAATACAGGAAGCAGGAGCTGTATCGTTGCAATCATCCACAGATTAATGAGGTGGAACAGGTGGATAAAAAAGATATCTTTGACTCAGTAAGTAATATGGAATCGCAGATCGGTGATTTATACCGTCAGCTTGGTGAGTTAAAACAGCATTTGGCAGAAGTTCTGGAAGAGAATAATGCATTAAAGCTGGAAAATGAGCATATAAGACGCCGTCTGGATCAAACCATTGGTAAAAAAGATCCAACCATTAAGAAAAGCGGTAAGGGAAACAGCAATCAGGCTCAAGGCGATAAAAACGTGGTCGACATCGGTGAAGGCTATGACAACCTTGCCCGTCTGTACCAGGAAGGCTTCCATATCTGCAATCTGCATTTCGGAAGCCCACGCAAAGAAGATTGTTTGTTCTGTCTATCCTTTCTTAATAAAAAATAATTGGCAGCCTTCCTTAATTAGGGAAGGCTATTTTTATAAGATTGACTTTGTATAGCTTAATGTTGGTTTTGTAAACCAACTGCCGTGGTAACAGAGTCATATTTTTAAAAGCCAAAGGCATTTATCGAAGCTGATCAGGGCGATTCAACAAGCGTATGGAGGAAATATCTATAATGGTTAACTTACGGGAAGATGAACGATTGGATTATTTATTGGCAGAGGATTTAAGGATCATCCAAAGCCCGAATGTATTTTCATTTTCGCTGGATGCTGTGCTGCTTGCGAGGTTTGTCTGGGTGCCAATCCAAAAAGGCAGAATTGTCGACCTTTGCAGCGGCAATGGTGTGATTCCATTATTTTTAAGCGCGAGGACGAAGGGAAGTATCACGGGTGTGGAGATTCAGGAGCGGTTGTATGATATGGCTGTCCGCAGTATTGATTATAATAAGCTTGAAGATCGATTGCATATGATCCATGGAGACCTAAAGGATGCGCCCAAAGAGCTTGGCTATGAGAAATATGATGTCGTAACATGCAACCCTCCTTATTTTCTTACACCCTCAAAAGAAGAAATAAATTTGAATGAACATTTGGCGATTGCACGCCACGAGATACTCTGCACACTTGAGGATGCGATTAAATCATCGAGCCAGCTTGTAAAGCAGGGCGGCAAGGTTGCCTTCGTCCATCGTCCAGGCAGGTTGATCGATATCATCGAACTTATGAGGAAATACAGGCTTGAGCCTAAGCGGATCCAGTTTGTGCATCCAAAAGCCGGGAAGGAAGCGAACACGCTTTTGGTTGAGGCAATCAAGGATGGCAGTCCTGATCTGAAAATCCTTGAGCCATTGACGGTTTATGATGAAAATAATGAGTATACCCCGGTTATTAAAAAGATGTTATATGGAAGCAAATAAGCACAAAGAAACGGGTGATTTACATGCAACAGCAGAAAAGCTTTGATCGGGAACATGAAAAAGGGATTCTTTACCTTGTGCCGACCCCTATAGGTAATCTTGAAGACATGACATTCAGGGCGATCAGAATCATGAAGGAATCCGATTTGATTGCGGCAGAGGATACGAGGAACACGAAAAAGCTATGTAACTATTTTGAGATTGAAACGCCCGTTACCAGCTATCATGAACATAATAAGGAAAGCAGCGGATATAAATTGATTGAAAAGATCAAGGAGGGAGCAAAAGTCGCGCTCGTCAGCGATGCAGGAATGCCAACCATTTCTGATCCAGGTACAGAACTGGTGGCTGAAGCAATCGCCGAAGGATTGACTGTCGTTCCGCTGCCAGGGGCGAATGCCGCTTTGACTGCCTTGATTGCTTCTGGAATACTTCCTCAGCCTTTCTATTATTATGGATTTCTCCAGAGAGGGAAAAAGGATAAGAAGAAGGAACTTGAGCTGCTGGCGAAGCAAACTGCAACGATCGTCCTTTATGAATCTCCCCATCGTTTGAAGGAGACGCTATCGGTGATGCTTGATGGTCTCGGTGACCGTAAAATTGTCCTTTGCCGTGAACTGACGAAGAAATATGAGGAGTTCCTGAGGGGAACGATTTCTGAAGCATTGGCATGGGCGGAGGCAGAAGAAGTCCGTGGGGAATTTGTATTAATCATCGAAGGAGCTTCTCCGGATTCCGTTGTCGAAGAAGAGAACCAGTGGTGGGAAAATTTAAGCCTGGATGAGCATGTCGAACATTATATTTCCAATGAACAAATGAATTCTAAAGATGCAATCAAGCAAACAGCCAAAGATCGAGGCATGCAAAAGCGAGAGGTATACCAGGCGTATCATATTAAAGAATAGGCAGAAACAGCATACATAAAAAAGGCCGTGGATTTGTCCACGGCCTTGAGTATTAGATTTATGCTTTTACAGGTTCGAAGCTTCCCTGGATTTCTTGAAGAAGCTGTTCAGCACCTTCACGGCTAAGGATTAGCTTTCCGCCTGCCAATGTGATGTTGTTGTCAGAAACTTCACCAGTGATGTGGCAAGTCATGTTTGGCTTGTACTTCTTAAGGATGATGCGATCATCATCAACATAAATTTCCAAAGCATCCTTTTCTGCGATGCCAAGAGTCCTTCTAAGTTCGATTGGAATTACCACACGGCCAAGCTCATCAACTTTACGAACGATACCAGTAGATTTCATAATAAACTATCCCCTCTCATTTTCCCTTATATTAAGTTCGTCATTTTTCGACATTTTTCTCTTATTGGTTTTATAATACCAGCGATTCCAATAACCGTCAATTATTTTATTTTTCTTCTATTAACAAATTTTAACACAGTGAGAAAACCTTTTCATATCAAGGGTTGTGAATGAAAATGGCAAGAAGGATTAAGGAATGGTGCGGTTTTCTTTAATAGAGGATTTACGAAAAATGTTATTGGGGGAATAGTAAATTACGCACAATTCGACAAAATTCTACAAATTCCTTCGACAAAATGTCACAAATTCGACAAAATCTTGATAGCATGAACATTTTTTAGTAAACAGGTATAATCTCTTAAAGGGTTTGGTTATGATTTATTATGTGATTATCAACCTTTTACTTTAATAATCGGGTATTTAGCTCCTGCCAAAAAATAAGGCGGGGCTTTTTTGATAAAGTCATATAAGGACATAGTCCACATAAAATTCTCTACTGACAAAATTCGTAAACTCTATAGGGAGAATGTCCGTAGTGGAGTATTTTTTTATAAAAAATTATGTTTTTCCTAATTGAGTAAAATGAGAATGTCGAAACCATTTAATAATGGGCCTTTGTTTTACATTAAAGTGTTATGAAACGCAGGGCATTAGCTGGTATAATAACTACTATTAGAATGAACTAGCAGTTTTAGTTAAGGAGGATCTTCATGGAAGAGAAACTGAAAACCTTTTATCTTACAACCCCGATTTATTATCCGAGCGGCAATTTACATATTGGCCATGCTTACACGACAGTAGCTGGTGATGCAATGGCTCGCTATAAGAGACTGCGCGGCTATGATGTCATGTACTTGACAGGCACGGATGAGCACGGTCAAAAAATCCAGCGTAATGCTGAGGGTAAGGGCATCACTCCGCAGCAATATGTAGACGAAATCGTCGAAGGGATCCAGGAGCTTTGGGGCAAGCTGGATATTTCCTACAATGATTTTATCCGTACAACACAGGATCGTCACAAACAGATTGTCGAAAAGATTTTCGCCCAGCTGCTTGAGCAGGGTGATATTTATCTTGATCAATATGAAGGCTGGTACTGTACTCCTTGTGAATCATTCTACACAGACAGACAGCTTGAAGATGGCAACTGTCCGGATTGTGGCCGTCCTGTTGAAAAAGTTAAAGAAGAGTCATACTTCTTCAAAATGAGTAAATACGCAGACAGGCTCCTGAAGTATTATGAAGAGAATCCGGAGTTCATCCAGCCGGAATCACGTAAAAATGAAATGATCAATAACTTTATAAAGCCTGGACTTGAGGATCTGGCTGTATCCCGGACAACATTTGATTGGGGTGTTAAGGTTCCTGGTGATCCGAAGCATGTCATTTATGTATGGATCGATGCATTGTCGAACTATATCACGGCTCTTGGCTATGGAACGGATGATGATTCGAAGTACTTGAATTACTGGCCTGCGGATGTCCATCTTGTCGGTAAAGAAATCGTCCGCTTCCACACGATTTATTGGCCAATAATGCTGATGGCTCTTGACCTTCCGCTGCCTAAAAAGGTTTTCGCCCACGGCTGGCTTTTGATGAAGGACGGAAAAATGTCGAAATCCAAGGGCAACGTAGTAGACCCGGTTACACTGATTGACCGCTATGGCCTTGATGCGCTTCGTTACTACCTGCTCCGTGAAGTTCCATTTGGTTCTGATGGTGTATTCACTCCTGAAGGATTTGTCGAAAGGATCAACTTTGACCTTGCGAATGACCTTGGGAACTTGTTGAACAGAACGGTAGCGATGATCAACAAGTATTTTGATGGAGAAATCCCAGCCTACAATGGTTCCGAAGGTGAATATGATAAGCAGCTGCTTGAAGTGAACAAGGAAACAGTTCAGAAGTATGAAGAAGCAATGGAGAAAATGGAGTTTTCAGTGGCCCTTACTTCTGTATGGCAATTGATCAGCCGTTGCAATAAGTTCATTGATGAAACTCAGCCTTGGGTGCTTGCGAAGGATGAAGGAAAGAAAGCGGTCCTGGCGGATGTGATGGTCCACCTTGCTGAATCATTGAGAAGAGTGGCTGTCCTATTGAAGCCATTCCTGACAAGAACTCCAGATAAAATCTTTGCTCAGCTTAATGTTGGTTCTGAAGTACTTCAAACATGGGAAAGCCTCGAGGAATTCGGCCAGATTCCTGCTGGTACAAAGGTTGTTCAAGGAGAGCCAATCTTCCCTCGCCTTGAATTGAAGGAAGAAGTTGAGTTCATCAAGGAAAAAATGCAAGGGTCAGCTCCAGCCACTGCACCTGTGGAAGAAGAAAAACCTGAGGTCCAGGACGAGATTACGATTGATGACTTCATGAAGGTTGAACTGCGTGTAGCGAAAGTTATCCATGCAGAACCAGTCAAGAAGGCTGATAAGCTTCTGAAGCTTCAATTAGATCTTGGCTATGAAAAGCGCCAGGTTGTTTCTGGCATTGCGAAATACTATAAACCGGAAGACCTTGTAGGCAAAAAGGTGATTTGCGTGACAAATCTGAAGCCTGTCAAACTTCGCGGAGAGCTTTCCGAGGGAATGATTCTTGCCGGTGAAAAGGATGGCGTCATGTCATTGGCAACAGTAGATGATTCACTCTCAATCGGAGCTAGAGTAAAATAATACAATACGAACCTGGAAATGTTTCATGTGTAACATTTTCAGGTTTTTTGTGTTAAAAAAGCAATTTTTTTAAAAGAGTGATTTATGATAGTAAGAGAGTCAGACAGCAACCACTCCCGACGATTGTCGGGTTTTTATGAAAACAGTTGCAAAAATTTGACCTTTACATTGAAAAAAAGTTATGATATCGACACATCTTTATCACAATAATAAGAACATCGCAGTAATTCTATTCAACCTTTTGTCAGGTATGATTAGAATGAAACTGCAGGGCAATGCTGCAAAGGAGTTTTGACATGCTTTTTGATACACACGTGCACTTAAACGCAGAACAATTCAACGAAGATCTACAGGAGGTCATTGACCGTGCAATTGCTGAAGGTGTTACGAATATGGTGGTTGTCGGTTTCGATGAAATAACGATAAAAAAAGCACTAGAGCTCGCTGAAAACTATGACTTTCTTTATGCGAGTGTGGGGTGGCATCCAGTCGATGCAATCGATATGACCCAGGAGCATCTGGATTGGCTGAAAGAATTGGCAAGCCATCCGAAGGTTGTGGCACTTGGGGAAATGGGCCTTGATTATTACTGGGACAAGTCACCGAAGGAAATCCAGAAAGAGGTTTTCCGCAAACAAATCAGACTGGCAAAAGAAGTGCAACTTCCTATTATCATACATAATCGTGATGCAACAGCAGACATAGTAGAGATTTTAAAGGAAGAGAATGCCGGGGAAGTAGGCGGGATCATGCACTGTTTCAGCGGCAGCGTAGAAACAGCGATTGAATGCGTTGAAATGAATTTCTTAATTTCGCTTGGCGGGCCTGTTACTTTTAAAAACGCTAAAAAACCGAAGGAAGTGGCAGAGGCGCTTCCCTTAGATCGTCTTTTGGTCGAAACAGACTGCCCATACCTGACTCCGCATCCATTTCGCGGAAAAAGAAATGAACCAGCATATGTAAAATTGGTAGCCGAACAAATTGCAGAACTGAAAGGGTTAACTCTTGAGGAAGTGGCTGAAGAAACAGCCAGAAATGCAAAAAAATTATTCGGCATAAAGTGATAAAGAATGTTGTCGATTTTTCAACAAGGTTGTCCAAACTTTTTATGTTTCTAAAAAGTTCTACATGTCTCTCTAGCGACATAGGATAACCGTGTCGATAACTCTTGCTTTTCTTTTTATGGAGCATCTTGCATAATAGGGACTACGCTTGGCAAGGGTGTCTGGGTTGACAAGTCGGCAACAATATCTTTATAATCACTCCGAGAAGAGGAGGCGTTTTTCATCGTGATTAATAGTATGAAAAACCTGTTTTCCAAGACTTTGAGTAAGAAGAAACTGGTGATTTTTTCTGCTAGTTTCGTAGTTTTTGCCGCTGCTCTTGGGTTCTTCATGTATGAAGGGACCAAAAAGACAGTCGCATTGACACTGGATGGCGAAGAAAGAGTCATTAAAACACACGCAAATACTATCCAAGATATATTTAATGATCTCAAAATTTCATTGCGCTCAGAGGACTATTTATCGCTGGCGGTAAACACGGAGGTTAAGGATAACCTATCAATCGTGTGGAAGCCGGCAAAACAGGTAGAGCTAATACAAGATCAGGAAAAGAAAACGTATTGGACAGCAGCCGATACTGTAGAGGAATTCCTGAAAGAACAGAATATCGCTATAAATGAACACGACAAGTTAAACCAAAACCCAGACGCTAAATTAAAGCAAGATATGAAGATTGCCATTCAAAGAGCTTTCCCGCTCAAGGTTGTAGTAGGCGGAAAAGAGCAAGATGTTTGGTCGACTTCGACTACGGTCGCTGACTTTTTATCACAGCAAGGAATCACACTGAACGAAATGGACCGTGTTGAGCCTGCATTAAAGCAGAACGTCACTAAAGATGCCGTGATTAATGTCATTCGAGTTGAAAAAGTCACCGATGTAGTGGAAGAACCAATTAGCTATGCAGTCATTACAAAAAATGACAGCAAACTGGAAAAAGGGAAACAGAAAGTCGTAACAGAAGGCCAGGAAGGCTTGCTTTCAAAGGAATATGAAGTAATCCTTGAAAACGGCAAAGAAGTATCAAGAAAACTGGTCAGTGAAAAGAAATTGAAAGAAAAACAGGATAAAGTCGTGGCAATGGGAACGAAGGTCATCGTAGCTCAAGTATCACGTGGCTCAAATGAACCTGCAGGGAAGGAATTCTATGTTTCTTCCACAGCGTATACTGCTAACTGTAACGGCTGCTCCGGCTACACGGCTACTGGCATCAACCTTAGGGCGAATCCTAACATCAAGGTCATCGCAGTAGATCCTAGAGTTATTCCTTTAGGAACAAAAGTATATGTTGAAGGATATGGCTATGCAATAGCTGCCGATAAAGGGTCAGCTATCAAAGGCAATAAGATCGATGTCTTTTTCGCATCAAAAGCGGATGCATACCGCTGGGGCCGAAAGAAAGTAAAAATTAAAATCCTAAATTAATTCATGGATGCAGGGGAACCTTCCTCTGCATTTTTGTTTTTTCATTTTACGTTTAAGGTATAATAAGAAAAGCGCAAGCGACTTGAGGGTCTTGGAGCTGGACACAAATTTATTTTTAAGCAAAGCGTAATCGCTTAAAAACTTTACACCTATATAGACGATTATATTTCAGAAATGTTTCATTTATTTCAAAGAAAATCTTTTTCTTTTATAAATTTTTATTCAACGAATCTAACGCTGTTTAAATAAATTGGCGTATGTATATTTAACGGAGGAACCATGAAGTTAAAAGAAATCATTGTAGTTGAGGGTAAGGATGATACGACTGCGATCAGGCGTGCTGTTGAAGCGGATACAATTGAAACGAACGGATCCGCGATCAATGCGGATACGATTGAACGGATTCGGAATGCCCATGAAAAGAGGGGGGTCATTGTTTTTACCGATCCTGATTTTCCAGGTGAAAAAATCCGTAAAACTATTTCAGAGCATGTTGCAGGGTGCAAGCATGCTTTTATCCCAAAAGAGCTGGCCAAGCCTAAATCCGGGAGGGGCCTTGGTGTGGAACATGCAACACCTGAGGTGATTCGTGAAGCGCTGAAGGATGCTCAGGTAATGGACGCTGAGGCGGTTGAGGAGATTACCCAGGAAGACTTGGTTATTGCGGGTCTGATCGGCGGCCCAGGTTCCAGGGAGAGGCGTGAAAAGCTTGGCAGAATGCTGAGGATTGGTTATACAAATGGGAAACAGCTGCATAAGCGTCTGATGATGTTTCAGGTGAAAAGACAGGATTTCGCAGCTGCACTGGCAGAAATCCTTAAGGAGGAACAAAATGCATAAAGATATTGCGACCCCGGTGAGAACGAAGGAAATACTTGATAAATACGGTTTTTCTTTTAAAAAGAGCCTTGGACAGAACTTTTTGATCGATACGAATATCCTGAACCGCATCGTCGACCATGCGGAGTTAACCGACCATAGCGGTGCGATAGAAATTGGTCCAGGAATTGGAGCGTTGACCGAGCAGTTGGCTAAAAGAGCGGAAAAAGTGGTCGCATTTGAAATCGACCAGCGTCTGCTGCCGATCTTGGAGGATACACTTTCCCCTTATTCAAATGTAAAAATCGTCCATAGTGATGTATTGAAAGCAGATGTTCAAGCTGTGATGAAGCAGGAATTTAAAGAGCAAGAGGATGTTATGGTCGTTGCCAACCTGCCATATTACGTTACAACACCGATCCTGATGAAGCTGCTTGAGGAAAGGCTGCCGATTAGAGGAATCGTCTGTATGCTTCAAAAGGAGGTTGGCGATAGAATCTCTGCCAAACCCGGAACGAAGGAATATGGTTCGCTGTCAATTGCAGTCCAGTATTACACAAAGGCTGAAACAGTGATGATTGTTCCGAAAACGGTGTTTATGCCGCAGCCGAACGTAGATTCAGCCGTGATCAGATTGACATTGCATGATGAGCCGCCGGTGAAGGTGAAGGACGAAGACTTCTTCTTCCGGGTCACCAGATCAAGTTTTGCACAGCGAAGGAAGACAATTCTAAATAACCTGACAAGCCAGCTGCCAGATGGAAAGCAGAAGAAAGAAAGTATACAATCTGCGCTTCAGCAGGCAGGAGTCGAAGAGTCGCGCAGGGGAGAAACCCTAACGATAGAAGAATTCGCTCAATTGAGCAATGCGCTGTATCCGTATTTCCACTAAAGTCCGGTATTTCCGGGCTTTTTTTACGTTTAGGAATTAAATCGGTAATTAAGGAATATAATCTATTTTTCAGGAATAAAACTTAATGTTTCAGGAATAGATCCTGGATTTAAGGAAAATATCATCTGATTTCAGGAAAATAACGAGTAAAATCAAGAAAATCCTGTTCCTGGACCAATATAGCAATCGTCCAAAGTTCCGAAAAGCACATGTCTATGGGTATCTGCATATTTTATGTAAGAATACCACTTAGCGCAGCCTGTGTGCGGGGCAATTGGAGTGAGGATTGTGAATATTAACCTCATGGATATCGTCGGCAGGGTTTCGCATCAATGCGATATTATGTTCCGGGTTATCGATATCAGAGAGAAACATGGCAAAAAAATCGCGATATTATACGGTGAGGATTTCCGATTGATTGCGGATGCGCCCTATGAGGATTTAATTAAAATAGATCCGAATATGCGCATGAGGCTGACAAAGGAATTCCGCTCACTTGAAGAACAGTCATATAAGCTATTCAGGCAGGATGTAGACTTATTGCAGCAAAAACAGGAATATGAAGCTACTGAGGGTTACAGCAAGTCATATAACTACTTTCAGATGCCTGGAAAGGTGCTCCATATTGATGGAGATCCAAACTATTTAAAAAAGTGCCTGACACTATATGAGAAAGTAGGAGTCCCTGTCTATGGATTCCATTGCAATGAAAAAGAAATGCCGGAAAAAGTCGGATCGTTGATTGATTACTACCGGCCTGATATATTGGTCATTACAGGACATGATGCTTATTCCAAGTCTAAGGGAACGATGGACGACCTGAATGCATATCGTCATTCTAAACATTTTGTCCAGACAGTTAGAGAGGCGAGGAAGAAAGTCCCCCATCTGGACCAACTGGTCATATTTGCTGGAGCATGCCAATCTCATTTTGAATCGTTGATCCACGCTGGAGCCAATTTTGCCAGCTCCCCTTCAAGAGTCAATATCCATGCTCTTGACCCAGTCTATATTGTTGCTAAAATCAGCTTTACACCATTCATGGAAAGAATAAATGTTTGGGATGTATTGCGAAATACATTGACCGGAGATAAGGGCCTTGGCGGTATCGAAACCAAGGGAGTATTAAGGACAGGAATGCCATATAATAAAAATTCGTCGGACTGAATAAAATACGGTCCGGTGTTTTTTTATTATATGTTACATATTTTAACGCATTAAAGGCTACTCTAAAATTGTTGAAAATTAGAAGAAAAAGAAGACCGAAATATGTTGACTTTTAAATTTAAGTACTGTTATAATTTATGTTTTTGTTTGACTAATTAGTGTCAGCGTGTTATACTTTACACAGTGAGGTGGACCGAATGCCAAAAACATTATCGGATATCAAAAAAGCGCTTGATTCAAACTTAGGAAAAAGACTCATGCTAAAGGCCAACGGAGGACGGAGAAAGACGATTGAACGTTCTGGTGTGTTAGCGGAAACTTATCCTTCAGTTTTCGTCATCGAGCTTGACCAGGATGAAAATGCTTTTGAACGTGTTTCGTACAGCTACGCAGATGTTTTAACTGAAACAGTGGAAATTACCTTCTTTGAAGATACAACAGGATCAATAGCTTTGAGCTAATTTTTTGGCTCAATGCAGTACAGGCAGTCAACTCTCGGGTTCGCTGCTTTTTATTTTGCCTTTTTTAAAGGCTCTTTTCTCAAACTTTGTTGCTATTCATTGAATGAACTATGTTTCTTTGCATAGATGACTCTAATAATGGCATACAAACTTAATACCGACCTACTAATTAGCTTTATATTACGTTAAAATCGGCTTTAGGATTTTAACAACAATCTTGACGAAAACAGACTACTTAAAAAAAGACAGGATAAATAAGGAGCACATGAAAATCTCTTTTTTCAAAATACTAAGGTAACCGCGGTGGTGAAAGGAGATGGTAGTAATGGGCAGAAGAAGAGGGATTATGTCTGAAAGGTTGAAGGAAGAGCTTGCGAAAGAACTTGGCTTCTATGATGTCGTCCAGAATGAAGGATGGGGCGGAATAAAGGCCAAGGACGCAGGTAACATGGTTAAGCGAGCCATCGAGCTGGCCGAACAGCAGCTTGCGAACCAGAACCGCTGACCTAGATGGAAATTCTTTAGAGACTGCCACACAGCTGTTTTTTTGCAGTTGCCAATAAAATTCAGATCCATCGCGGTGCCGGGGCTATTGCTCCGGCTTTTTGCATGGCAGAAACCAAGAGCAACTTCCATGTATCCTTCTGCAATTCTAATTCTTTGTGAAATAACTGTATTCGCGATTACGCAAATGATAAAATAAAGGAATGTTTGTTGCAGAGGAGTCTTACTTATTTTACTGAGAGAGTATTGTTTTAAATTAGAAAAGTGTCCAGCTTCAGTGACTTGAGGGGCTGACCAAGGCGCTTGCGCTTTTCTTTGTCCAGCTCCAGCGCTTAGCCAGTTTTCATCTCTGAGAGTGCTTCTTCGAGTATCTTGCGATAAGCGTTAGCTTTGAGCAGCTCGAGTCGCTTGTCTAGTATCGCCTCCTAGAAACTCCGAAACTTCAACTTCGCCGGCAGAAGCAAAAAGCGCTTCTTTGTCGGAGTCTCCAGTTTCTGCGTTTCTGGACAGTCGGCTATACTTTTCGATTTCAGTCCGCCCAATGAAGTCAAAGAGCGACTTCACTGGTCGGCCCTCCAGCGCTTGTCGGGTCTGACCAAGGCGCTTGCGCTTTTCTTTTCTTTTTGTGGTAAAATAGGACAAAATGTGGAATTCGTTTAAAGTAGGTGGAGGTTGTGAAGGTTTTAGTGAAGGCGCCAGCAAAAATCAATTTGTCACTTGATGTTTTGCACAAACGTCCGGACGGTTACCATGAGGTGGAAATGGTCATGACGACGATTGATTTGGCTGATCGCATTGAACTTAGTTTACTAGAAGAAGACAGGATCGTAATCCATTCCCATAATCGGTTTGTACCTGATGATCAGCGGAATCTTGCTTACCAGGCAGCGCATCTGTTGAAGGAGAGGTTCCAGGTTAAGCAAGGTGTTATTATCGGCATTGAGAAGACTATTCCGGTGGCAGCAGGGCTTGCTGGCGGCAGCAGTGATGCAGCGGCCACGTTAAGAGGCTTGAATAAGCTATGGAAGCTTGGTCTGTCATTGGACGAGCTGGCTGTGCTCGGCGCTGAAATTGGTTCAGACGTTTCTTTCTGTGTTTACGGTGGAACAGCGCTTGCGACGGGCAGAGGGGAAATTATTGAACAACTGCCGGCACCGCCGACGTGCTGGATTGTTTTGGCGAAGCCGTTTATCGGTGTATCGACGGCAGAAGTATATCGCCGTCTTAATGTAGAGACGGTTCAGCATCCGCCTACAAAGCAAATGATATCCGCGATTGAAAATGGGGATTTCCATGGAGTCTGCAACAGTGTCGGAAATGTTTTGGAAGATGTGACGCTTTCGCTTTATCCTGAGGTAGCCCAGATCAAGGACCAAATGAAGAGGTTTGGTGCTGACGCTGTTTTGATGAGCGGAAGCGGTCCGACAGTATTCAGCCTTGTGGCTCATGATTCACGGATGCATCGAATTTATAACGGCCTACGAGGGTTCTGTGACCAGGTATTTGCAGTGAGAATGCTTGGAGAGCGCCACACTCTTGATTAAATCCGTATAATGGTGGTATATTAACCTTAAATATTCGGATTTTGGAGGTTCTTGAATGAAATTTCGACGCAGCGAGCGTTTGATCGATATGACGACTTATTTACTGGAACATCCGCGCCAATTGGTACCGTTAACCTATTTTGCCGAGAAGTATGGTTCAGCAAAGTCCTCAATCAGTGAAGATCTCGGAATCATCAAAGAAACATTTGAACAGCGGGGCATCGGTGTCCTGCAGACCGTGCCAGGCGCAGCCGGCGGAGTCAAGTTCCACGTCCATGTCAGTGAAGAAAAAGCCAGGAAGGTAATCGATGAACTTTGTACCGTGATGGCAAGTCCTGATCGATTGCTGCCAGGCGGTTACCTTTACATGAATGATATCCTTGGAAATCCAGCAATTGTGCAGGAAGTCGGAAGGCTCCTTGCATCTGCTTTTGCAGATAAGGATATCGAAGTTGTCATGACCGTGGCTACGAAAGGGATTCCAATCGCTTACGCAGTCGCAAGCCACTTGAATGTTCCTGTCGTGATTGTCAGAAGGGATAGCAAAGTGACAGAAGGATCGACGGTCAGTATCAACTATGTCTCAGGTTCATCAAAAAGAATCCAGACGATGGTGCTATCAAAGCGCAGCCTTGCAGAGGGTTCAAAGGTTCTGATTGTCGATGACTTCATGAAAGCAGGCGGTACCGTTAATGGCATGATCAACTTGCTTGAAGAGTTTAATGCAGAGTTAGCGGGAATAGCGGTACTGGTTGAATCGGAGAATATCGAAGAAAGACTTGTCGATGAGTATCTATCACTCGTCCGCCTTTCAGATGTAGACGTAAAAGAACGAAATATTACCGTGAGTGAAGGAAATTTCTTCGCTCGCAGAGAATAGTTGTTCATATAACAAATAGACGAGGTGACAATATGAATATTGTACAAACTTCAAACGCGCCTGCCGCAATCGGTCCATATTCGCAAGGTGTCGTTGTGAACAATCTTTTCTACAGCTCAGGCCAGATTCCTTTGACTCCAGAGGGTGTAATGGTCGAGGGAGATATCCAGGCCCAGACGCATCAGGTATTCAAAAACCTGAAAGCTGTTCTTGAAGCTGCAGGAGCTTCACTTGAAACAGTCGTAAAAGCAACTGTCTTCATCAAAAATATGGATGAATTCGCTCAATTGAATGAAGTATATGCAGAGTATTTCAATGTGCATAAGCCAGCTCGCTCAACAGTAGAAGTGGCAAGACTGCCAAAGGATGCCCTGGTGGAAATCGAAGTAGTAGCGCTCGTTAAATAAACGGGCGTTTTTTTTATTTTCACGAAGTGAGAGGAAATCAGGATTGGGATTACGTTCGCAACAGAGAGGTTTCTCCGCCCGAACAAGAAGGGGAGCCTGAATTTCGATTGCAGCAAAGAGGTTTCTCTGCCCGAGCAAGAAAGGGAGCTTAAATTACGGTCGCAGCAGAGAGAAATCTCCCACCGTAAAGCAGGGAGAACTGCGATTTTGGTCAAAACAAAAATGGCCCAAATCTATCAATCCGCAAATAGGCTTGGACAATATAAATATTTAAATACAAAAATATTTCCTATATAGAGAGTAGTGGTAAAAAGATAAAAGGTGGTTTTTACAGAGGAGGTTTATTTACTCGTCAATAGCCAAAAAAGCCTATTTTAATAAGGTATTTTAGTATGTAAAGGCTTAATGTATGAAAAAGTTCACAAATTCGCCCTATTTTTTCGAAAAAATTTTCTTGTAAAAGAAGGAGATTTGATTTCAACGTGGAATTATTTAACTAGAATTTTATCTATTTGTAAAGGTGGTGAACAGAATGGAAGTAACTGACGTAAGATTACGCCGCGTTAATACAGATGGACGGATGAGAGCGATCGCTTCCATCACGCTTGACAACGAGTTTGTTGTCCATGATATCAGGGTGATTGATGGAAACAACGGCCTATTTGTTGCAATGCCAAGTAAACGCACTCCTGATGGCGAGTTCCGTGATATCGCGCATCCGATCAATTCGGGTACACGCGGAAAGATCCAGGATGCTGTTTTGGCAGAGTACCACCGCTTAGGTGAATTGGAAGTCGAATTCGAAGAAGCTGGCGCTTCCTAGAATATATAAGTTTATAACATCAAGAGCCTGCTGCACAAGTTAGGCTCTTTTTTATTTCCCCGGTTCGTCCTCCGATTAAACCTTTTTTTAAAAAATATTCCCTTCGAGAATTGTCCAGCTGCGGCTCCTAACTCCTTGAGGCGATTGTCTAGTGTCGCCTCCGCTTTTTGCTTAATACTCCCCTACCTAAACTGACAAATAATTGTACTTGTTCTTCTATTCTTGAAATGGCCGGCTATTTAAGATATATTCGTAATGGATAAAAAGGTAAATGGAGGCCTGCTAATGTCTAATCGTTATGCAATCATTTTAGCAGCCGGTCAGGGAACAAGAATGAAGTCCAAATTGTATAAAGTACTTCACCCTGTATGCGGCAAGCCAATGGTACAGCATGTAATTGACCAGGTGAAAAGTCTTAATATAAACGAAATCGTGACCATTGTAGGGCATGGAGCGGAAAAAGTGAAGGATCAGCTCGGTGAAGACAGCCAGTATGCCCTTCAGGCAGAACAGCTAGGAACTGCTCATGCTGTTCAGCAGGCAGGGGACATGCTTGCAGACAAAGAGGGAGTTGCAATCGTTGTCTGTGGTGATACTCCGCTGATCAAGGCTGAAACAATGGAAGCTCTTTTCAAGCATCATGAAGAGACAAACGCCAAAGCGACTATCCTGACTGCGAGAGCTGAGGATCCAACTGGATATGGCAGGATTGTCAGGAATGCTGAAGGTTTTGTTGAAAAAATCGTTGAGCATAAGGATGCGAGCGAACAGGAAAGAAGCATCAATGAAATCAACACTGGTACATATTGTTTCGACAACAAAATGTTATTCGAGGCGATCCAAAATGTATCAAATGATAATGTCCAGGGAGAATACTATCTTCCAGATGTCATCGAGATCTTGAAAAACCAGGGCGAAATCGTTTCTGCATATGTGACTGATAGCTTTGCCGAGACACTTGGCGTCAATGACCGCGTCGCTCTTGCGGAAGCTGAACGTACGATGAAAAAGCGTATCAACGAGTATCATATGCGCAATGGCGTATCGTTAATTGATCCTGATAACACGTATATTGGACCAGATGTGCAAGTGGGACAGGATACGGTTATTTTCCCGGGAACGATGCTTTCTGGCAGCACCGTCATCGGCTCTGAATGTCAGATTGGACCAAATACTGAAATCAGTAACTGCGAGATTGGAAACAATACAGTTATCCGCCAATCAGCTGCATTCGACAGCAAAATTGGCTCCGAAGTCAATATCGGACCTTTCGCGCATATCAGGCCGGAATCTGATATCAATGACGAAGTGAAAATCGGCAATTTTGTCGAAATTAAAAAAGCGGTATTTGGCAAAGGAAGCAAGGCTTCCCACCTTAGCTATATCGGTGATGCTGAAGTCGGCGCTGATGTGAATATCGGCTGCGGCTCCATCACAGTGAATTATGATGGCAAAAACAAGTTCTTGACCAAGATTGAAGATGGTGTATTCATTGGCTGTAATTCCAATCTTGTTGCACCAGTGACTATAGGGAAAGGCGCATATGTTGCTGCCGGTTCCACCATCACTGAAGATGTTCCAGGTGAAGCACTAGCGCTTGCCCGCGCTCGTCAAGTCAACAAAGAAGATTATGTAGGGAAACTGAACGTAAAGAAATAAGAGTCTTGGAGGTCCATAATGTCAAACCAGTATCTTGATCCAAATTTGAAGGTTTTTTCACTTAACTCAAATGTAGAACTTGCTCAGGAAATTGCTAAGGTAATCGGAGTAGAGTTAGGAAAATGCTCCGTTTCCCAGTTCAGCGACGGAGAAATCCAGATTAACATTGAAGAAAGCATCCGTGGCTGCGATGTGTATGTAATCCAGTCCACTAGCTCTCCAGTAAATGAGAACATTATGGAATTACTGATCATGATTGACGCATTAAAGCGTGCATCAGCTAAAACAATCAATATTGTTATGCCTTATTACGGCTATGCAAGACAGGACCGTAAAGCCCGTGCTCGTGAGCCAATCACAGCTAAGCTTGTGGCAAACCTTCTTGAGACTGCTGGCGCTACCCGCGTGATCACGCTTGACCTTCACGCTCCGCAAATTCAAGGATTCTTTGATATTCCAATCGACCACTTGATGGGTGTTCCAATTCTTGCTGACCACTTCAAGAGCAAGGAATTGAACGGAGACGTTGTCATTGTATCTCCTGACCATGGCGGTGTTACTCGTGCAAGAAAGATGGCTGAAAGACTGAAAGCACCTATCGCAATCATCGATAAGCGTCGTCCGAAGCCGAATGTTGCTGAAGTAATGAACATCGTTGGTAATATTGAAGGCAAGGTTGCCATTTTGATTGACGATATTATCGATACTGCAGGAACAATTACATTGGCTGCAAATGCGTTAGTAGAAAATGGAGCACTTGAAGTATACGCTTGCTGTACACACCCTGTATTGTCAGGTCCTGCAATTGAGCGTATCGAAAACTCCAAGATTAAAGAACTGGTTGTGACAAATTCAATCGCGCTTGCAGAAGAAAAGCGCGTTGAAAAGATCCACCAGCTGTCTGTTGCTCCATTGATCGGGGAAGCGATTATCCGCGTTCACGAAGAGCAATCAGTCAGCACTCTATTTGATTAATATAAATAAGGAAATACAGGCTTGCCATTAGGCAAGCCTACTCCTGTTTATGATTGCTTTTACATATGGCTTGGGCTTTTTCATGCCTTTCCGAAGAAAAAGAGGCCAAAGCAGTCAAGAAAAGCTCATTATTGTGACAGGTTTTAAGGGAACAGGGCCAAAGCTGTCAAGAAAAGCTCTTTATTGTGACAGCTTTCAAGGGAACAGGACCAAAGCAGTCAAGAAAAGCTGGTTATTGTGACAGGTTTCAAGGGAACAGGGCCAAAGTTGTCAAGAAAAGCTGGTTATTGTGACAGGTTTCAAGGAAACAGGGCCAAAGTTGTCAAGAAAAGCTGGTTATTGTGCCAGGTTTCAAGGAAACAGGGCCAAAGTTGTCAAGAAAAGCTCGTTATTGTGACAGCTTTCAAGGGAACAGGGCCAAAGCTGTCAAGAAAAGCTCGTTATTGTGACAGCTTTCAAGGGAACAGGGTCAAAGCAGTCAAGAAAAGCTGGTTATTGTGACAGCTTTCAAAGGAACAGGGCCAAAGCTGTCAAGAATCTATAGCAATTTCCCGCGGAGAGCGAAAGTGCCTGGAATCAAATTCATCTGCCATGTTTAATAGAGCCTCTAAAAAAAGTAAAACGTTTAGACCTTCCTGTTTTGGGGCATTTTTTATATAGACAAGTACTTACGAAATAGGAAGGGGACAAAATCATGAGTGCAGTATTGAAAGCAAATGAGCGCACAGGTACTCAACGTTCTGCCTTGAGGAAACTACGCCAGGAGGGCAATATTCCAGCAGTTGTCTATGGAAGGACTACTGATAGTAAGTCGATTTATGTAGACAGCATCGAGTTTGTGAAGACTATTCGCGAAAATGGCCGAAATGGTGTTATCTCGCTTGATGTGGGTGGCAGCCAGCATAGTGTCATGCTGACTGATTATCAGGAAGACCATATCAAGAATGAGATTCTCCATGCTGATTTCCTTGTTGTCGATAAAAGCTCCAAGGTGCATGCAAGCGTCCGTTTAAACCTGGTTGGCGATGCTGCGGGTGTCAAGGATGGCGGCGTACTACAGCAGCCGATCCACGAAGTGAACATTACATCGACTCCAGGTAATATCCCTGAGTCAATTGATGTGGATATCACAAACCTGCAAGTTAATGAAAACCTGACACTTGCTGATATCAAAACAGGAAATTACGAAATTAATGATGACGAAAACACGGTAGTCGTTTCAATCCTTCCTCCTAAAGTGGAAGAAGAGATCAATTCTGGAGAAGAACAAGAACCAGGAGAGCCTGAAAATGAAGAAGGAAGAGAAACTGAGGCGAGCGAAGAATAAAGCAGCAATGGACGTAGCCTGAAAAGGGTTACGTCTTTTGCGGTTTTCATGTACATTATAAATAGAAATTCTTTCTGGTTTTCCCTGAATCGAGGGAATAAGCGGTTGAATAAGATGATACGCGTTTTGTTAGGGGTGTGGAATGTGAAATTATTTGTTGGCCTTGGGAATCCAGGAAGGCAATATGATAAAACCAGGCACAATATCGGCTTTGAAGTTATTGATGAGTTATCCAAACGGTGGAATATCCCATTGGATCAGGCAAAACATAAAGGCTTATATGGGAAGGGATTTGTTGGCGGTGAAAAGGTTATCCTGCTTAAGCCTTTAACTTATATGAACCTTTCTGGTGAATCAATCAGGGCCGTTATGGATTTTTATGATATAGATTTGGAGGATCTGGTCGTGATCTATGATGACCTCGATATGCCGACGGGAAGAATCAGATTGCGCCAAAAAGGCAGCGCTGGCGGCCATAATGGAATTAAGTCGACGATTGCCCATACTGGAACACAGGAATTCAAGCGAATCAGGGTAGGTATCAGCCGCCCTATAAATGGTATGGCGATTACCGATTGGGTACTTGGACGTTTTACCGCGGAAGAAAACGAACAGATGACTGAAGCTGTAATGAAGTCTGCCGATGCTTGTGAAGAGTGGATGAAAAAGCCTTTCTTAGAAGTTATGAATACATTTAATCAATAGCCGAATTTCTCGAAGTTGGCGAAATAAACATGCCAATCTTCTGATCAAGTAATATAATGTAAAAAAAGAATCATACAATAGGCTAAGTGCATAAGTTCCTGCCAAAGGGTCAATAATGATAATGACTTAATTTGGGAGGGACGGGCATGGCTATACATTATCATTGCCGTCATTGCGGCACGAAAATTGGCTCACTGGACAGTTTGTCTGTCCACAGTGAAAGTTTAGGACTGCATAAGCTGAACGAGGAAGAGCGCCAGGAGATGGTTTCTTACGCAGGGAATGGTGACATCAATATAAAATCGATCTGTGAAGACTGTCAAGAAGCCCTGGAACGCAACCCAGACTTCCACCAGCATGACTACCTAATTCACTGACAAGCTTTGGATTCCTTATCCAAAGCATTTTTCTGTTTGTATATTGCCATCAATTTTAAAAGTAAAGATTAGCATTTTTTTATAGAGAGGGAGAGGTTTGGATGCAGGGGCTGAAAGCTCTATTTAGTCATCAGGATGATGTCCAATCTGTTATTTCCGGAATGGATGCGGGGCTTAGGGAACAGCTCGTCGCAGGCCTGTCTGGTTCGGCTAGGACGGTCTTCTTGGCCGCGATTTACGAACAGACGAAGCGCCCCGTCCTGATCGTCACACATAATTTATTGCAAGCGCAAAAACTATATGATGATCTTGTTAATTTAATAGGGGAAAATGATGTTTACCTTTACCCGGCAAATGAATTGATTGCCGCTGAAATAAGCATTTCAAGCCCTGAGCTGAAGGCACAGAGGATAGAAGCTCTGAATCATTGGAGCAAAAAGAAGACAGGTATTGTGATCGTCCCGATGGCTGGCCTTAGGAAGATGCTGCCGCCAAAGGATTTATGGTCAAAATTCCAGCTGACATTCAAGCTTGGTGAAGAGATCGATCTCGAATCGGTTCTTAACCGGTTTGTCAGCATGGGCTATGTTAGGGCGGGAATGGTTTCGGCTCCTGGTGAGTTCAGCCTCCGCGGCGGGATTATCGACATTTATCCGCTGACATCGGCAGATCCAATCAGGATTGAGCTGTTTGATGCCGAGGTTGACTCAATCAGGACATTCTCACTTGAGGACCAGCGCTCGAAGGAAAAAATGAAAACAGTAGCGATTGGACCTGCGACAGAGAACCCGATCGAGAATGAACAGCTGGATCGTTTGATTGCGGGCCTGGAAAAAGGGCTCTCAGGCAGTTTGAAGAAGCTTAAGGATGATAAAGCAAAGACGCTGATGTCGCAAAATGTAGGCTATGAATTGGAACAGCTGCGCAATGGGCAAAAACCTGATCAAGTATTCAAGTACTTATCCATAGCTTACGAAAAGCCTCAAAGTTTAATAGATTACTTGCCGTCTAATGGTTTCCTGTTCGTCGATGAAATAAGCAGGGTTCAGGAGATGAATGAGTCTCTTAGCAAGGAAGAAGCGGAATGGTATACGAGTCTCCTCGGTGAAGGGCAGATCATCCATGACCTGAAGATTTCACACCAGCTGCCTGACTTGATGAGTAAAGCAGGAAAGCCAATTGTATATCTATCTTTATTTCTAAGGCATGTTCCAAACACTAGTCCGCAAAACATCATCAATATTTCATGCAAGCAGATGCAGAATTTCCATGGGCAGATGCATGTGCTTAAAGGTGAAGTCGACCGCTGGCGCAAAGGAAACTATGCGGTTATTTTCCTTGGTCCGGATGCGGAAAGGGTCAAAAAGCTCGAGCGAGTTCTTGAAGACTATGAAATCGATGCAGTAAAAATGAACAGCAAGCAGGAATTGCTGCCGGGAAAAGTTCAGATTATCCAGGGCAGCCTGAATACAGGGTTTGAATTCCCGATCCAGAAGATAGCTGTGATTACGGAAGAGGAACTCTTCAATAAAAAAACAAAGAAGCCTGCGAGGAGACAAAAGCTGTCGAATGCAGAGCGGATCAAGAGTTATTCTGAGCTTAAGATTGGTGATTATGTCGTCCATGTAAACCACGGGATCGGGAAATACCTGGGTATCGAAACGCTCGTGATCAATGGCGTCCATAAGGATTATCTCCATATTCGCTACCAGGGAACGGATAAGCTTTATGTCCCGGTCGAGCAGATTGACCTTGTCCAAAAATACGTCGGCTCAGAAGGCAAAGAACCTAAGGTCTATAAGCTCGGCGGCAGCGATTGGAAACGGGTCAAGAGCAAGGTGCAGTCCTCTGTCCAGGATATCGCGGACGATTTGATCAAGCTTTACGCAGAGCGTGAGGCTAGCGTCGGGCATGCTTTCTCTCCTGATGGCGAGATGCAGCGCGATTTTGAATCCTCATTCCCGTATCAGGAAACAGAAGACCAGGTTCGTTCAATCCATGAAATCAAGCTTGATATGGAACGTGAGCGCCCGATGGATCGCCTGCTGTGCGGAGATGTCGGCTATGGTAAAACAGAGGTAGCAATCAGGGCTGCCTTCAAGGCGATTGCAGATGGCAAACAGGTAGCTTTCCTTGTGCCAACGACCATTCTAGCTCAACAGCACTATGAGACCCTCAGGGAAAGGTTCCAGGACTTCCCGATTAACATTGGCTTGTTGAGCAGGTTCCGTACCCGCAAGCAGCAAACGGAGACAATCAAGGGACTGAAGGCTGGAAGTGTTGATATTGTGGTTGGAACCCACAGGCTCTTATCAAAAGAAATCACCTACAGTGATCTTGGCCTGCTGATCATCGATGAAGAACAACGCTTTGGGGTAACTCACAAGGAAAAAATCAAGCAGCTGAAGACGAATGTAGATGTCCTGACTTTGACGGCGACGCCAATTCCAAGGACGCTGCACATGTCGATGCTCGGTGTCAGAGATTTATCAGTCATCGAAACTCCGCCTGAAAACCGTTTCCCTGTCCAGACATATGTCATGGAATACAACGGGGGACTTGTCCGCGAGTCGATTGAGCGAGAGCTTGCCAGGAACGGACAAGTATACTTCCTTTATAACCGTGTTGAGGATATCGAACGGAAGGCTGAAGAGATTTCCATGCTTGTGCCTGATGCACGTGTCACTTTTGCACACGGCCGCATGACCGAAAATGAACTGGAATCTGTCATGCTTGGTTTCCTTGAAGGAGAATATGATGTCCTGGTCAGCACGACAATCATTGAGACCGGTGTGGATATCCCGAATGTAAATACATTGATTGTTTACGATGCAGATAAAATGGGTCTTTCCCAGCTTTATCAGCTAAGAGGACGGGTTGGACGCTCAAACAGGGTGGCCTACGCCTACTTCACATACCGAAAAGATAAGATTCTGACTGAGGTTGCGGAAAAACGCCTCCAGGCAATCAAAGAATTCACAGAGCTGGGTTCTGGTTTTAAAATCGCGATGCGTGACTTGTCAATCCGTGGAGCCGGTAATTTGCTCGGTGCCCAGCAGCATGGCTTTATCGACTCCGTCGGTTTTGATCTGTATTCACAGATGCTCAAGGAAGCAATTGAGGAGCGAAAGCCTGAGAAAGATCAAGTCCGCAAGCCTTCGATTGAAATTGATCTAGAACTTGATGCATATATACCTGATAGCTACATCTCTGATGGACACCAGAAAATCGAGATGTATAAGCGTTTCCGCGGTATAGAGACACTGAAGGATATCGATGAATTGAAAGAGGAAATTACAGACAGGTTCGGGGATTATCCTGCAGAGGTGGAGACCTTATTCAAGGTGGCTGAACTTAAAGTATATGCTATTACAGCAGGAGTGGAGACCATCAAACAGGTTAAGCAGGATGTAACTATTCTTTTAACAGAGGATGGAAGCAGCAGGATTGATGGACAGAAGGTGTTCAAGCTGAGCAGCCAATATAGGAATGCTGTCGGGCTTGGAATGGATGGCAAAAAACTGAAAATGGTCGTCCACACGAGAGGCATGAAAAACGACCGCTGGTTCGACATTACTTTCGAGATGATTAAGGGACTTCATGACTCCCAAAAAGAACAGGAAAATACAGTATCGTAACCATATGGAAATAATTTGTAATCTAAATGTAAAATGATAAGGTGTTTCAAAAAAGATAGACAAGGGTAATTTTTGTGTGTACGCAATTATTAGCTGGAAGGTTTATCCGTTTTTGGCACCTTTATCACTTCAAAGAAAATAATGATGAGAAGTGTATAGAACTTTCCATATGAAAGATACTAAGTTCAAATCTTGGTAAGGTTGATTAATAAAGGCATTTCTTCACCGGGTGCTCTTTTCGTTAACTATGTTATCTGAAAAGCAAAATCAATGAACAACCTTACCTAAAAAAATAATCATCAGATGAAAGTGAGGCAACGTTGGATGAAAGCAACTGGTATTGTTCGTCGAATCGATGATTTAGGTCGTGTCGTAATTCCTAAAGAAATTAGAAGAACACTTCGTATTCGTGAAGGAGATCCACTCGAAATCTTTGTGGACCGTGATGGTGAAGTCATTTTAAAGAAGTATTCACCAATCAGTGAACTGAGCGATTTTGCGAAGGAGTATGCAGAAGCGCTGTATGATAGCTTAGGCAACCCGGTATTGATTTGCGATAGAGATACTTATATCGCATTGGCAGGAGGTTCCAAGAAGGACTACTTGAATAAAAACATCAGTGAACTTGTTGAAAAGACGATGGAAGACCGTACTTCGTCCCTTGTGAACCAGCAGACTAACATTTCGCTTGTTGAGGGAAATGAAGAGCCTGTATCTGCTTATACAATAGGGCCAATCATTGCAAACGGAGATCCAATCGGGGCAGTCATTATCTTCTCTAAAGAGGGATCATTGGGTGATGTGGAACAAAAAGCTGTTGAAACAGCTGCAGGCTTCCTGGCAAGACAGATGGAGCAATAATCAAGATTCCTGATTCCGATTTATAATCTTACCTGAATGGGCAGCTGACAAAGCTGCCTCTTTTCGTGTTTTGAAGTTATAAGCTTATTGCAAGAAGAATAATGTCCAGTTTCAGCGCTTGTCGGTCTGACCAAGGAGCTTGCGCTTTTATGTTTGTCCAGCTCCAGCGCCTAGCCCCTCGAGTCGCTTGTCTAGTGTTGCCTCCTAGAAACTCCGAAACTTCAACTCCGCCGGCAGAAGCAAAAAGCGCTTCTTTGTCGGAGCCTCCAGTTTCTGCGTTTCTGGACAGTCGGCTATACTTTTCGATTTCGGTCCGCCCAATGAAGTCAAAGAACGACTTCAATGGTCGGCCCTCCAGCGCTTGTCGGGTCTGACCAAGGAGCTTGCGCTTTTCTATGTTACATCCTTCTAACAAATTGATGTTGCCTGTTTCACTTGCGGCCGATGCTCTCACCCTTGTGATATAATACGGTTGAAAATGATAATTGGAAGGAGATGGGCGATGAAGCCCGTTGCAGATTCAAAGGAATTGATGAAGGGAGCCATGATCCTTACTTTGGCAGCCCTCGTTACAAAAATCTTAAGCGCAGTTTACCGTGTCCCATTTCAAAATATCGTCGGGGATATTGGTTTTTATATTTATCAGCAGGTTTATCCCTTTTTTGGGATTGTCATGGTTTTATCTACATATGGATTTCCAGTTGTGATATCCAAGCTTTATACAGAGCAGCAGGCTGCAGGGAATACTGGCAGGGCGGATAGGCTTTTGGCCATTTCGCTTGTTTTCCTCAGCATGGTTGGACTACTGCTCTTTTTGTTTTTCTATTTTGGTTCTGGATGGATTGCTGAAAAAATCGGTGACCCTGAACTAAAGCCTTTGTTCAAGGTCGTCTCTGTGCCATTCCTGATTTTCCCGTTCACCTCTGTGTTCCGGGGATACTTCCAGGGAAAGGGAAACATGGTTCCAACTGCCGTTTCCCAGGTTTCTGAACAATTCATCCGTGTTGCGACCATTCTAATCCTGTCAGCGGTACTTGTGCAACAAGGCTTTTCTCTTTATATCACTGGTGCCGGTGCTGTGTTCGGGTCAATAACCGGCGGAGTCATTTCCGTCTTAATTCTAGGCTTTTTCTATCTGAAAAATGGGGGAGCTAATCCCTTCACGCGTTTTCATATAAGGGATATATTCAAGGACGCAGCCTGGGTCGTTAAAGCACTGACCATTCAGGGATTTGCGATAAGCATTAGTGGGATGCTGCTAATATTGCTTCAGCTGGCAGATTCCTTGAATATGTATGCCTCGCTGCTGGCAACGGGACTGACCGAAGAGGAAGCAAAATCGGCAAAAGGCATTTTTGACCGGGGGCAGCCGCTTATCCAGCTTGGGACAGTTGTCGCCACCTCCATGTCATTAAGCCTTGTACCGGCTATTTCTGGTGACAAATCAAGTAATCGGCGAGAAAAAGTCCTTCCTAAAGTCAGGCTTGCGCTTCAGACAAGCCTGATATTTGGCGCTGCTGCGGCTGTTGGCTTATACAGCATCATCGTTCCAGCAAATATCATGCTGTTTGAAAATGCAAATGGATCCGAAGTTCTTGGAGTACTCAGCCTGATGATTTTATTCGGCTCTGTCATCCTGACGATCATGAGCATTTTACAGGGTCTTGATAAGTCCATTTTTCCGGCTGCGGTCATTCTTGCCGGATTTGGATTGAAATACATATTGAATCTATTGCTCATCCCTATTGCTGGAACAATGGGTGCAGCTATTGCCACATTGGCTGCGATGCTGGCTGTCATGTTTATCCTGATTTATAAACTAAGACGTGAGCTGGGACAGCCTGTTCTATCGCTTGTTTTTATAGCGAAAATATTGTTTTCATCTGCAGTGATGGCTGCCGTTTTGCGATTATTTTTACTTATAACGGATTTCGGATATGGATATATTGAACCAGACAGGCTCGGAGCTGTATTCCAGGCATTAATCTCAGTTGCTGTGGGAGCAATTGTTTACTTTTTTATTTTGATAAAAACCAGGGCTTTGACTGAAGATGAACTAGTAACTTTGCCATTTGGCAGCAGAATTGTCCAGTTGTTCTTTAAATAGAGCCTTTTAAGGAGGAAAAAAGGAATATGACAAACAAGATATTGATCATCGGACTGGGTGCGGGCGACCTTGACCAGCTGCCGCTTGGTGTATATAAAAAATTGAAACAGGAGAAAAACCTTTTTTTGCGGACAAAAGAGCATCCAGTTGTCGGGGAGCTCGAGAAGGAAGGATTACAGTTTGAATCCTTCGATGCCGTATATGAAAAACATGACCAGTTCGCGGCGGTTTATGAAGAGATAACAGAGTTTTTGCTTGCTGAAGCAGAAAAAACGCCCGTAACCTATGCGGTTCCTGGACATCCACTGATAGCTGAGCGTACAGTTCAGCTTTTGCTTGAGAGAGGGCCGCAACGTGGAACAGATATAGAAATCGGCGGCGGCCAGAGTTTTCTTGACGCCATGTTCCAGTCCCTGGCGATTGACCCGATCGAAGGTTTCCAGCTGCTTGACGGCACCGCGCTGTCAAAAGAGGATTTACTGCTAAAGAGCCACACAATTATCGGGCAGGTGTATGATGCGTTCGTTGCCTCTGACGTCAAGCTGACGCTTATGGAAAAATTGCCTGATGATTATGAGGTATTCATCGTGACAGCGGCCGGAAGCAGTGAAGAGGTCATCAAAAAAGTTCCTTTATATGAACTCGACAGGGAGATGGAGCTAAGCAATTTGACATCTGTTTATGTTCCTCCTGTTAAAAATGAGCAAATTTTATACAAGGATTTTCTGAAGCTGCGTGGAATTATATCAGAACTGCGCGGTCCGAATGGCTGTCCGTGGGATAAGAAGCAGACACATCAATCATTAAAGAAGTACTTGATTGAAGAATCATATGAATTGCTAGAGGCAATCGACAATGATGATATCGACAATATGATCGAAGAGTTGGGGGATGTGCTGCTTCAAGTCATGCTGCATGCGCAGATTGGTGAGGATGAGGGCTATTTTACCATCGATGATGTCATTGAAGGCCTGTCTGCAAAAATGGTCCGCAGGCATCCTCATGTGTTCGGTGACAAAACAGCTGAAAATGAAGCTGAGGTCTTGAAAAACTGGCAAGAGATCAAGGAGCAGGAAAAAGGCGGTGCCGTAAAATCGATGCTGGAGGGAGCCGGCAAAGGGCTTCCGAATCTGCTTAAGGCATATGAGCTGCAAAAGGAAGCCGCTAAAGTAGGGTTCGACTGGAAGACGGTGGCCCAGATCCTTGATAAGGTAAAGGAAGAAATTGAAGAGCTTTCAGAAGAAATCACTACAAATGGCATTCAGGAAGATATCCAGTTGGAGTACGGGGATCTATTGTTCGCGCTCGTCAACTTCGCAAGGCATTATGACATCAATCCTGAAGAGGCACTGAACAAGGCCAACCGGAAGTTCATGCGCCGCTTTGCCTTTATCGAACAAAAAGCAGCTGAGAATGGCCAGAGTGTCGATGATTATACATTGGATGAATTAGATGCTTTCTGGGAAGAAGCGAAAACACAAGGACTATAAGGTAAATCAAACCAATAAAGAAAAAGGGGTTTAATTAAGATGAGGCTGGATAAATTCTTAAAAGTATCAAGATTAATTAAAAGAAGAACATTGGCGAAGGAAGTATCCGATCAAGGAAGGATCTCTATCAACGGTGTGCCGGCGAAAGCGAGTACGAATGTAAAAGCGGGCGATGAACTGGCGATCCGTTTTGGACAAAAAATCGTCTCTGCAAGAATTGAACGAATCCAGGAAACATCCCGTAAGGATGAAGCAGCAGGAATGTATACCCTTCTCGGGGAAGAACGTATCCCAGGGGACGATGAAGAGTAAAACATCCATCCTGTGAAGGCTTGTTCTATTCTCCCTTATCCAATCATAAACATGTACAAAAGTGCATTATGATTGTGAGGGGTAATGATGAGCCAATACTATGAAACGAACCAGACAAAAAGTAATTTGCCAGACCACGATTTAGTGATGAGAGGCAGACGGACACTTGATATTACGGGAGTAAAGCAGGTTGAAAGCTTTGACAATGAAGAATTTTTACTAGAGACTGTCATGGGATTCCTTGCGATCAAGGGCCAGAACCTCCAGATGAAAAACCTGGATGTCGACAAAGGCATTGTATCGATCAAGGGGAAAATCTTCGATCTGGTCTATCTAGATGACCAGCATGGGGAGAAAGCTAAAGGCTTCTTTAGCAAGTTATTCCGATGACATTGTCGACCCAATTTTTGACGATGCTCGCCATGATTGGGATGGGCAGCTTATTCGGAGCTTCACTTGATACACATAATCGTTTTTTGAAAAGGTCAAAACGAAAGTCGTGGATTGTCTTTATCAATGACATCTTGTTTTGGGTGTTCCAGGGTCTGTCGATATTTTATGTCTTATTTTCAGTGAATATGGGAGAATTGCGTTTTTATATCTTCCTGGCATTGTTATGCGGCTTTGCAGCGTACCAGAGTCTTTTAAAAAATATGTATCTCAAGTTGCTTGAGCGGGCCATTGCCATCACAATCAACGTGTATGTATTTATCGTGAAGGCGATCAGGATGCTTGTGATTAGGCCTCTCCAGTTTCTGGCTGCCACCGCCTTATCACTATTGCTTTTGACGGGAAGGGGCCTTTATGTTCTAGGAAAATGGCTTCTTGCCGTTTTACTATGGCTGTTAAACAATTTCATTTGGAAACCAGTTAAGATGATATTTTTACTTTTTTGGAAACTTTTGCCGAAAACAGTTAAAAAAAGCGTCGAGAAGTTATATAATAAATTGGCAGGATTTCTAAATATAGTAAAGAATTATTCTACTAAGCCGATAAAATGGATAAAGAACTTAAAAAAATAAATTATAAGGAGGACTGCGGGGAATGGGTGTCATCAGGAAAAAGAACATAGCCAGGATTGAAAATCAATATGTACAGCAGCGTGAAAAAGCAGGTATTGCAGAATCTAGAAAGCGAAAACTGCTTTTCAGGCGCCTCGCAGTCTTTGCTCTCTTCGCATCAATCATCTCTTATTTGATGATCTCAACGTACATTTCCCAGTCTGCGGCCCTCGAAAAGAAGCAGGCGGAAAAGGAACAGTTTGAACAAAAATTAGCAAGTCTTCAAAAGAAGCAGGAGATTCTGGATGAGGAAATCGTCAAATTAAACGATGATGAATACATAGCAAAGCTTGCCCGCAAAGAATATTTCCTGTCCGAAAAGAATGAAATCATCTTTAACCTTCCCAAAGAGAAAAAGGACTCCCAAGATTCGCCTTATTGACACTCTTTTTTGATATTCTGTATAATATAATGTAAGTTTGATTTTTTATATCTTTAAGGAGGCAAAACTTTTTTATGTCAATCGAAGTAGGCAGCAAGCTACAGGGAAAGGTAACAGGTATTACAAATTTCGGGGCGTTTGTGGAACTGCCGGGAGGCTCAACTGGACTGGTCCATATCAGTGAGGTTGCAGACAACTATGTAAAAGACATTAATGACCACCTCAAAGTGGGCGACCAGGTTGAAGTAAAGGTTATCAATGTTGAAAAAGACGGTAAAATCGGTTTATCTATCAAGAAGGCTGTTGATAGACCAGAACGACCTGCAAGACCAGAAAGATCTGAATCAAGACCTTACTCTCAACGTCCACCACGCGGCGGCGGAAGAGGACACGACAACCGCAATGCCCGTCCGGAAAATTTCGAATCAAAAATGGCGAAATTCTTGAAGGACAGTGAAGACCGCCTGTCTTCTCTAAAACGCGCAACCGAATCTAAGCGCGGCGGAAGAGGAGCTAGAAGAGGGTAACTTGCTGCTAAATGAATATATATAATAGCAGGAATCATGCTATACCAAGACAAGTCTATTAAAGGGCTTGTCTTTTTGTTTTGCTTAAGGAGGGTTGCATTGCCCGAAAATCAGTGTGGAAGTGAATTTGGGTAAAAGGAAAGGCGTTGCATTGCCCGAAAACCAGTGCGGAAGTAGATTTGGGTAAAAGGAAAGGTGCTGCATTGCCCGAAAACCAGTGAGGAAGTGGATTTAGGTAAAAGGAGAGGTGTTGCATTGCCCGAAAATCAGTGCGGAAGTGAATTTGGGTAAAAGGAAAGGCGTTGCATTGCCCGAAAACCAGTGCGGAAGTAGATTTGGGTAAAAGGAAAGGCTTTGCATTGCCCGGAAACCAGTGAGGAAGTGGATTTGGGTAAAAGCAGAGTGTCTGCATTGCCCCAAAATGCGCAAGAAAGAGAAAGGGGTAAAAGCAAAGTCCTTGCAATGACTGGAAATACTAAAAAACCTCGCTCCTTAAAAAGGAACGAGGTTTTTTGTGTGATGACCCCTACGGGATTCGAACCCGTGTTACCGCCGTGAAAGGGCGGTGTCTTAACCGCTTGACCAAGGGGCCGTAATAAGTAGCGGCGGAGGGGATCGAACCCCCGACCTTACGGGTATGAACCGTACGCTCTAGCCAGCTGAGCTACACCGCCATATTGATAATGTGTTTTGAGGCACAAGAAATATAATACATAGATATTAAAATAGTGTCAATGGATTTTTAAAATAAAAGATGAAAATATTAATAGGTAAATTTTAGCGGAGTTTGGCGTGGTGGTTAAAATAATCCGTGGTATTTCGAGTAATTGCTTTATTTTCGGGGAAATGCGTCGAACGAAACTTTCATGCTTGTCCTTATTTTTGACAAACTTCTGGATTGCTCCCTTTTATAATAATCAGCAACGATAAAAAAACGGGGAGTGTATTTAATGCAAAAGGTAGAAAGGAACATGATGGAACCGATCGGTGAAGTTCATCTCGAGGAATCACGATTCAGGTTTGCAAAAGGCATGTCGAAGCTGCAATCCAAAATTGAGAACCTTTTCCTGAAAAAAGGCTATATCTTTCTGATTATTGGATTCTTGCTTGGCCGTGCCTTGATACTGGCTCAGTTGACCCCTTTTAGCCTTCCATTTTTTGCAGCTGTGTATTTGATCCGCAAAGACCGTGCACCTATTGCGCTGTTTGGATTGGTTGCTGGAGCTGCAACATTGTCATTTACTGACGCCGTCTTTACGTTTGGATCTGTATTCTTATTTTTACTGTTATACAAGCTGACGAAAAAATGGATCCAGAATTCTATGAAAGTCCTTCCGTTTTATATATTTTTCACTATTTTAATAGGCAAGATGTTGAAAGTTCTTATTTTGTCAGGAAATATCACTTTGTATGAGGGAATGATGACCGGAGTCGAAGCTGGCCTAGGCCTTGTGTTGACATTCATCTTCATGCAAAGCATCCCATTGATGACAGCAAGCAAGCGCAAGCAGTCATTGAAAACGGAGGAAATAGTCTGTTTGATCATCATGCTTGCTTCAGTGATGACAGGAACAATTGGTTGGACAATCTATGATTTGTCGGTAGAGCACGTAATGTCCCGTTATCTGGTCCTCATATTCTCATTTGTCGCCGGAGCCACAGTGGGTTCCACAGTCGGTGTCGTAACAGGATTGATCTTCAGTCTCGCGAACGTGTCGAGTTTTTACCATATGAGCCTGCTGGCCTTTGCTGGTTTGCTTGGCGGCTTGCTAAAAGAGGGAAGGAAACCAGGGGTGGCACTTGGATTGTTTATTGCCACACTGTTAATCGGTATGTATGGCGAGGGCGGAGGCGCGCTCGGCCAGACGCTGACCGAATCTGCGGCGGCAGTGTTGCTGTTCTTTCTTACTCCTCAATCACTTACGTCAAAAATCGCAAAACATATTCCAGGTACACCAGAGTATTCGGCCGAGCAGCAGCAATATATGAGAAAAATGAGGGATGTTACTGCACAGCGTGTCGTCCAGTTTTCGAATGTATTTGAAGCTCTGTCGAAAAGCTTCACAACTCTGCAGGTGCAGGATGAAACTCTAGAAACTGATCGCGATATGGATTATTTCTTGAGCAATGTGACAGAGAAAACGTGCCAGACATGCTTTAAGAAAGACCATTGCTGGACAAGGAACTTTAATACAACCTATGACTATATGAGTGAGATTATGCAGGAGATGGACCAAAATTCTGGTGCAGTGCCGCAAAAACTTTCCCGCGAATGGGACAAGCATTGCACTAGGTCGAAAAAGGTAATGGAAATCATGCAGCAGCAGTTGACCTATTATCAGGCGAATAAAAAACTCAAGAAACAAGTCCAGGAAAGCAGGCGGCTTGTGGCTGACCAATTGCTTGGTGTTTCAGAGGTAATGGGGGATTTCGCTAAGGAGATTCAGCGTGAACGCGAGAACCACTCGAAACAAGAAGAACAAATACTCGACGCCCTCCGGGAGTTCGGCATCCATATCGAGCATGTGGAAATCTACAGTCTGGAACAGGGGAATGTGGATATTGACATGACGATACCATATTGCCAGGGACATGGTGAATGTGAAAAGTTAATCGCACCAATGCTTTCCGATATCCTTCAAGAAAATATCGTAGTCAATTCAGAAGAATGTTCGACATTTCCGAATGGTTTTTGCCATGTGACATTCCGGTCTGCAAAAGCCTATGCAGTGTCTACAGGCGTGGCGCATGCGGCTAAGGATGGGGATCTCATTTCAGGAGACAGTTATTCAACCATTGAGCTGAGCGGAGGGAAGTATGCGATTGCCATCAGTGACGGAATGGGCAATGGTGAAAGAGCTCATTCCGAAAGCAGGGATACTTTATTACTGCTTCAGCAAATCCTGCAATCTGGTATTGAAGAAAAAGTAGCAATCAAATCAGTGAACTCGATCTTATCATTAAGGACAACCGATGAAATTTTCTCCACCCTCGACTTAGTCATGATCGACCTGCAAAACGCTTCTGCACGTTTCTTAAAAATTGGTTCGACGCCAAGCTTCATCAAACGTGGCGGAAAAGTAATGAAGGTGCAGGCGAGCAATTTGCCGATGGGAATATTGCAAGAGTTCGAGGTAGATGTTGTCGGCGAACAGCTGAAAGCAGGTGATCTGCTGGTGATGATGAGCGATGGCGTATTCGAAGGCCCTAAGCATGTTGAAAACTATGATTTATGGATGAAACGGAAAATCAATGAACTTCAGACAGACGATCCGCAGGCAATCGCAGACTTGATCATGGAGGAAGTCATCCGTTCTCGAGATGGTTCGATTGAGGATGACATGACCGTCGTCGTCGCAAAAATCGATCACAATATCCCGAAATGGGCTTCAATCCCGGCGACCAATTATCAAAAGAGAGCTTAACAGCTTATTTTGCTCGATCTGCTCGTTCTTTATGTATAAAACCCCTCAGCTTCGTCGAAAATGATAACAAATTTATTATAGGCTTCTCTCTTTTACTAGATTGTAAAAATTGAGCCTGGAAGTGAGGGGATTGCATGAAAACAGGTACAATCAGGCAAATATTGCTCATTACGGATGGCTGCTCAAACCAGGGTGAAGACCCGATTGCAATGGCTGCACTGGCCAAGGAGCAGGGGATTACAGTCAATGTCATTGGTGTGATGGAACAGGATGTTATAGATGAACAGGGCATGACAGAAATTGAGGGAATCGCTTTATCCGGCGGCGGTGTCAGCCAGATCGTGTATGCGCAGCAATTATCGCAAACAGTCCAGATGGTAACAAGGAAAGCGATGACCCAGACTCTGCAGGGAGTAGTGAACAAGGAACTTCAGCAAATCCTTGGTGGCGGCCGGACAGTGGAAGATCTTCCGCCGGAGCAGCGTGGTGAAGTTATGGAGGTTGTGGACGAGCTTGGAGAGACAGTCGAGCTGGATGTGTTGATTCTTGTCGATACAAGCGCAAGCATGAAGCACAAGCTTCCTACCGTAAAAGAAGCCCTGCTGGACTTGAGTTTAAGCCTGAATGCGAGGTCAGGGGATAATCGTTTCTCTGTATTTGTATTTCCCGGGAAAAGAAATGATGTCGAAAAACTGCTGGATTGGACCCCGAAGCTTGAGTCGCTCACAAGCATTTTCGCCAAGCTGACGACAGGAGGAATCACGCCAACAGGTCCTGCCCTTCGCGAAGCACTTTCCCATTTCAATAAAAAACGATCTTTAAGGAGCCTATTATCCGGTGATGATGAATCCTTCTTTGAAGAATCTGTGTAAGGTCATTCCTGGTACGATCATTGAAGGGAAATGGCATCACAATCGATATATAATCATAAAAGAGCTTGGTTTTGGAGCGAATGGGATTGTTTATCTCGCAAGGTCCAATAATACACAAGTAGCATTGAAAATGAGTGACAATGGAATGTCGATCACTTCTGAGGTCAATGTGTTGAAATCTTTTGCCAAGGTCCAGGGATCTGCCCTCGGGCCTTCTTTGCTGGATGTGGATGATTGGGAACGTCCGGGCAAAAAGGTCAGCTTTTATGCGATGGAATTCATTAAAGGACCAGATTTCCTCGCTTTCCTGCAGCAAAAAGGACCAGACTGGACAGGCGTGATGATACTCCAACTGCTTGCTGATTTGCAGCTGCTCCATGAAAATGGCTGGGTATTTGGAGATTTGAAGCCTGATAACTTGATTGTGACTGGTCCCCCGGCAAGGATACGATGCATAGATGTCGGCGGTACGACGATGCAAGGGAGGTCGATTAAAGAGTTCACCGAATTCTTCGACCGGGGCTATTGGGGACTTGGCAGCAGGAAAGCAGAACCAGGATATGACTTATTCGCTGTCGGTATGATCATGGTAAACACTGCATATCCGAAAAGGTTTACGAAAAAGACTGGCGGAATAGGCGAAATCATGGATAAAGTGAAACAAAGCCGGGAATTGAAGAATTATGAAAAGGTAATCTATAACGCGCTTGCAGGCAAATACCAATCAGCCAAGGAAATGCGGTCAGAGCTGCTGCAGGTCCATCAGCCAGGTTCAGCTTCGAAGAAAAGTACCGTACAGCATAAGGCAGTGCCGCAAAAGCAAGCACAACAACATATAAATCCAAGCCCATCCAGGGCAAAATCAAGTTCGGCTGGCCGTCAAACAAGGAAGGGATACAATAAGAAAAAGAAGAAATCCTCGGTCCTTGAAACAGTCACCATCATACTAATTATCTCTTTATTATATTTTTTCTATATTTATAGCCAGATCACCTGATTTTTTGAAACTTTTTGCCGCTTAGTCCGTACATAAGGGATACAGCTCTGTTTTTTGAAAAAAGAAGGTTGAAAGTGTTAAGCTGAATAAAATAAACCTTGTTATTTAGAAGATTAATGTTTTGCCGGCATGGGTATAGTCTTAAACCGGCAATACAAGTAAGGAAGAACAAGATGATTGAAAAAAAGGTAAAAGCCTTCCTAGAAAGGCATGGTTTTCAGCTGAATAACATGTCCATTGCAGTTGGGGTTTCTGGAGGACCGGACTCGCTCGCACTGCTCCACTTTTTATCAGAACAGCGGGAACGGAATTCTCTAAAGATTGTAGCTGTCCACGTGGACCATATGTTCCGTGGTGATGAGTCTTATCAGGATGCCCTGTTTGTGCAAGGTTTTTGTAAAAATCGGGATATCCCTTTTGAGATGAAGAGAATCGATGTGCCGGTCTATATGCGCGAGACAGGGCTAAGCTCCCAGCAGGCTGCCCGTGCGTGCCGATACAGCTTTTTCGAGCAAGTTATGGAAAAGCATCAGCTTCAGTACCTTGCATTGGGCCATCATGGGGATGACCAGGTTGAAACGGTATTGATGAGGCTCACGAGGGGAAGTTCCGGAAAAGCAAGGGCAGGCATGCCTTTTTCGCGGAAATTTGGTCCGTTCACGATTTTCAGGCCATTTTTATGCCTGGCAAAAGAGGAATTGGAAGAGTATTGCTCCGTGAAACTTTTGAAGCCAAGAATTGACCCAAGCAATGAGAAGGCATACTATAGCAGGAATCGTTTCAGAAAATCCGTTCTCCCTTTTTTAAAAGAAGAGAATCCGGCGGTCCATGAGCACTTCCAGCGATTCAGCGAGGAACTGCAGATGGATGAGGAGTATCTTATTGAATTAACTAGCGAAGAATTGAATAAAGTAATGAAGAAAGAGGACAAAAGGATAACGATTAGTATTAGTTCCTTTCAGGAAATGCCAATGCCTTTACAAAGAAGAGGGATTAAACTAATATTAAATTATCTTTACAATGATCGACCTGCTTCTCTTTCCGCTATACATATTGAAAAGATTTTTTCAATAATTCGCAATCCCCATCCATCTGGAACTCTTGATTTCCCCAGCGGTTTAAGAATCATACGATCGTATGGAAATTGCCACTTTGAACTGAATCCGCCAGAAAGGCAAAGCTATCGCTTCGAATTATCGGGGCCAGATCAGCTGAGGTTGCCAAATGGTGGGGTCATTGACGCTCAATTGCTCAATGGTGCTCATGAAAGGGAATTTTCCAATGATTGTTTTATCGTTGACCTGGAGCAAACAGGAACTCCGTTGATCATCCGGACAAGGCGAAATGGCGACCGGATATCATTAAAGGGGATGACGGGTTCAAAAAAGGTAAAGGATATTTTCATCGACATGAAAATTCCATTAGCCCAAAGAGATGAATGGCCAATTGTCACAGACAGGGAAGGCAGGATTCTTTGGCTTCCAGGCATGAAAAAATCGAACCATGAATCAACAGAAGGAAACAGGTTATTACTATTAACTTATATAAAGTATTGATATCTTCCAGGGGGCACAAGGATCATGATGAAAAATGATATTGAAAAGGTATTGTTTACAGAAGAGGAAATCCAGGAAAAGACCAGGCAGTTGGCGGCTCAATTAACTGATGAGTACCAGGACCGCTTTCCACTGGCAATTGGTGTTTTAAAAGGTGCAATGCCATTCATGGGCGACCTGTTAAAGCGCATGGATACGTATCTTGAGATGGACTTCATGGATGTTTCCAGCTATGGAAATGCCATGGTATCTTCCGGAGAGGTGAAAATCCTAAAGGACCTCGATACTTCAGTAGAAGGAAGAGACATCCTGATCATCGAGGACATCATCGACAGCGGTTTGACTCTCAGCTATCTAGTTGAGCTATTCAAATACCGTAAGGCGAAATCAATCAAAATCGTCACTCTTCTTGATAAACCAACAGGAAGGAAAGCCGATATTACAGCCGACTATGTTGGGTTCATCGTTCCTGATGAGTTTGTTGTCGGATATGGTCTTGATTACGCAGAAAAATACCGTAACCTGCCATATATCGGTGTTCTGAAGCCAGAAGTATATTCAAATTAATACGGTTACAATTTAGTGAATGAAATTTCACATTTCGGGTAAGAAGCAAATATTCTGAATGTTAATTTCTTGTATTAGCATAATTTGCTATGATACTATTTAGTATAGTTTGTCTACCGTGGGAGGAGGTAAGGGATGAATCGGATCTTCCGTAATACCATCTTTTATTTATTGATATTTTTAGTCATTATCGGAGTTGTGAGTTTCTTCAATGGCAATAACCAGCCAACAGAACCAATCTCTTACGATAAATTCATGCAGGAACTAGAGGCGGGCAATGTTGAAGGTGATTTGACGCTGCAGCCTGAACGTGGTGTGTATGAAGTAAGAGGCCAGTTGGAAGGCCAGGAAGAAGGAAAAGGCTTCATCACATATGTCTGGAACAATCCAGAGACTCTTAACAGAATCGAGCAAGCAGCTGAAGCTGCAAATGTAGAGATTTTGCCTGCTAAGGAAACAAGCGGATGGGTAACGTTCTTTACGTCCATCATTCCGTTTATCATCATTTTCATTCTGTTCTTCTTCTTGCTGAACCAGGCTCAGGGCGGCGGAAGCCGTGTCATGAACTTCGGCAAGAGCAAAGCGAAGCTTTATAACGAAGAAAAGAAGAAAGTCCGCTTCAAGGATGTCGCGGGTGCAGATGAAGAAAAGCAAGAGCTTGTCGAGGTCGTTGAATTCCTGAAAGACCCTCGTAAATTCGCTGACCTTGGGGCACGTATTCCAAAAGGAATCCTTTTGGTTGGACCTCCGGGTACTGGTAAGACTTTGCTTGCCCGTGCTGTTGCAGGGGAAGCTGGTGTGCCATTCTTCTCAATCAGTGGTTCCGACTTCGTAGAAATGTTTGTCGGTGTCGGTGCATCACGTGTACGTGATTTATTCGAAACAGCTAAAAAGAATGCCCCATGTATCATATTCATCGATGAAATTGATGCAGTAGGCCGCCAGCGTGGCGCTGGTCTTGGCGGAGGGCATGATGAGCGTGAACAGACGCTTAACCAGTTGCTTGTAGAAATGGACGGATTCGGTGCCAACGAAGGGATCATCATCGTAGCCGCTACCAACCGCCCTGATATCCTTGACCCAGCATTGCTGCGTCCTGGGCGTTTCGACCGCCAGATCACAGTTGACCGTCCTGATGTAACAGGCCGTGAAGCTGTATTGAAGGTACATGCTAGAAATAAGCCGTTGGATGAATCGGTTAACTTAAAAAGTATTGCTGCCCGTACCCCAGGTTTCTCTGGAGCGGACCTAGAAAACTTATTGAACGAAGCTGCGCTTGTTGCAGCGAGGAGAGATAAGAAGAAGATAGACATGGAGGATCTGGATGAAGCAACAGACCGCGTCATAGCCGGTCCTGCCAAGAAGACTCGTGTCATATCCAAGAAAGAAAGAAATATTGTTGCATTCCATGAAGCTGGCCATACCGTCATCGGGGTTGTCCTTGATGAAGCGGAAATGGTCCATAAGGTAACGATTGTCCCTCGCGGACAGGCCGGTGGATACGCCGTCATGCTTCCTAAGGAAGACCGTTACTTCATGACAAAGCCAGAGCTTCTTGACAAAATCACTGGTCTCCTTGGCGGCCGTGTAGCTGAAGAAATCGTCTTTGGTGAAGTAAGCACAGGTGCACACAATGACTTCCAGCGTGCGACAGGCATTGCTAGAAGAATGGTTACTGAATTCGGTATGAGTGATAAGCTCGGTCCATTACAGTTCGGTCAGGCACAGGGGCAAGTATTCTTAGGCCGTGACTTGAACAATGAGCAAAACTACTCAGACAAGATCGCATATGAAATCGACCTTGAAATTCAGACAATCATTAAGGAAAGTTATGCAAGAGCGAAAAAGCTGCTAACAGAGCATCGTGATAAGCTTGATATAATTGCGAACACATTGTTAGAGGTTGAAACCCTTGATGCAGAACAAATCAAGCATTTGATCGACCATGGCCGTCTTCCTGACCGCAAAGTCAGTGTTGAGAATGATGACATGAAAGTAACGATCAATAAGAAAAAAGATGAGATGCCTGCAATCGAAGAGACTGATAAGAAAGTTGACTCAGTCATCGAAGATCCAAAGGCTATCGATGAAAATCCAAAAGAATAGAATTTATGAAGCAGGTGCTCTTAGCGGGGCACCTGTTTCTTTTCTTTGGATTAATAGTGGTTTACTTTGTTTAGTGAATTCCTGGCGATTATGATATGATATTTTCAGTATTGATCCAGAAAACTATAAATAAGTTGGTGAATAGCTTGATTTTTGTTTTTGACGTCGGGAATACAAATATCGTGTTAGGTGTTTATGATAAAGAAGAGTTAAAGCACCATTGGAGAATAGAAACGAACCGTCATAGAACGGAAGATGAATTTGGCATGATCGTCAAAAATCTTTTTGACCATGTTGATCTTTCTTTTTCAGATATTGATGGAATCATTATATCGTCTGTAGTGCCGCCGATCATGTTCTCGCTTGAGCGGATGTGCCAGAAGTACTTCCACCGCAAACCGTTGGTCGTCGGTCCTGGAATTAAGACCGGACTGGACATTAAATATGAAAATCCAAGAGAAGTCGGAGCGGACCGTATCGTCAATGCGGTTGCGGCGATACACGAATACGGTAGCCCGCTGGTCATTGTCGACTTTGGTACAGCTACAACTTACTGCTATATCAATGAGCATAATCAATATATGGGTGGAGCGATTGCGCCGGGGATCGGCATCTCCACGGAGGCCCTCTATTCAAGGGCAGCAAAGCTTCCGCGTATTGAAATCAGCAGACCGGATGACGTGGTTGGAAAGAATACAGTTTCGGCGATGCAAGCTGGCATACTGTATGGATATGTTGGACAAGTAGAGGGAATAGTTAAACGGATGAAAGATAAGAGTAAAGTACCTCCTAAAGTGATCGCGACAGGCGGCCTGGCAAATTTAATTGCCCAGGAATCAAATATCATCGATGCCGTGGATCCATTTTTAACGTTAAAGGGATTGCAGCTTATCTATAAGCGCAATATCGAAAAACACAATTAAGCTTCCTAAAAGAGAGGATGCATACAATTTCACAGCACGAAGGGAGTAGAAAAATGAGTGATTATTTAGTAAGAGCACTAGCTTTTGACGGGCAGGTCAGAGCATATGCAACAAAAACGACAGAAACAGTTGGGGAAGCACAGCGCCGCCATTATACATGGCCTGTAGCATCTGCCGCACTTGGCCGGACAATGACAGCGGGCGTAATGATGGGTGCGATGCTCAAGGGCGATGATAAATTGACAATCAAGATTGAGGGCGGAGGCCCGCTTGGACTCATCCTTGTGGACAGCAATGCCAAAGGTCAGGTAAGGGGCTATGTATCGAATCCCCATGTCCACTTCGACTTGAACGAACACGGCAAGCTTGATGTAAGACAAGGCGTTGGTACAGACGGAACACTTACAGTCGTGAAGGATTTGGGGTTGCGCGACTATTTTACAGGACAGGTGCCGATTGTATCAGGTGAGCTTGGAGAGGACTTCACGTATTACTTCGCAACATCTGAACAGGTCAATTCTTCAGTTGGTGTAGGTGTATTGGTTAATCCTGATAACTCCATCAAGGCAGCGGGAGGATTCATCATCCAGCTGATGCCTGGGACAACAGAAGAAACGATTACAGCGATCGAACAGCGGTTGCAATCGCTTCCGCCAGTATCAAAGCTGATCGAAAAAGGACTATCTCCTGAAGAATTGCTGGAAGAATTGCTTGGAAAAGAGAACGTTAAAGTCCTTGATACAATGCCGGTTAATTTTGAGTGTAATTGCTCGAAGGACCGGTTCAGCAATGCGCTGATCAGCCTAGGCACAGAAGAAATCCGTGATATGATCGAAAAAGAGGGACAGGCAGAAGCGCATTGCCATTTCTGCAACGAAAAGTACATGTTCACAAAAGAGGAACTGGAAGAGATAGAGAAAGAAGCGAAATAAGCGATATCTGGGGGAAGAGAAGTGGAAAAAAAGCAGCTTTGGTACATTATTGCCGGGTTAGCCATTTTGAACGCGATAACTCTTGTGATGCTGATAGCCAAGCCTGCTATCCTCGAGGGGAACAAGGAAACTGTGGCGGAAATTGGCAAGGAGTCAATCACACGCCAGGAGTGGCTGACTGAGCTTGAAGAAAGATACGGGCAAGAAACTCTAAGGGACCTGATTGACCAGTCAGTTGTCAAACAAATGGCGGATGAATATAACATCAAAGTTTCTGACGAGGCCGTAGAGCGTGAATTGACAATATATAAAGCGATGTATTCTTCAGCTGGCAATGAGCCAAAAACCGAAGAAAGCTGGAAGCAGCAAATTAAATACAGTCTGCTGCTCGAAGAGCTTCTAACAAAGGATGTTAAAGTGTCAGAAGAAGATATGAAGTCTTTTTATGAACAGAATAATAGCCTGTTTGACATACCTGCATCCTACCATCTGTCGCAAATAATCGTCGAAACGAAAAAAGAAGCTGACTCAGCGGTGAAAGAGCTGAAAGATGGTTCCAGTTTCACTGCTCTCGCGATGGAGCGTTCGATCGACGAGTTTTCGGCAAATGAAGGAGGAGACATCGGCTTTGTTACCGAAGAAGACGAACTTGTTTCCCCAGAGGTAGTCGATGCAGCGAAATCGCTGAAACCTGAAGAATGGACAGGCCCTGTTAAAGTGGAAAACGGTTATGCAATAGTTTATCTTCATGAAAAACTAGAAGGAAAGAAGTATAGCTTTAGCGAAGTCGAGAACCAGATTCGCAGACAGATTGCCCTTGAACAAATGGACATACCTGTTTCTGCACGGGCGTTCTGGAATGATGCTGAAGTAAGCTGGTTTTATGGTGAAAGTAGTAAAAAATAGTTTTCTAGCACTGGTTAATTGACCGGTGCTTTTTGTTTAGAGTCTTTAAAATAGGTTAGTTTAAAAAGGATGGGCAAAAGACTGATTTTTGACCATGATGAAGCATACTAATTGACATAGACCTAAAGTGCTGGTAAATTTTAATAAAACCAATTAAAATAGTCGGATTAAAGGGGTGGGTAATTTGGTACGTATTGCAAATTCTATTACTGAGCTTGTCGGCCAGACACCGATTGTGAAATTGAACAGACTTGTGGATGATCAAAGTGCGGATGTTTATTTAAAGCTTGAATACATGAATCCGGGCAGTAGCGTGAAGGACCGTATCGCATTGGCGATGATTGAGGATGCTGAGGCAAAAGGGACCTTGAAACAAGGGGATACAATCATCGAACCAACGAGCGGAAATACCGGAATCGGACTGGCGATGGTAGCAGCAGCCAAAGGCTACAAAGCAATTCTCGTCATGCCCGAGACAATGAGTATGGAGCGCAGAAATCTGCTTCGTGCTTATGGGGCGGACCTGGTATTGACTCCTGGCCCCGAAGGAATGGGCGGCGCGATTCGCAAAGCGGAGGAACTAGCAAAGGAAAATGGTTACTTCATGCCTCAGCAGTTCGAGAATGAATCAAATCCTTCTGTCCACGAGAGAACGACCGGACCGGAAATCGTCGAGCAGATGGGTGAGCAGCTGGATGCCTTCATTGCAGGTATCGGCACGGGCGGAACGATCACAGGAGCAGGTAAAGTCCTTCGTGAAAAATACAAGAATATCAAGATCATCGCTGTTGAGCCGACCGACTCCCCGGTATTATCCGGCGGAAAACCTGGACCTCACAAGATCCAGGGAATCGGTGCAGGATTCGTTCCTGGTGTACTTGATACAAATGTGTATGATGAAATCTTTAAGGTTGAAAATGAGCAGGCATTCGACTACGCCCGTCGCGCGGCAAAAGAAGCAGGAATCCTCGGCGGAATCTCTTCAGGTGCAGCTATCTATGCAGCTTTGGAAACAGCGAAAAAGCTCGGCAAAGGAAAAAAGGTGCTGGCAGTCATCCCAAGTAACGGAGAACGTTACCTGAGCACACCACTATATCAATTCGAAGACTAATTCGAAGACTAATTATATGAAGAGGCAGGCTGATGAGCTTGTCTCTTTTGTTTTTTTTAGAAAAATCTCTTGCAAAACCGACATTTTCTTGAAAAAACCATTATTTTAAAAATGAAAGCGCGCCCTTCATCATGTATGATGGATTAAGAGAAAAAAATAGGGGTGAAAAGCTTGCCGCACTATAGCATTCAATCAAAAACGATTCCTTATACAGCTTCACGTTTTTTTCATCAATATGATCATATTGCACAACAATATAAAGAGCATGTCGTCCTCGAAAGCGGGAGAGGCGGGCGGTACAGTATCGCCGCATTCAATCCCGAGATAATTTTTTCGGGTAAAAATAATCAGCTGACCATCACACAGGGTGGTTCGTCAAGTACGCTGGAGGGAAACCCTCTTGAATTAATGAAAAATCAAATGGAAAAGTATCAGGTGCCTGCAGTAGAAGACTTGCCGGATTTCCAGGGGGGTGCGATCGGCTATCTGAGCTATGATTATGCACGTTATATCGAAAAACTTCCTGCACTTGCTAAGGACGATTCCGGAATCCCGGAAGTCTACTTCCAGCTATTCAAGGAATGGTTTGTTTTTGACCATCAGACAGATAAGCTGTGGCTAATGGTTTTAACTGAAAAAGGACAAGAGCAGCAGGCAGAGGACAAGCTTTCAGAGTGGAAAGGGCTGTGGGAGGAAAACACACCGGCCATTCCTGCTGAAAAAAAGCCTGCTCGTGATGATCTGCAAGTATCCATGGATGAAGCTGAATTCATCGAGGCGGTTGAAAAGGTGCAGCAATATATTGCCCAGGGAGACGTCTTCCAGGTAAATCTATCTGTCAGGCAGTCCAAGCCGATTGAGACGGAAGCGATTGAAGTGTACAGGCAGCTTCGTAAGCTGAACCCATCTCCATATATGGGTTACCTGCACACACAAGAATTCCAGCTCGTCAGCGGTTCGCCTGAACTTTTAGCAAAAGTAAAAGGTTCTGAGGTCAGCACAAGGCCGATTGCCGGCACGAGATCAAGGGGCAGGACAGATGAAGAAGATTTGCAGCTTGCCAATGAACTGATCAACAATGAAAAAGAGCGTGCGGAACACGTCATGCTAGTAGACCTTGAAAGGAATGACCTCGGCAGGGTGTGCAAGTTCGGTACGGTCGAAGTCAATGAGTTCATGGTCATTGAAAAGTACTCGCATGTCATGCATATCGTTTCTAATGTCCGGGGAGAGTTGGCAGAGGGCGAGACCTGGTTCGATGTTGTCAATGCGACCTTCCCTGGGGGTACGATTACCGGTGCTCCGAAGGTAAGGACAATGGAAATCATTGAAGAACTTGAGCCGGTGAGACGCGGACCTTATACGGGCTCGCTTGGGTGGTTCGGTTTTAACGGCAACATGGAGCTGAACATCATTATCCGGACGATGCTGGTCAAGGATGGGATGGCTCATGTCCAGGCAGGAGCAGGTGTCGTCATCGACTCGATCCCTGCCAATGAATACAAAGAATCGTTAAAGAAAGCAATTGCTCTTTGGAAGGCGAAAGAGCTTGCGGAGGGTAAAGCATGATTTTGATGATTGATAATTATGATTCATTCACATATAATCTCGTTCAGTATTTGGGTGAAATGGGCGAAGAGCTCAATGTCATCCGCAACGATCAGACGTCCATCAAAGGCATTGCGGAGCTTGACCCACAGTTCTTGATGATCTCGCCGGGGCCGTGCAGCCCGAATGAAGCAGGCATCAGCCTGGAAGCAATCAAGAATTTTTCAGGCAAGACACCGATTTTCGGTGTCTGTCTCGGTCATCAGTCTATCGCGCAGGTATTTGGCGGTGACGTGGTCCGTGCGGAGCGGCTCATGCATGGCAAAACTTCTTTGGTCTATCATGATGGCAAGACGATTTTTGAAGGATTGGAAAATCCATTCCCTGCGGCTCGCTACCATTCGCTCATCGTAAAAAAAGAAACCCTTCCCGACTGTCTGGAGGTCTCAGCATGGACGCAGGAAGGCGAAATCATGGCGATCCGCCACAAAACGCTTCCTGTCGAAGGCGTTCAATTCCACCCGGAATCAATTTTAACGACGCCAGGAAAGCAGCTTCTGCGCAATTTCATTGCCCATTACAAAACTGCTAAGGAAGTAAGTTTATAATGTTTGTATACATGAATGGCCAGTTCGTCTCAAAGGATGAAATCACTATTTCCCCTTTTGACCACGGCTTCCTTTACGGTTTGGGCGTGTTCGAAACGTTCAGGATATACAATGGCCATCCTTTTCTGCTGGATGATCATCTGGAGCGGCTGAATGCGAGCCTGCGTGTTTTGAATATCGAAGCTGAATTTACACGGGAGGAAAGTGTTAAGATCCTCGAAGGCTTATTAGCTAAAAATAATCTCAAGGATGCCTATATCCGCTTAAATTTTTCGGCTGGGAATGGCGATATAGGTTTGCAGACAGGGAGTTACCGGGAACCGAATGTGATCGTATTTGCGAAGCCGCTGCCGCCTGCTGGGGAGATGAGTGAGAAAAAGGCTGTTCTCCTGGACTTGAGGCGTAACACACCCGAGGGAGCAGAGCGGCTGAAATCCCACCATTATCTTAATAATATACTCGCCAAGCGTGAGGTAGGTCCTGCAATGGATACAGAAGGAATTTTCCTGACAGGTGATGGCTTTTTAGCCGAAGGAATTGTCTCGAATATTTTCTGGTACAGGGATGATGTCCTGTATACGCCTGCTGTCGAGACGGGGATTTTGAATGGGATCACCCGCAGGTTCGTCATCGCGCTTGCCCGCAACGCAGGCATCGAGGTTCGTGAAGGCTTTTACAAAAAGAAAGAAGCCGAAGCAGCTGATGAAATGTTCCTGACTAATTCAATTCAGGAAATCGTTCCGGTCAGGGACTTTTCAGGAAAAAGCTTTCCCGGGAAATCAGGCGTGTTGGTGAACAGCCTGTTTGACAAATATGAAGCTAAACGGGAAACAATATGGAGCAGAACGAAATTGGATGGAGGAGCTCATACATGAATACCGTGATAAAAGCCGGTCCTTATACACTGGACTTCACCAATAAAACACTGATCATGGGGATATTGAACGTTACGCCTGATTCTTTTTCAGACGGCGGGAAATACAATCACCTTGATCATGCTGTCTTACATGCTAAACAAATGATCGCTGACGGAGCGGATATTCTTGATATCGGAGGCGAATCGACAAGACCGGGACATGAACGGATCTCTGATGAAGAGGAGATTGGCAGGGTGGTACCGGCGATTGAAGCCATTTCGAAAGAAGTTCAGGTACCAATCTCCATTGATACTTATAAATCGAAGGTTGCCAAAAGTGCCGTCGATGCTGGAGCTACCATCATTAATGATATCTGGGGAGCGAAGGAAGATCCGGAAATCGCCAATGTTGCGGCAGAAACCGGAGTGCCGATCATCCTGATGCACAATCGGAACGACCGCAATTATTCAAACTTCATTCGTGACGTGCTAAATGACTTGTATGAAAGCATCACAATCGCTAAAAAAGCAGGAGTCAGCGATGAGCAAATTATCCTTGACCCTGGAATCGGCTTTGCAAAAAACCTCAGGGAAAACCTTGAGATGATGCGCCACCTTGATATGCTTGTGTCTTTAGGATATCCCGTCCTCCTTGGCACATCAAAAAAGTCGATGATCGGCGGCGTGCTCGATCTGCCTGTTACGGAAAGAACAGAAGGTACCGGTGCTACTGTGTGTTACGGAATCCAGAAAGGCTGTCAGATTGTCCGGATCCATGATGTGAAAGAGATGGCACGGATGGCAAAAATGATGGACGCGATGATGGGAAAGGGTGAATACAGTGGATAAAATACATGTGAACCAAATGGAGTTTTACGGCTATCACGGTGTTTTTCCTGAAGAAACAAGATTGGGCCAGCGTTTTGCTGTAGATTTAACGGTGGATCTGGACCTTTCGAAGGCGGGAAAAAGCGATGATCTTAATGAGTCAATTAACTATGCGGATTTATATATGGTCTGCAAGGAAATTGTTGAAGGCCAGCCATTTAAGCTTGTCGAAGCGATTGCTGAAAAAATTGCCGGGACGATTCTTGAGCGTTTTTCGCTGGTGGAAGCATGCCACGTGAAAGTCATCAAACCGGACCCGCCGATACCCGGCCACTACAAATCAGTTGCAGTTGAGATCACAAGGAGCAGATGACAGTGGAAAACAATGCATATATTGCGCTAGGGTCCAATATGGGTGACCGCTTTGGGTATTTGACACAGGCAATCATCCTCCTTGAAAGCCATGAAAACATCACAGTGATAAAAACTTCTTCCGTCTATGAGACTGACCCGGTAGGCTACACTGACCAGGATCAATTTTTAAACATGGCCATTCAGGTAAAGACGAGCCTTGAACCAATTAAACTTTTGGATACCTGTCTTGAAATCGAATTAAAGCTTGGGAGAAAAAGGGAAATAAAATGGGGGCCTAGAACGCTAGACCTTGACATTTTGCTGTATAATCACGAAAATATTGAAACAGAGAAGCTTACAATTCCGCACCCTCGGATGAGCGAACGCGCATTTGTAATCCTTCCATTGCTTGAAATGGACCCAAATCTCATGCTCCCAACGATGAAGGAGCCACTGAAAAACTGTTTACTAAGTATACCGGATAGAGAAGGAGTACGAATATGGAAGCAGAAAAATGGGGAAGGCGTATTCGCGCTTATCGAAAGTTAAAGGGCTATACGCAGGAAAGCTTCGCAAAAGAGCTAGGGGTTTCTGTCTCCATCCTGGGAGAAATCGAACGTGGCAACAGGATGCCTGATGAAAGACTGATCAATATGATCGCCGAATTCCTTGATGTTGGATTAGATGAATTAACCCCACAGTAGGATTAATATATTAATAGGACCATAAGGAGGAATGAAATGCTTAAGATTGGCGATATTGAAATGAAAAACCAGGTCGTCCTCGCACCGATGGCCGGCATTTGTAACTCGGCATTCCGCCTGACGGTCAAAGAATTCGGCGCTGGACTTGTATGTGCCGAAATGGTCAGCGACAAAGGAATTGTTTCTCAAAACGACAGGACACTCGATATGTTATATATAGATGAACGTGAAAAGCCGTTGAGCCTTCAGATTTTTGGCGGTGAAAAGGATACACTTGTGAAGGCCGCACAATACGTGGACAAGAATACAAATGCCGATATCATCGATATCAATATGGGATGCCCGGTGCCGAAGATCACGAAATGTGATGCAGGTGCTAAATGGCTGCTGGATCCAAACAAAATCTATGAAATGGTATCAGCAGTTGTTGATGCAGTTGAAAAGCCGGTAACGGTGAAAATGCGCATGGGCTGGGATGAGGATCATATTTTTGCCATCGAGAATGCGCAAGCTGTAGAGCGCGCCGGCGGTAAGGCAGTTGCTCTTCACGGTCGTACACGTGTACAGATGTATGAAGGAATAGCGAATTGGGATATCATCCGGGACGTGAAGCAGGCTGTAAATATTCCTGTAATCGGCAACGGGGATGTCCAGACTCCTCAGGATGCCAAGAGAATGCTTGATGAGACAGGTGTAGACGGAGTTATGATCGGACGGGCTGCTCTAGGGAACCCGTGGATGATCTACCGTACGGTAAAATATCTGGAATCAGGCGAATTAATGGGTGAACCAAATGCACGAGAAAAAATCGATGTCAGCATCCTGCACCTTGACCGCCTGATCGCTTTGAAAAATGAACATATTGCCGTACGCGAAATGCGCAAGCATGCTGCTTGGTACCTAAAAGGCATTCGAGGCAACGCAATAGTCCGTAACGGAATCAATGAGTGCAACACAAGAGACGAGCTTGTCAATTTGCTGACAAACTTCGCGGATGAAGTAGAAGCAAAAGAGCAAGAAGCTCATCAGGTTGGATAAAAATTGACATTAACGGTCACTTTTCCTATAATACCTTTATCCTTAAATGTAACTGCCAGTGGACAAACTGGCAGTTTTTATTCTATTTGGCGATTAAAAAGAGATTTTTAATGTCTGAATACGTTTGTTTGTGTAAAATAATAAAAGTATCCATCTAACATAATCAGGATTACATAATAAATCTATTATATATATTGGAGTGAAAGCGACATGAGTCATGAAGAATTGAATGACCAGCTCAGAGTCAGAAGAGACAAAATGAGTTCATTGCGTGAAAAAGGCATGGATCCTTTCGGCAAAAGATTCGAACGCACTCATCTTACTGAAGAGCTGATTAATGAATACGGTGAAATGGAAAAAGAAGAGATTGAAGCAAAAAATGTATCGATCAAAATAGCTGGACGGATCATGACAAAACGCGGAAAAGGAAAAGCCGGCTTCGCGCATATCCAGGACCTAGCTGGCCAAATCCAGATTTATGTCCGCCAGGATGCAGTCGGTGAAGAACAATATGAAGTTTTTGATTCAGCTGATCTCGGTGATATCATCGGTATAGAGGGAACGCTTTTCAAGACAAAGGTTGGCGAGCTTTCAATCAAAGCTCAAGAATTTGTGTTCCTGACAAAAGCACTTCGTCCGCTTCCGGAAAAATTCCACGGACTGAAGGATGTCGAGCAGCGATACCGTCAGCGTTATCTTGATCTGATTACCAGCAATGACAGTAAGACGACTTTCATCAACCGCAGCCGCATCATCCAATCAATGCGCCGCTATTTGGATGGACAAGGATATCTCGAAGTAGAAACGCCATTAATGCATTCAATTGCCGGTGGAGCTTCTGCGCGTCCGTTCATCACGCATCATAACGCACTTGATATGCAGTTATACATGAGAATCGCGATTGAGCTTCACTTGAAGCGCCTGATTGTCGGCGGCCTTGAAAAAGTATACGAAATTGGCCGTGTATTCCGTAATGAAGGTGTTTCGACGAGACATAATCCGGAATTCACAATGCTAGAACTTTATGAAGCATATGCTGACTGGAGAGACATCATGTCACTTACTGAGAACATGGTTGCGTACATTGCTCAAGATGTTCTTGGTACAACGACAATCCAGTATGGCGAATATGAAATCGATCTTAAGCCAGAGTGGAAGAGAGTCCACATGGTAGATGCGATTAAGGAATATACAGGAGTAGACTTCTGGCCACAAATGAGCACGGAAGAAGCTCGTGCACTTGCCAAGGAGCATGGAGTGGAAATCACTGAGCACATGCAGTATGGCCACATCGTCAATGAGTTTTTTGAGCAAAAGGTAGAAGAGCATCTGATTCAGCCGACATTCATTTACGGTCATCCGGTTGACATTTCTCCACTCGCGAAAAAGAATGACGAAGACCAGCGCTTCACAGACCGTTTCGAATTGTTCATCGTAGCAAGGGAGCATGCGAACGCATTTACTGAGCTGAATGATCCGATTGACCAAAGAGAGCGTTTTGAAGCTCAGCTAAAAGAAAAAGAACAAGGAAATGACGAAGCCCATGAAATGGACGACGATTTCATCGAAGCATTGGAATACGGAATGCCTCCAACAGGCGGACTCGGAATCGGTATCGACCGATTGGTCATGCTGCTGACGAATTCACCATCCATCAGGGATGTACTATTATTCCCATTGATGCGTCACCGTTAATAGATAGGAGGAAAGGCAAAACGGCATTGGCCGCTTTGCCTTTTTCATTTAATGAAGCAATGAGAGATCATTCTTAACAAAAGTAAACTCTTTACAGATAGATTTGGACACAGAAATATGAATTATCTTTCTTTTAATAACACGAATAAAAATAGCAAAAAGATATTGCTATTGCAGAATAAAGGTGCTATATTTATATCTGTTGCTACGAGCTACTTAGTTAGCGACAAAGAAAATCAAAAAACTTATTGACATCGGGTTTTGAACCTGGTAATATATAAGAGTTGCTTCTAACGGAGCGGCAAAAAATTGTTCTTTGAAAACTAAACAAACAAGCGTCAACAAACAATAAATTATCATGACTTCTATTATAGAAGAACATGAGCCAACGTTTTAACTTTATGAGCTAACTCATAACTCTTTCTTGGAGAGTTTGATCCTGGCTCAGGACGAACGCTGGCGGCGTGCCTAATACATGCAAGTCGAGCGGATCTTCATTAGCTTGCTTTTGAAGATCAGCGGCGGACGGGTGAGTAACACGTGGGCAACCTGCCTGTAAGACTGGGATAACTTCGGGAAACCGGAGCTAATACCGGATAATCCTTTCCCTCACATGAGGGAAAGCTGAAAGACGGTTTCGGCTGTCACTTACAGATGGGCCCGCGGCGCATTAGCTAGTTGGTGAGGTAACGGCTCACCAAGGCAACGATGCGTAGCCGACCTGAGAGGGTGATCGGCCACACTGGGACTGAGACACGGCCCAGACTCCTACGGGAGGCAGCAGTAGGGAATCTTCCGCAATGGACGAAAGTCTGACGGAGCAACGCCGCGTGAACGATGAAGGCCTTCGGGTCGTAAAGTTCTGTTGTCAGGGAAGAACAAGTATCGGAGTAACTGCCGGTACCTTGACGGTACCTGACCAGAAAGCCACGGCTAACTACGTGCCAGCAGCCGCGGTAATACGTAGGTGGCAAGCGTTGTCCGGAATTATTGGGCGTAAAGCGCGCGCAGGCGGTTCCTTAAGTCTGATGTGAAAGCCCCCGGCTCAACCGGGGAGGGTCATTGGAAACTGGGGAACTTGAGTGCAGAAGAGGAGAGCGGAATTCCACGTGTAGCGGTGAAATGCGTAGAGATGTGGAGGAACACCAGTGGCGAAGGCGGCTCTCTGGTCTGTAACTGACGCTGAGGCGCGAAAGCGTGGGGAGCGAACAGGATTAGATACCCTGGTAGTCCACGCCGTAAACGATGAGTGCTAAGTGTTAGAGGGTTTCCGCCCTTTAGTGCTGCAGCAAACGCATTAAGCACTCCGCCTGGGGAGTACGGCCGCAAGGCTGAAACTCAAAGGAATTGACGGGGGCCCGCACAAGCGGTGGAGCATGTGGTTTAATTCGAAGCAACGCGAAGAACCTTACCAGGTCTTGACATCCTCTGACAACCCTAGAGATAGGGCGTTCCCCTTCGGGGGACAGAGTGACAGGTGGTGCATGGTTGTCGTCAGCTCGTGTCGTGAGATGTTGGGTTAAGTCCCGCAACGAGCGCAACCCTTGATCTTAGTTGCCAGCATTCAGTTGGGCACTCTAAGGTGACTGCCGGTGACAAACCGGAGGAAGGTGGGGATGACGTCAAATCATCATGCCCCTTATGACCTGGGCTACACACGTGCTACAATGGATGGAACAAAGGGTCGCGAAGCCGCGAGGTCGAGCCAATCCCATAAATCCATTCTCAGTTCGGATTGCAGGCTGCAACTCGCCTGCATGAAGCCGGAATCGCTAGTAATCGCGGATCAGCATGCCGCGGTGAATACGTTCCCGGGCCTTGTACACACCGCCCGTCACACCACGAGAGTTTGTAACACCCGAAGTCGGTGGGGTAACCTTTTGGAGCCAGCCGCCTAAGGTGGGACAGATGATTGGGGTGAAGTCGTAACAAGGTAGCCGTATCGGAAGGTGCGGCTGGATCACCTCCTTTCTAAGGATATTGCCGTAAAGGCAATCGGAATGCGAATCTTTCGATTCGTACTGTTGTACGCTTGTTTGTTTAGTTTTGAGGGAGCAATTCTCTCAAAGCTTTTTTGTTCCTTGAAAACTAGATAATCGTAAGTAAGAAGAACCAAGAAAAAACCGAGTGATCGCCATTTTAGTTTTTCTCTCTATTCAATAGAGAAATGACCTTTTAGGTTAAGTTAGAAAGGGCGCACGGTGGATGCCTTGGCACTAGGAGCCGATGAAGGACGGGACTAACACCGATATGCTTCGGGGAGCTGTAAGTAAGCTTTGATCCGGAGATTTCCGAATGGGGAAACCCACTGTTCGTAATGGAACAGTATCTTTACCTGAATACATAGGGTATTGAAGGCAGACCCGGGGAACTGAAACATCTAAGTACCCGGAGGAAGAGAAAGCAAACGCGATTCCCTGAGTAGCGGCGAGCGAAACGGGACATAGCCCAAACCAAGAGGCTTGCCTCTTGGGGTTGTAGGACACTCAACATGGAGTTACAAAGGAACGGGGTAGATGAAGTGGTCTGGAAAGGCCCGTCAGAGAAGGTAAAAACCCTGTAGTTGAAACTTCGTTCCCTCCTGAGTGGATCCTGAGTACGGCGGGACACGAGAAATCCCGTCGGAAGCTGGGAGGACCATCTCCCAAGGCTAAATACTCCCTAGTGACCGATAGTGAACCAGTACCGTGAGGGAAAGGTGAAAAGCACCCCGGAAGGGGAGTGAAAGAGATCCTGAAACCGTGTGCCTACAAGTAGTCAGAGCCCGTTAATGGGTGATGGCGTGCCTTTTGTAGAATGAACCGGCGAGTTACGATTACATGCAAGGTTAAGTTGAGAAGACGGAGCCGCAGCGAAAGCGAGTCTGAATAGGGCGAATGAGTATGTGGTCGTAGACCCGAAACCAGGTGATCTACCCATGTCCAGGGTGAAGGTTGGGTAACACCAACTGGAGGCCCGAACCCACGCACGTTGAAAAGTGCGGGGATGAGGTGTGGGTAGCGGAGAAATTCCAATCGAACTTGGAGATAGCTGGTTCTCTCCGAAATAGCTTTAGGGCTAGCCTCACGTTGTAAGAGTCTTGGAGGTAGAGCACTGTTTGGACTAGGGGCCCTCATCGGGTTACCGAATTCAGACAAACTCCGAATGCCAAAGACTTATCCGTGGGAGTCAGACTGCGAGTGATAAGATCCGTAGTCAAAAGGGAAACAGCCCAGACCACCAGCTAAGGTCCCAAAGTATACGTTAAGTGGAAAAGGATGTGGAGTTGCTTAGACAACCAGGATGTTGGCTTAGAAGCAGCCACCATTTAAAGAGTGCGTAATAGCTCACTGGTCGAGTGACTCTGCGCCGAAAATGTACCGGGGCTAAACGTATCACCGAAGCTGTGGATTGACATCTTAGATGTCAGTGGTAGGAGAGCGTTCTAAGGGCGTTGAAGTCAGACCGTAAGGACTGGTGGAGCGCTTAGAAGTGAGAATGCCGGTATGAGTAGCGAAAGATGGGTGAGAATCCCATCCACCGAATGCCTAAGGTTTCCTGAGGAAGGCTCGTCCTCTCAGGGTTAGTCGGGACCTAAGCCGAGGCCGAAAGGCGTAGGCGATGGACAACAGGTTGATATTCCTGTACCACCTCTTTATCGTTTGAGCAATGGGGGGACGCAGTAGGATAGGGTAAGCGCGCTGTCGGATATGCGCGTCTAAGCAGTTAGGCTGCAAGTGAGGCAAATCCCGCTTGCGTGAAGGCTGAGCTGTGACAGCGAGGGAAATATAGTACCGAAGTTCCTGATTCCACACTGCCAAGAAAAGCCTCTAGCGAGATAAAAGGTGCCCGTACCGCAAACCGACACAGGTAGGCGAGGAGAGAATCCTAAGGTGAGCGAGAGAACTCTCGTTAAGGAACTCGGCAAAATGACCCCGTAACTTCGGGAGAAGGGGTGCTCATTTGGGTGAATAGCCTAGATGAGCCGCAGTGAATAGGCCCAGGCGACTGTTTAGCAAAAACACAGGTCTCTGCGAAGCCGCAAGGCGAAGTATAGGGGCTGACGCCTGCCCGGTGCTGGAAGGTTAAGAGGAGGGGTTAGCTCACGCGAAGCTCTGAATCGAAGCCCCAGTAAACGGCGGCCGTAACTATAACGGTCCTAAGGTAGCGAAATTCCTTGTCGGGTAAGTTCCGACCCGCACGAAAGGCGTAACGATCTGGGCACTGTCTCAACGAGAGACTCGGTGAAATTATAGTACCTGTGAAGATGCAGGTTACCCGCGACAGGACGGAAAGACCCCGTGGAGCTTTACTGTAGCCTGATATTGAATTTTGGTACAGCTTGTACAGGATAGGTAGGAGCCTGAGAAACCGGAGCGCCAGCTTCGGTGGAGGCGTCGGTGGGATACTACCCTGGCTGTATTGAAATTCTAACCCACGCCCCTGATCGGGGCGGGAGACAGTGTCAGGTGGGCAGTTTGACTGGGGCGGTCGCCTCCTAAAGAGTAACGGAGGCGCCCAAAGGTTCCCTCAGAATGGTTGGAAATCATTCGCAGAGTGTAAAGGCACAAGGGAGCTTGACTGCGAGACCTACAAGTCGAGCAGGGACGAAAGTCGGGCTTAGTGATCCGGTGGTTCCGCATGGAAGGGCCATCGCTCAACGGATAAAAGCTACCCCGGGGATAACAGGCTTATCTCCCCCAAGAGTCCACATCGACGGGGAGGTTTGGCACCTCGATGTCGGCTCATCGCATCCTGGGGCTGTAGTCGGTCCCAAGGGTTGGGCTGTTCGCCCATTAAAGCGGTACGCGAGCTGGGTTCAGAACGTCGTGAGACAGTTCGGTCCCTATCCGTCGTGGGCGCAGGAAATTTGAGAGGAGCTGTCCTTAGTACGAGAGGACCGGGATGGACGCACCGCTGGTGTACCAGTTGTCTTGCCAAAGGCATCGCTGGGTAGCTATGTGCGGACGGGATAAGTGCTGAAAGCATCTAAGCATGAAGCCCCCCTCAAGATGAGATTTCCCATAGCGCAAGCTAGTAAGAACCCTGAAAGATGATCAGGTTGATAGGTCAGAGGTGGAAGCGCGGTGACGTGTGGAGCTGACTGATACTAATCGTTCGAGGACTTAACCAAATAGATTACTCGTTTCTTCTTATTCTTCTTACACATTATCTAGTTTTGAGGGAACAAAGTTTTTTGCGAAGCAAAATAACTAAAACCTCAATCAAATAGTCTGGTGGCGATGGCGAGAAGGTCACACCCGTTCCCATACCGAACACGGAAGTTAAGCTTCTCAGCGCCGATGGTAGTTGGGGGTTTCCCCCTGTGAGAGTAGGACGCCGCCGGGCATATATATGGAGGATTAGCTCAGCTGGGAGAGCATCTGCCTTACAAGCAGAGGGTCGGCGGTTCGATCCCGTCATCCTCCACCATATATTCTCTACAAAGAAAATATAAATGCCGGTGTAGCTCAATTGGTAGAGCACGAACGAATATGCTCCTTTGAGAAACATCAGCGTACTGATCGAGCTGCTGCTTGATTATGCTTACTGAGATCAGGACGACGAATACTTGTCCAGGGTTCAATATTAATAACTTTTACACACTATGCCGGTGTAGCTCAATTGGTAGAGCAACTGACTTGTAATCAGTAGGTTGGGGGTTCAAGTCCTCTTGCCGGCACCTTTTGTACGAGCCATTAGCTCAGTCGGTAGAGCATCTGACTTTTAATCAGAGGGTCGAAGGTTCGAGTCCTTCATGGCTCACCAAGATTTTTTTGCGCCAGCAAAAATAATCTTCCTTAATTTCTGCTTCGGCGGAATAAATTCAATATGCGGGTGTGGCGGAATTGGCAGACGCACCAGACTTAGGATCTGGCGCCGCAAGGCGTGGGGGTTCGACTCCCTTCACCCGCACCATAGTTTTTTGCGGCAGCAAAATAACTTTCCATAAATGCGGAAGTAGTTCAGTGGTAGAATACAACCTTGCCAAGGTTGGGGTCGCGGGTTCGAATCCCGTCTTCCGCTCCATTTCTTAGCCGGGGTGGCGGAACTGGCAGACGCACAGGACTTAAAATCCTGCGGTAGGTGACTACCGTACCGGTTCGATTCCGGTCCTCGGCACCAAGTTAGCTAAAAACTATTAAATATGCGCCCGTAGCTCAATTGGATAGAGCGTCTGACTACGGATCAGAAGGTTATGGGTTCGACTCCTTTCGGGCGCGCCATTATTTTTTCTCATATAACGGGGAGTAGCTCAGCTTGGTAGAGCACTTGGTTTGGGACCAAGGGGTCGCAGGTTCGAATCCTGTCTTCCCGACCATCTTAATTTAATCTGGGGCCTTAGCTCAGCTGGGAGAGCGCCTGCCTTGCACGCAGGAGGTCAGCGGTTCGATCCCGCTAGGCTCCACCATAAAAAATCATTTGACCATATGAATCATACATGTTAGTATAATAAAGCTGACGTGATGAGTTGGTCGGTGAATTGTTCTTTGAAAACTAAACAAACAAGCGTCAACAAACAATAAATTATCATGACTTCTATTATAGAAGAACATGAGCCAACGTTTTAACTTTATGAGCTAACTCATAACTCTTTCTTGGAGAGTTTGATCCTGGCTCAGGACGAACGCTGGCGGCGTGCCTAATACATGCAAGTCGAGCGGATCTTCATTAGCTTGCTTTTGAAGATCAGCGGCGGACGGGTGAGTAACACGTGGGCAACCTGCCTGTAAGACTGGGATAACTTCGGGAAACCGGAGCTAATACCGGATAATCCTTTCCCTCACATGAGGGAAAGCTGAAAGACGGTTTCGGCTGTCACTTACAGATGGGCCCGCGGCGCATTAGCTAGTTGGTGAGGTAACGGCTCACCAAGGCAACGATGCGTAGCCGACCTGAGAGGGTGATCGGCCACACTGGGACTGAGACACGGCCCAGACTCCTACGGGAGGCAGCAGTAGGGAATCTTCCGCAATGGACGAAAGTCTGACGGAGCAACGCCGCGTGAACGATGAAGGCCTTCGGGTCGTAAAGTTCTGTTGTCAGGGAAGAACAAGTATCGGAGTAACTGCCGGTACCTTGACGGTACCTGACCAGAAAGCCACGGCTAACTACGTGCCAGCAGCCGCGGTAATACGTAGGTGGCAAGCGTTGTCCGGAATTATTGGGCGTAAAGCGCGCGCAGGCGGTTCCTTAAGTCTGATGTGAAAGCCCCCGGCTCAACCGGGGAGGGTCATTGGAAACTGGGGAACTTGAGTGCAGAAGAGGAGAGCGGAATTCCACGTGTAGCGGTGAAATGCGTAGAGATGTGGAGGAACACCAGTGGCGAAGGCGGCTCTCTGGTCTGTAACTGACGCTGAGGCGCGAAAGCGTGGGGAGCGAACAGGATTAGATACCCTGGTAGTCCACGCCGTAAACGATGAGTGCTAAGTGTTAGAGGGTTTCCGCCCTTTAGTGCTGCAGCAAACGCATTAAGCACTCCGCCTGGGGAGTACGGCCGCAAGGCTGAAACTCAAAGGAATTGACGGGGGCCCGCACAAGCGGTGGAGCATGTGGTTTAATTCGAAGCAACGCGAAGAACCTTACCAGGTCTTGACATCCTCTGACAACCCTAGAGATAGGGCGTTCCCCTTCGGGGGACAGAGTGACAGGTGGTGCATGGTTGTCGTCAGCTCGTGTCGTGAGATGTTGGGTTAAGTCCCGCAACGAGCGCAACCCTTGATCTTAGTTGCCAGCATTCAGTTGGGCACTCTAAGGTGACTGCCGGTGACAAACCGGAGGAAGGTGGGGATGACGTCAAATCATCATGCCCCTTATGACCTGGGCTACACACGTGCTACAATGGATGGAACAAAGGGTCGCGAAGCCGCGAGGTCGAGCCAATCCCATAAATCCATTCTCAGTTCGGATTGCAGGCTGCAACTCGCCTGCATGAAGCCGGAATCGCTAGTAATCGCGGATCAGCATGCCGCGGTGAATACGTTCCCGGGCCTTGTACACACCGCCCGTCACACCACGAGAGTTTGTAACACCCGAAGTCGGTGGGGTAACCTTTTGGAGCCAGCCGCCTAAGGTGGGACAGATGATTGGGGTGAAGTCGTAACAAGGTAGCCGTATCGGAAGGTGCGGCTGGATCACCTCCTTTCTAAGGATATTGCCGTAAAGGCAATCGGAATGCGAATCTTTCGATTCGTACTGTTGTACGCTTGTTTGTTTAGTTTTGAGGGAGCAATTCCCTCAAAGCTTTTTTGTTCCTTGAAAACTAGATAATCGTAAGTAAGAAGAACCAAGAAAAAACCGAGTGATCGCCATTTTAGTTTTTCTCTCTATTCAATAGAGAAATGACCTTTTAGGTTAAGTTAGAAAGGGCGCACGGTGGATGCCTTGGCACTAGGAGCCGATGAAGGACGGGACTAACACCGATATGCTTCGGGGAGCTGTAAGTAAGCTTTGATCCGGAGATTTCCGAATGGGGAAACCCACTGTTCGTAATGGAACAGTATCTTTACCTGAATACATAGGGTATTGAAGGCAGACCCGGGGAACTGAAACATCTAAGTACCCGGAGGAAGAGAAAGCAAACGCGATTCCCTGAGTAGCGGCGAGCGAAACGGGACATAGCCCAAACCAAGAGGCTTGCCTCTTGGGGTTGTAGGACACTCAACATGGAGTTACAAAGGAACGGGGTAGATGAAGTGGTCTGGAAAGGCCCGTCAGAGAAGGTAAAAACCCTGTAGTTGAAACTTCGTTCCCTCCTGAGTGGATCCTGAGTACGGCGGGACACGAGAAATCCCGTCGGAAGCTGGGAGGACCATCTCCCAAGGCTAAATACTCCCTAGTGACCGATAGTGAACCAGTACCGTGAGGGAAAGGTGAAAAGCACCCCGGAAGGGGAGTGAAAGAGATCCTGAAACCGTGTGCCTACAAGTAGTCAGAGCCCGTTCATGGGTGATGGCGTGCCTTTTGTAGAATGAACCGGCGAGTTACGATTACATGCAAGGTTAAGTTGAGAAGACGGAGCCGCAGCGAAAGCGAGTCTGAATAGGGCGAATGAGTATGTGGTCGTAGACCCGAAACCAGGTGATCTACCCATGTCCAGGGTGAAGGTTGGGTAACACCAACTGGAGGCCCGAACCCACGCACGTTGAAAAGTGCGGGGATGAGGTGTGGGTAGCGGAGAAATTCCAATCGAACTTGGAGATAGCTGGTTCTCTCCGAAATAGCTTTAGGGCTAGCCTCACGTTGTAAGAGTCTTGGAGGTAGAGCACTGTTTGGACTAGGGGCCCTCATCGGGTTACCGAATTCAGACAAACTCCGAATGCCAAAGACTTATCCGTGGGAGTCAGACTGCGAGTGATAAGATCCGTAGTCAAAAGGGAAACAGCCCAGACCACCAGCTAAGGTCCCAAAGTATACGTTAAGTGGAAAAGGATGTGGAGTTGCTTAGACAACCAGGATGTTGGCTTAGAAGCAGCCACCATTTAAAGAGTGCGTAATAGCTCACTGGTCGAGTGACTCTGCGCCGAAAATGTACCGGGGCTAAACGTATCACCGAAGCTGTGGATTGACATCTTAGATGTCAGTGGTAGGAGAGCGTTCTAAGGGCGTTGAAGTCAGACCGTAAGGACTGGTGGAGCGCTTAGAAGTGAGAATGCCGGTATGAGTAGCGAAAGATGGGTGAGAATCCCATCCACCGAATGCCTAAGGTTTCCTGAGGAAGGCTCGTCCTCTCAGGGTTAGTCGGGACCTAAGCCGAGGCCGAAAGGCGTAGGCGATGGACAACAGGTTGATATTCCTGTACCACCTCTTTATCGTTTGAGCAATGGGGGGACGCAGTAGGATAGGGTAAGCGCGCTGTCGGATATGCGCGTCTAAGCAGTTAGGCTGCAAGTGAGGCAAATCCCGCTTGCGTGAAGGCTGAGCTGTGACAGCGAGGGAAATATAGTACCGAAGTTCCTGATTCCACACTGCCAAGAAAAGCCTCTAGCGAGATAAAAGGTGCCCGTACCGCAAACCGACACAGGTAGGCGAGGAGAGAATCCTAAGGTGAGCGAGAGAACTCTCGTTAAGGAACTCGGCAAAATGACCCCGTAACTTCGGGAGAAGGGGTGCTCATTTGGGTGAATAGCCTAGATGAGCCGCAGTGAATAGGCCCAGGCGACTGTTTAGCAAAAACACAGGTCTCTGCGAAGCCGCAAGGCGAAGTATAGGGGCTGACGCCTGCCCGGTGCTGGAAGGTTAAGAGGAGGGGTTAGCTCACGCGAAGCTCTGAATCGAAGCCCCAGTAAACGGCGGCCGTAACTATAACGGTCCTAAGGTAGCGAAATTCCTTGTCGGGTAAGTTCCGACCCGCACGAAAGGCGTAACGATCTGGGCACTGTCTCAACGAGAGACTCGGTGAAATTATAGTACCTGTGAAGATGCAGGTTACCCGCGACAGGACGGAAAGACCCCGTGGAGCTTTACTGTAGCCTGATATTGAATTTTGGTACAGCTTGTACAGGATAGGTAGGAGCCTGAGAAACCGGAGCGCCAGCTTCGGTGGAGGCGTCGGTGGGATACTACCCTGGCTGTATTGAAATTCTAACCCACGCCCCTGATCGGGGCGGGAGACAGTGTCAGGTGGGCAGTTTGACTGGGGCGGTCGCCTCCTAAAGAGTAACGGAGGCGCCCAAAGGTTCCCTCAGAATGGTTGGAAATCATTCGCAGAGTGTAAAGGCACAAGGGAGCTTGACTGCGAGACCTACAAGTCGAGCAGGGACGAAAGTCGGGCTTAGTGATCCGGTGGTTCCGCATGGAAGGGCCATCGCTCAACGGATAAAAGCTACCCCGGGGATAACAGGCTTATCTCCCCCAAGAGTCCACATCGACGGGGAGGTTTGGCACCTCGATGTCGGCTCATCGCATCCTGGGGCTGTAGTCGGTCCCAAGGGTTGGGCTGTTCGCCCATTAAAGCGGTACGCGAGCTGGGTTCAGAACGTCGTGAGACAGTTCGGTCCCTATCCGTCGTGGGCGCAGGAAATTTGAGAGGAGCTGTCCTTAGTACGAGAGGACCGGGATGGACGCACCGCTGGTGTACCAGTTGTCTTGCCAAAGGCATCGCTGGGTAGCTATGTGCGGACGGGATAAGTGCTGAAAGCATCTAAGCATGAAGCCCCCCTCAAGATGAGATTTCCCATAGCGCAAGCTAGTAAGAACCCTGAAAGATGATCAGGTTGATAGGTCAGAGGTGGAAGCGCGGTGACGTGTGGAGCTGACTGATACTAATCGTTCGAGGACTTAACCAAATAGATTACTCGTTTCTCTTGTTTTCTTCTTACAATTATCTAGTTTTGAGGGTGCAAACAACCTCAATCAAATAGTCTGGTGGCGATGGCGAGAAGGTCACACCCGTTCCCATACCGAACACGGAAGTTAAGCTTCTCAGCGCCGATGGTAGTTGGGGGTTTCCCCCTGTGAGAGTAGGACGCCGCCGGGCACACGAAAGAACAGCTGTAATGGCTGTTCTTTTTTTGTTTGTAGAAAAGTCGATAGAACAAATGGAAGTGAGAAAGGGATAGGAAACTAGAATAATTAGTAACCCCCGGGTAGAAGCAATGGCTACTTCAGACAAGCCTGAAGGAAAAGTACGAAAAGCTGTCCGAACCTGAGGCAACTTCGGACAAGAATGTAGCAAGAACTCCAAAAGCTGTCAGAAGTAGAAGCAACTTCGGACAAGATTACCGGAAGAACCCCAAAAGCTGTCCGAACTTGGAGCAACTTCGAACAAGTTTGGTGGAAGAGCACGTAAAGTGGTCAGAAGAAGGAGTAACTTTGGACAAGATTAGAGGAAAAGCGCAAAAAGCTGTCAGAAGAAGGAGCAACTTCGGACAAGTTTAGAGGTAGAGTGCGAAAAGCTGTCAGAAGAAGAGATAACTTCAGACAAGTTTAGAGGAATAGAGCAAAAAGCTGTCCGAACCTGATACATCATCGGACAAGTAGTTGCTTGTCAGCCATAAACTCCTGGTGCGTTAATCCAAGAAGGATTAACGCATTTTTTGTGGAATTTATTTAACAACCAGAGCACATTTCTGGTCTTCCCAGTTGCTCTACGATCATTCTGAAGAAGATCTAATTACTTTTAGTTTTTTTAAAAGTGGTTGGGATAACAAACCGGATTTGTTGATATGAAAGAGTAAATTGTTTATTTTCAACCACTTTAAGAAATCTACGAAGATTAATTTATATTTAAACCGAAGTCTAATAGGAGGAAAGAAATGAATAAGCAATTGAATATTTGGTCATTCATTTTTTCAACAAGCTGGATCTTACTCTTTTTGATAATTTCCTCCACGGGACCTGTCGATTACACCATATTAGGCACACATCCATTCGTCCTGCTATTATATCTAACCTTGCTTACTTTTGTAATGGGGCTTACAGGAATGGCAGGTATGGAAGATTGGAAGGGTATGGCAAGGAGTTTTTCGACGATCATCCTGACTTTAGGGTTATCTGCATTTTTAGTTATCATTATATTCTTTGGCAATTTATTAAGTTAGTGGAGAGCGTTTATACAGGCACAGGTGAGTTCCCCAGAAAATAAAATATATCAGCATTTAGCCTCTTCGTGAAAGAATGCTTACTAGTAGAGATAATATGCTAGCCACATTGCCGTCTAACCAATTAAGTACCGACTCCTACGCATAAAAGCTGGTCCTGCACAAATTTTTATTTGATGTGCCCAGATACAAGTTTCCACATGTTACAAAATGGGTATAATAACCAACACACCCCTTATTGTCATGTTTTGGCATACATAATTTTGACGAACATAATTCAGGCTGCTTTCATTGCAACGGAAAAAAATTTTTTGTATAATTAACGTCAAATATAGTCAAAGTCAGATTGGGGGAGGTTTAGTGAGGAATATATCGGACATCATAGAACATTACCTTAAGCAGGTTTTAGAAATGAGCGATAAGGACATCGTTGAAATCAAACGAAGTGAAATCGCCGATAAATTTCAGTGCGTTCCGTCCCAGATTAATTATGTCATCAATACAAGGTTCACGATTGAACGGGGTTATCTTGTTGAGAGTAAACGGGGTGGAGGCGGCTACATCCGTATCATCAAAGTCCAGGCTTATGATCATGCACATTTGATTGATGATTTACTGTCTTTGATTCAGACACGAATATCGCAAAGCAGCGCTGAGCATGTCATCTTCCGTCTCGTGGAGGAGGATGTAGTTACTGACCGCGAAGCAAAGATCATGCTGAGTGTGCTCGACAGGTCCGTCCTGTATATAGAGCTGCCGCATCGTGATGAGTTGCGTGCGAGAATGCTGAAGGCAATGCTGATGGCATTGAAGTATAAATAATATCAAAGCAGATAAAGAGGTGAGGGCATGATCTGCCAAGAGTGTAATCAAAGGCCGGCAACGCTGCACTTCACGAATTATTCAAATGGTGAAAAAACGGAATTGCACTTGTGTGAAATATGCGCACAAGAAAAAGGCGAACTGTTTATGATGAACAACGGCCCTGCTTTTTCGATCAATAGCTTACTTGCCGGATTATTGAATATGGAACCTGCTTTTCCGGAACAGAAAAAAGAATTTGAAGCTGAGCAAGTTGCCCAGTGCCCGCAATGTTCGATGTCTTTTCCGCAGTTTGTGAAAGTAGGCCGGTTTGGCTGTGCGACTTGCTATGATGCTTTTCGCGAACAATTGACCCCGATTGTAAGGAGGCTCCATAGTGGTAATTCCATGCATAATGGAAAGATCCCTAAAAGAGTCGGCGGGGACCTTCATGTAAGGAAGACAATAGATCAGCTTAAGCAAACTCTGAAAAGCCTGATTTCTGCAGAGGAATTTGAGAAAGCTGCTGAGACAAGGGACCAGATCAGGGAACTTGAAAGGAAATTGTCAGCAGGTCAAGAGGGAGGGGAGTAGCCTTGTCATTGGAGAAGTTTATCAATCAGGCTGTAAGCTCCTGGATGAGTGATGATGGACCTGATTCAGATATTGTCCTTAGCTCTCGTATCCGGTTTGCAAGGAATCTTGATGAATATAACTTTCCGACTCTATTCACCAATGGAGAGGCAGAAGCAGTGGTAGGTGCCATCATGGAACGTGCCGCTAATACATCAGCAGCTGCCTTCGGTAAGTTGGAAATGATCAAAATGGATGAAATTCCGCCTTTGCAGAAAAGGGTGTTAGTCGAGAAGCATTTGATCAGTCCGAATCTAGCAGAAAACTCCGTTCATGGTGCCGTCTTACTATCTGATAATGAAGAAGTGAGCATCATGATCAATGAGGAAGACCATGTTAGGATTCAGTGTTTATTCCCGGGCTTCCAGCTTAGTGAGGCTCTAAGGGCTGCCAATGAAATCGATGACTGGCTTGAGGATTATGTCAATTATGCGTTTGATGAGAAGTTCGGCTATTTGACCAGCTGTCCTACGAACGTAGGAACTGGCCTAAGGGCATCAGTGATGATGCACCTGCCTGGTCTGGTTCTGACACAGCAAATGAACAGAATCGTCCCGGCGATTAACCAGCTTGGTTTAGTGGTAAGAGGTATTTACGGCGAGGGCAGTGAAGCGCTCGGCAATATTTTTCAAATCTCGAACCAAATTACACTCGGAAAATCGGAAGAAGACATCGTAGACGATTTAAAAAGTGTCGTAAGCCAGATTATATCTCAGGAAAGGTCAGCGCGGGAAGCATTAGCGAAGACTTCGAACATACAATTAGAAGACAGAGTGTTTCGATCATATGGGACACTTGCCTATAGCAGGATCATCGAAACGAAGGAAGCCGCCCGCTGCCTTTCTGATTTAAGGCTTGGAATAGATATGGGCTTTATAAAAAATATATCCAAATCGATTTTGAATGAATTGATGATATTAACTCAGCCTGGGTTTTTGCAGCAATATGCGGGAGGACCTTTAAGACCGAATGAACGGGATATCCGCAGGGCTGCTTTAATAAGAGAACGATTGAAAATGGAAACAAAAGACGAGTCAGGAGGATGATCTTATGATGTTTGGACGATTTACCGAGAGGGCACAAAAAGTATTGGCACTCGCACAGGAAGAGGCAATCCGCCTTGGACATAACAATATCGGTACAGAACACATCTTGCTTGGCCTTGTGCGTGAGGGAGAGGGCATTGCGGCAAAGGCGCTTTATGGACTTGGCCTTGGTGCGGAGAAAATCCAGAAGGAAGTAGAAAACCTGATTGGCCGCGGCCAGGAAACTTCCCAGACAATCCACTATACACCAAGAGCTAAAAAGGTCATCGAGCTTTCCATGGATGAGGCAAGGAAGTTGGGCCATTCCTATGTAGGCACAGAACATATCCTTCTCGGATTGATCCGTGAGGGAGAGGGCGTGGCTGCAAGAGTGCTGAACAACCTTGGTGTAAGCTTGAACAAAGCACGCCAGCAGGTTCTACAGCTGCTTGGAAGCAATGAAACTTCAGGTCATCAGGGAGGCGGAACGGCTAATGCCAATACTCCTACACTTGATAGCCTTGCAAGAGACTTAACAGCAATCGCCAGGGAAGGCAGCCTTGATCCGGTCATCGGCCGCAGCAAGGAAATCCAGCGTGTAATCGAAGTGTTAAGCCGCCGGACGAAGAACAACCCTGTCTTGATCGGGGAGCCTGGTGTAGGTAAAACAGCGATTGCGGAAGGATTGGCACAGCAAATTGTGAATAACGAGGTACCGGAAATCCTGCGTGACAAGCGTGTCATGACGCTGGATATGGGAACTGTGGTTGCAGGAACAAAATATCGCGGTGAATTTGAGGACCGCCTAAAGAAGGTCATGGACGAAATTCGTCAGGCCGGAAATATCATTCTTTTCATCGATGAGCTTCATACACTGATCGGTGCCGGCGGTGCAGAGGGTGCGATCGACGCATCCAATATCCTGAAGCCTTCATTGGCTCGCGGTGAACTGCAGTGTATCGGCGCGACAACACTTGATGAGTACCGTAAATACATCGAGAAAGATGCTGCGCTAGAACGACGTTTCCAGCCGATTACAGTGGATGAACCAACAGCAGAAGAGTCTGTACAAATCTTAAAAGGTCTTCGCGACCGCTATGAAGCTCACCACAGAGTATCGATTACGGATGAGGCAATTGATGCGGCGGTAAAATTATCGGACCGCTACATCTCAGACCGCTTCCTTCCGGATAAAGCGATTGACTTAATTGATGAAGCTGGTTCAAAGGTTCGCCTGCGCTCTTATACCACTCCGCCAAACCTTAAGGAGCTTGAGGTGAAGCTGGAGGAAGTGCGCAAGGAGAAGGATGCTTCTGTACAAAGCCAGGAGTTTGAAAAGGCTGCTTCATTAAGAGATACAGAACAGCGTCTTCGTGAACAGCTTGAAAATACGAAGAAATCATGGAAAGAAAAGCAGGGCAAGGAAAACAGTGAAGTGACAGTGGAAGACATCGCTCATGTGGTGTCCAGCTGGACGAATATCCCTGTTTCTAAACTCGCACAAACAGAGACAGATAAACTTCTGAACCTTGAGGAAATCCTACACTCACGTGTTATCGGCCAGGATGAAGCGGTAAAAGCTGTTTCCAAGGCAGTAAGGCGTGCTCGTGCAGGCTTGAAGGATCCGAAACGTCCTATTGGTTCATTCATTTTCCTTGGGCCAACAGGTGTTGGTAAAACGGAATTGGCGAGAGCATTGGCAGAGTCGATGTTTGGAGATGAAGATGCGATGATCCGCGTCGATATGTCCGAGTATATGGAGAAGCATTCGACATCCCGTCTTGTCGGTTCACCACCAGGCTATGTCGGATATGATGAAGGCGGCCAATTGACTGAGAAGGTCCGCAGAAAGCCATATTCCGTCATCCTGCTGGATGAAATTGAGAAAGCTCATCCAGATGTGTTCAACATTTTGCTGCAGGTACTTGAGGATGGCCGATTGACGGACTCCAAGGGCCGGACAGTCGATTTCCGCAATACAATCATGATCTTGACATCCAATGTCGGTGCAGAAGCGTTGAAGCGCAATAAATATGTTGGTTTCAATATCCAGGATGGAGAACAGGATTACAAAGATATGAAGGGCAAAGTGATGGAGGAGCTGAAAAAAGCATTCCGTCCTGAATTCCTCAACCGTATCGATGAGATCATCGTCTTCCATGCACTTGAAAAACCACATTTGAAAGAAATCGTGACATTGATGTCCGACCAGCTTGTGAAGCGTTTGAGTGAACAGGAAATCACACTTGAGCTTACAGAGGCGGCTAAAGAGAAGATTTCTGAAGAAGGCTACGACCCAGAATACGGTGCACGTCCATTGCGCAGGGCGATCCAGAAGCATATCGAAGACCAGCTTTCAGAGGAATTGCTTAAAGGAACAGTCCTTACAGGACAAAACGTGGTCATTGATGTCGAAGGCGGCGAGTTCGTCGTCAAGACTCCAGAAGAGTCCGCAAAAGCCTAAGTGGGCTTAACATGTTAACACAAGGGGTATACGTACTAAATACGTGTACCCCTTTTTTTCTAAAAACTTAATTGTAATCAATCTGGTTTCACAAGATTTATTTGCACTTTCCCTCGTAAGAGCCCCTGCGCCTATTTGGGCTGCGGAAGTAGTTTTGCAGGAAAACAGCCTTTCTAAAAAATAGTTGGAATTGCGGCTTATGGTTATGAACATAATTTAATTGAAGAATTAAAAATTTTGGATTCATGACCTCAAATGAACCTTGTAGAAAAAATTACATAGGTACATCAGTCGCTATCATTTCTTTTATTACTTGTTAGGCTTTATTATAAAGATAATAACTTTTTTTATTGAGAGGCTAAGAAAATGGCAAAAAGAAAAACGAAATTCATGTGCCAGGAATGTGGCTATGAATCTCCGAAATGGATGGGGAAATGTCCGGGTTGCGGGCAATGGAATAAGATGGTCGAGGAAGTGGAAAGCACTGGCTCGACAAGAAGAGGAGCTTTTGCCAATACAGGGAATACGGGTGTTACCGCAAAGGCCACTCCGATCACGAGTATTGAAACAGTCAGCGAGCCACGGATTACGACAGATTTAAACGAGTTGAACCGCGTACTTGGCGGCGGTGTTGTCAGGGGGTCGCTTGTGTTGATTGGCGGGGACCCTGGTATTGGTAAATCGACACTATTGCTTCAGGTATCTTATCAGTTGGCCAAAAAGGCACATTCAGTCCTATATATTTCTGGTGAGGAGTCGATGAGGCAAACGAAGCTGCGAGCAGATCGCCTTGGAGTCACATCGGATAACCTGCTTGTTTATTCGGAAACAAATCTACAAGAAATCAGCCTGACAATTGAAAATACAAACCCGGATTTTGTCATAGTGGACTCAATCCAAACCATATTCCATCCGGAAGTGACCTCTGCCCCGGGGAGTGTGTCACAGGTAAGGGAATGTACAGCTGAGTTAATGAGGATAGGGAAAACAAAAGGAATCGCGATTTTTATCGTTGGCCATGTCACAAAGGAAGGTTCTATCGCCGGACCAAGACTGCTGGAGCATATGGTGGATACAGTTCTATATTTTGAAGGGGAAAGGCACCATACGTACAGAATCCTCCGGGCTGTCAAAAACCGTTTCGGTTCCACGAATGAAATGGGTATTTTCGAGATGAAGGAAATGGGTCTTGAAGAAGTGGCAAATCCCTCGGAAATTTTTTTAGAGGAAAGATCCCAGGGTGCTTCAGGATCAACGGTTGTAGCCTCGATGGAAGGAACGAGGCCAGTATTGGTTGAAATCCAGGCATTGATTTCGCCAACAAGCTTCGGGAATCCAAGGCGGATGGCTACCGGAATTGACCATAACCGCGTTTCGCTTTTGATGGCGGTGCTGGAGAAGCGCGTCGGGTTGCTGCTGGCTAACCAGGATGCTTATTTGAAGGTCGCCGGCGGAGTGAAGCTGGATGAACCGGCTATCGACCTTGCAGTGGCTGTCAGCATTGCTTCAAGCTTCAGGGATAAACCGACCCGCGCTACTGATTGTATCATTGGCGAGGTGGGTCTGACTGGGGAAGTAAGGAGAGTCTCGAGGATTGAACAGCGCGTCCAGGAAGCGGCGAAGCTTGGCTTTGAAAGAATTATTTTACCGGAGAACAATCTTGGCGGATGGACTCCTCCACGGGGGGTTGAGCTTATCGGGGTATCATCTGTCAGCCATGCATTAAAAGTCACCTTGGGAGGTTGATGGATTGGAACACAAAGAGCTTGAAGATAAAGGGTTAGGTGAAATCCTTCAATTTATCGCTCCAGGTACGCCTCTAAGGGATGGAATCGATAATGTGCTCCGGGCCAAGACAGGTGGATTGATTGTGTTTGGATACAATGAGAAAGTGAAAAACCTGGTCGACGGCGGTTTTGAGATCAACTGCAGGTTCAGCCCCAGCTATCTCTATGAACTGGCGAAGATGGATGGCGCAATCATCCTGAATGAGACGGGAAGCAAAATCTTATTCGCCAACGCCCAGTTAGCTCCTGATACAGGAGTGCCCTCTACTGAGACAGGGATGAGACACAGGACGGCGGAACGTGTAGCGAGGCAGACAAAGGCACTCGTCATCGCCATTTCCCAGCGAAGGAATGTCATTACCCTGTACCAGGGGCACCTGCGCTATGCCTTGAAGGAAATCGGTGTCATCCTGACGAAGGCGAACCAGGCAATCCAGACGCTGGAAAAGTATAAGGTCGTCCTGGAACAAAGTATTACCAATCTGGGAATCCTCGAATTTGAGGATCTTGTTACCTATAATGATTTGCTTCAGGTTATCCATCGTTTTGAAATGGTACTAAGGATCAAGACAGAGCTTTTGACTTATTTGAGCGAGCTCGGACTCGAAGGGCGGCTGATCCGCCTGCAAATGCAGGAGCTTTTATCTGAAATGGAAAGAGAAGCTGTGCTTGTCATCAAAGATTATTCAGCAGACCCAGAAGTGAAAGCCGAAGAAGTGATGGCTCGTTTCCAGGAGCTTTCTAAGGCCAGAGTCATCGAGGATTCTACCATCCTTAAGCTTCTCGGGCATCAGGGATATGTGCATATGGATGAATTCATCTGTCCTCGAGGATATCGAATGCTGAATAAAATCCCGCGACTGCCGATGATCATTACCGAGAACTTGATTAAACGTTTCAGTAAATTCACAAATATGATTGCAGCTTCCGTTGAGGAACTGGATGATGTAGAGGGCATTGGAGAAGTTAGAGCCCGGAAAATTAAAGAGGGCTTTAAGCTAATCAGGGACCAGCTGATGGCGGACCGCCAAATGTAATCCCAAACATTGGCGGCCTGCTTTTAATTGACACCGGCATGCCCCGGTGCTACCTTAAAGATGAGATTTACTCCTATAGAGATAATGGCAACCTTGCTGTAATTTTGTCATTTTAATTGTACAAATTACGTAACCTTTGCCAGGGTAAATTCGTATAATCATTTGGGTGTTTATTTTTAAAGAAAATGTTTTCATTACTAGGGTTTCAAAATTTGGAAGTTGTTTATAATGAGTAAAAGGAGGTGAAAGGATGTTAAGACGTATCATTCAAGCCTGCTTCCTGATCATTGGGGGAACGCTTGGTATATTCTTAATTCCTGATTTATTATCATTAATGAACGCGGGAGACATGACTCTCATCAATAATCCTTATGTTACTGCTGTTTTGGGCGCACTTATTTTTTATCTTCTTACTTTTTGGGCCGTAGATCCTGTGACCAATTTTGTGAAGTGGGCTGAAGAGTCGCTGATCAAGGCGCCGATTACGGATGTCCTCTTTGGCAGTGTCGGTCTTTTCTTTGGTTTGCTGGTGGCATTTTTAGTAGGATTTGCCCTAAATGCAATCCAGGTGCCTGTTGTGAATACAGTTGCACCGACTCTCCTGACACTATTATTTGGGTATCTTGGATTCCAGGTCGGTTTCAAAAAACGTGATGAGCTGCTTGGTTTATTTTCAAGGTCGAAGAAAAAGGGAACTGAAGAAGAGACGGAAAAAGAAAGTCGTGCAAGAGAGTGGAAGATACTCGATACAAGTGTGATTATTGATGGCAGGGTTGCTGATATCTGCCAGACTGGATTCCTTGAAGGCACTATCGTAATTCCGCAGTTTGTCCTCGAAGAATTACAGCATATCGCTGATTCATCTGACGTATTGAAGCGCAATCGCGGACGACGCGGATTGGACATCCTTAACCGTATTCAAAAGGAGCTTAAGATTAAGGTAGAGATTTATGAAGGTGATTTTGATGACATCCAGGAAGTCGACAGCAAGCTTGTAAAGCTGGCAAAGCTGACAAATGGGGTTGTCGTCACGAATGATTTCAACCTGAACAAAGTATGTGAATTGCAGAAGGTTGCCGTGCTGAATATCAATGACCTCGCAAATGCGGTTAAACCAGTTGTCCTTCCTGGAGAAGAATTGAGCATCCAGGTAATCAAGGATGGCAAGGAACATAATCAGGGCATTGCATACCTGGATGACGGCACGATGATCGTCGTTGAAGAAGGCCGCGACTATATCGGAAAGCGAATTGATGTGCTTGTGACAAGTGTGTTGCAAACATCAGCTGGCAGGATGATTTTCGCAAAGCCGAAACAGTTGGAAAAAAGCATAATCAGTTGATCCATCCCGGATGGACCAAGCCTATATGGGCAGTTGATTCCCGCTTCCTTCATGGATTCCCTGAAGGCGTGAAGCAGGGCCTCGACTGCCCGTTTATATGTGTTTATTTTGAGAGTTTTTTACAATGAATGTTAAAACGAGCAGAAAAATTGATAGGAGTTTTCATTATGCCTTATCAGGTCATTATTCCGGCTGCGGGTCAGGGAAAGAGAATGGGAGCAGGAAAAAACAAGTTGCTGCTCACTTTGGAAGGTGTCCCGATCTTGATTCATACACTTAGGGTGTTTGAAGAAGATGCTGAATGCAAAGGCATCATTCTCGCCATTAACCCGAGTGATGAGCAACAGTTTAAGTCTTTATTGAAAGAATATGATATACATAAAGTATCTTCGCTTGTCAATGGCGGCAAGGAGCGCCAGGACAGTGTTTATAACGGGCTGACGGCAGTACATTCACAGGATGGGATCGTGCTGGTCCATGATGCTGCCCGTCCATTCATCAGAATAGAAACCATCCACAATCTCGTGGAGGCCGCTAGCAAGGATGGCGGGGCAATCGTGGCTGTTCCTGTTAAAGATACAATCAAGAAAGCGGCGAACAGCATGGTAGCCGAAACAGTTGAGCGGTCAAGCTTGTGGGCAGTACAGACTCCTCAGGCTTTCCGCGCTTCCGTATTGCTTGAGGCGCATAACAAGGCAGTGACGGAGCAGTTCATTGGTACAGATGAATCAAGCCTTGTCGAACGGATCCCACATCGTGTCAGCATCATTGAAGGGGACTATGATAATATTAAGCTGACAACACCAGAAGATTTATATTTTGCCGAAGCGATTCTGCGCAAGCGGAAGGAATCCGGTGTTTGATAGAGTATATAAACCCAGCATATTTTAAAAGGAGTAATTCATTATGTTTCGTATTGGACAAGGTTTCGATGTACATCAATTGACGGAAGGCAGGCCGCTGATCATTGGCGGAATCACGATTCCATATGAAAAGGGGCTTCTTGGCCACTCGGATGCCGATGTGCTTTTACATACGGTAGCAGATGCATGCCTGGGGGCAATCGGAGAAGGAGACATCGGCAGACATTTCCCGGACACTGACCCTGAGTTCAAGGACGCTGATTCAGCTAAATTGCTTGAACATGTATGGAAGATTGTGAAGGGAAAAGGATACGAGCTTGTGAACATAGACTGCACAATTATCGCACAGCAGCCTAAGATGGCACCGCATATCGAAGCGATGCGTGAAAGGATTGCAGGCTTATTGGAAGGCACCCATGACCAGGTGAACGTCAAGGCGACGACAACAGAAAAGCTCGGTTTCCCGGGGCGGGGAGAAGGTATCGCTTCCCAGGCGACCGTGTTGCTGAAGCAGACTGAGAAATAAATTCGGTGCCACTTCCGCTTTATATATCGATAGTGATACAATAATGGACAGCTATATTAGAGGAGGATTCACTATGTCATCAGATATCCGGGTGCGTTATGCGCCGAGTCCGACTGGACATTTACATATCGGGAATGCCCGTACAGCACTATTCAATTATCTATTCGCACGGAACAGGGGCGGAAAGTTCATTATCCGCATTGAGGATACAGATAAAAAGCGCAATATCGAAGGCGGAGAGCAAAGCCAGTTGAAGTACCTTCAGTGGCTTGGAATCAACTGGGATGAGAGTGTCGATGTTGGCGGCGATTATGGACCGTATCGCCAATCAGAACGAAATCACATTTATGAAAAGTACAATCAGGAGCTTTTGGAAAAAGGTTTTGCCTATAAGTGTTATTGCACGGAGGAAGAGCTGGAAGCTGAGCGCGAGGAGCAGTCTGCACGCAATGAGACTCCTCATTATTCAGGACGCTGCCGCAACCTTACAGCCGAACAGAAGGAACAGTTTGAAAGAGAAGGACGCCAGCCGAGCCTTCGTTTCAAGGTGCCTGCAGGCAAGATTCTTAAGTTCGATGATATGGTAAAAGGTGATGTTAGTTTTGAGTCGGACGGGATGGGTGACTATGTCATTGTCAAGAAAGATGGCACACCTACTTATAACTATGCGGTTGTTATCGACGATCATTTGATGAAGATTTCCCACGTTCTTCGCGGGGATGACCATATTTCCAATACACCGAAGCAGCTTGTGATTTATGAAGCATTTGGCTGGGAGCCGCCGGTATTTGGCCACATGACATTGATCGTCAACGAAAGCCGCAAGAAGCTGAGCAAGCGGGACGAATCGATCATCCAGTTTATTGAGCAGTATGAGGAGCTTGGCTATCTGCCAGAAGCATTGTTCAACTTCATCACGCTTCTTGGATGGTCTCCATCAGGTGAAGAAGAGATTTACTCTCAGGATGAATTCATCGAGATTTTTGATCCAGCAAGACTTTCAAAATCGCCTGCGCTTTTCGATCAGCAGAAGCTTGCCTGGATGAACAACCAATATATGAAAAAAGCTGATCTGGACCGTGTTGTCGAGCTGGCACTGCCGCATCTTGTCAAGGCTGGAAAAGTCAGCGAGAACCGTTCAGAGGAAGAGGATGCCTGGGTTCGCGGCCTCATCTCCCTGTATCATGATAAAATGAGCTTCGGAGCGGAAATCGTCGAGATGTCTGATTTATTTTTCCGTGATGAGGTAAACTATGATGAAGAAGCAAAAGAGGTCCTTGCAGGCGAGCAGGTTCCAGAAGTGCTGAACGCATTCCTTGCGGAGATCAACAAGCTGGAAGAATTCAAGGCGGATGCAATCAAGGCAGCAGTCAAGGCAGTCCAAAAAGGAACTGGCCATAAAGGGCAAAAGCTGTTCATGCCGGTCCGTGCGGCAGCCACAGGGCAAACACATGGACCAGACCTGATGCTTGCAATGGAGCTGATCGGAAAAGAAAAAGTGATGGAAAGAGTCCAGAAGCTTTTAGGCTAATAACTTTTTTAAGCTTTTTTAGTTAACAGAAATACAAAAATGTAATATAGTAAGAGTAATTCTATATAACCAAAGTGTTGAAGAGGAAAAGTAGAAGAATGACGCTTATTAGAGAGAACCATCACCGGCTGAAAGTGGTTCAGGCCTCTCATTTTTTGAAATGCGCCTCGGAGTCCCTATGCAAAAAGGCAAACAGTGCCTGAGTAGTATCGGGCGGGACCTCCCGTTAACAGGTGAAAGTTGAGGTTATGCTTTTAAGGTAGCCTAAACAGAGTGGAACCGCGCATATCAAGCGTCTCTGTCGTATACGACAGGGGCGCTTTTTTATTTTAAGGAATAAATCCGGTTTTAAGGAAAATAATCGAGTATTTCAGGATGAATTCAATTTTCAAGGGAAATAATCGAGTATTTCAGGAATAAACCTAGGGTTTTAAAGAATAAATTCAAAACTTCTACTCTGCGGGTGCTCACTACTGAGCAAAAGTGCAAGGAAAAATTATTAAGAAGGAGGATTTCACCATGTTTAAGATGATGAAAGAAGACATAGATGTTGTTTTTGATCAGGATCCTTCTGCCAGGAGCGTGCTGGAAGTGGTTTTGACATACGCTGGCCTGCATGCGATATGGTCCCATCGTTTGGCACATGCTTTCTACAAGCGGAAGTTTTATTTTATCGCCAGGGCCATTTCGCAAATCAGCCGTTTTTTCACAGGAGTTGAAATCCATCCGGGAGCCAAGATAGGCAGACGTTTTTTCATCGACCATGGAATGGGGGTCGTCATTGGTGAAACGTGTGAGATCGGGGATAATGTGACGGTGTTCCAGGGAGTGACTCTGGGTGGAACTGGCAAGGAAAAGGGCAAACGCCACCCGACGGTTAATGACAATGCCCTGATAGCGACCGGCGCGAAGGTTTTAGGTTCGATTACGATTGGGGAGAATTCTAAAGTGGGCGCAGGATCCGTTGTCCTGAAGGATGTGCCGCCGAACTCCACTGTTGTCGGAATCCCAGGCAAAATCGTCATCCAGGACGGCGTCAGAGTCAAGAAGGATTTCAATCATCGTGATCTTCCGGATCCTGTGGCGGATCGATGTCAGGAAATCGAAATGGAATTAGTGAAACTGAGAAAAGAACTTGAATTAGTCAAATTACAAGAAGAACTTGAAGTTGCTAAGCAAGGAAGGGGCATGGGAAATGGGAATTAAAATTTATAATACACTGACTCGGAACAAAGAAGAGTTTATCCCTTTAGAAGAGGGAAAAGTGAAAATGTATGTTTGCGGTCCTACCGTCTATAACTATATTCACATTGGCAATGCCCGTCCGGCCATCGTTTTCGATACGGTCCGCCGCTATCTTGAATTCCGCGGCTATGATGTCCGCTTTGTTTCGAACTTTACTGATGTCGATGACAAATTGATCAAAGCAGCGAATGAACTCGGGGAAGATGTCCCGACAATCGCGCAAAGATTCATCGATGCTTACTTTGAGGATGTCCATGCACTTGGCTGCAAGAAAGCAGATGTGCACCCACGGGTAATGGAAACAATGGATTTGATTATAGACTTTATCAGCGCGCTGATTGAAAAGGGTTTTGCCTATGAATCGGGCGGAGACGTGTACTATCGCACGAGGGAGTTCAAAGAATACGGCAAGCTTTCCCATCAATCCATTGATGAGCTGAAGGTTGGAGCGAGGATTCAGGTTGGGGAAAAGAAGCAGGATGCGCTTGACTTTGTACTTTGGAAATCGGCTAAAGAAGGCGAAATTTCCTGGGATAGTCCTTGGGGAAAAGGCCGTCCAGGCTGGCATATTGAGTGCTCGGCGATGGCCCGCGAATATCTTGGAGACACGATTGATATCCATGCTGGCGGACAGGATTTGGCTTTCCCGCACCACGAAAACGAAATCGCCCAGTCAGAGGCATTGACAGGCCAGACATTTGCCCGCTACTGGATGCATAATGGATACATCAATATTGACAATGAAAAGATGTCCAAGTCACTTGGCAATTTTGTCACAGTTCATGACATCATTAAGCAGATTGATCCACAGGTATTAAGATTTTTCATGATTTCAGTTCATTACCGGAATCCGATCAATTACAGCCAGGAGCTGCTTGAAAAGACAAAGGCCGCTTTTGAGCGCTTGAAGACTTCTTATCAAAATCTGAAGCACCGCCTTGGAGCAAGTGCAAACCTTACTGATGATAATCAGGAATGGCTGGATAAAATCGCCGGGCTTCGTGAGCAGTTCATCAAGGATATGGACGATGACTTCAACACAGCCAATGGCGTATCCACCCTGTTTGAACTTTCGAAGCTATCCAATCTGTACTTGATGGAGAAAAATACGTCCGAGGAAGTCATCCATGCATTCATGAATGAATTTGAGACATTGTTCGGCGTTCTCGGCCTCTCGTTAAAAGATGAAGAATTGCTTGATGAAGAGATCGAAGCCTTGATTGAAAAAAGAACGCAGGCTCGAAAGGACAGGAATTTCCAGCTGGCAGATGAAATCCGTGACCAGTTGAAGGAAATGAATATCATCATCGAAGACACTCCGCAAGGCATCAGATGGAAAAGAGGCTAAATGATGCTGCATTACGAACAAAAAGTAGATGAAAAACAATTGAATAGTCTTGCACTTGCCTACATGGGTGATGCCGTATATGAACTGTATGTCCGGCATCACCTGCTGCAAAGCGGCAAGGTCCGTCCGAACAAGCTGCATAAAGAAGCGACCGCTTATGTATCGGCAAAATCGCAGGCGAAATACCTCCACAAGCTGATCGAAATGGAGATGCTATCCGAAGCGGAAATGACGATTGTAAAAAGGGGCCGGAATGCGAAGTCAGGATCTGTCCCGAGAAACACCGATGTCCAAACATACCGTTACAGCACAGCCTTTGAGGCCTTGATCGGTTCTTTGTATCTGGCAGGCAATGAGCAACGGATAGAAGAACTGATTACCACAATATTTGCACTTGCTGAAGAATAGAAGGGAGGAAAGGATCCATGAGCCAGAAGCAGCAACATAAACAAAACCGGAATAATAGGCAAAAACCAGTTGATGACAAGAAGCGGAAACCAGCCCGGAACCAGGCTCAAAGACAGGATGATAAGCCAAAGAACAGGCCAGCCAGAGGCCAGGACCAGAAACATGAGGCAAGGCGTGACCAAAAACACGAGCCAAAACGCGATAGAAAACATGAGCCAAGGCGCGACCAGAAACATGGACAAAAACCGGACCAACTTCAAGAACAAAACGAAAACCAGGATTACATAATCGGAAAAAATCCGGTAATCGAAGCCTTGAAATCCGAACGTGACATTAACAAAATCCTGATTGCGGAGGGCTCCCAGAGCGGGCAGATGCAGCAGGTCATCGGAATGGCGAAGGAAGCCAATGTCATAGTCCAATTCGTCCCGAAAAAGAAGATCGACCAGCTTGCCGACGGGAATCACCAGGGTGTCATCGCCCAGGTGGCAGCCTATGAATATGCGGAAATCGACGATTTGTTCGCGGCAGCGGAAAAGAAAAATGAGGCTCCGTTCTTTTTGCTCCTCGATGAAATTGAAGATCCGCACAATCTTGGTTCCATCATGAGGACAGCTGATGCCTCAGGGGCTCACGGGATTATCATTCCTAAAAGAAGAGCCGTTGGGCTGACAACTACAGTTGCAAAATTATCAACTGGTGCCATCGAATATATCCCTGTTGCGAGAGTCACCAATATGGCACAGACCATCGATGAATTAAAGGAACGCGGTGTCTGGATCGCTGGAACGGATGCATCGGCTAAACAGGATTTTCGTCAAATCGACGGAACTCTGCCTCTTGGCCTGGTGATCGGCAGCGAAGGAAAAGGAATGGGAAGGCTGATCAGGGACAAGTGTGATTTTCTTTTAAGTCTTCCAATGGTTGGACATGTTACTTCGTTGAATGCATCAGTTGCCGCGGCACTCTTGATGTATGAAGTTCACCGTAAACGTCATCCGCTAGGGGAATAGGAATGGATATCCTGCTTGTTGACGGCTACAACATCATTGGCGCATGGCCAGAGCTGGTCAGCTTGAAAAAAAGAGAGCTTTCCGCCGCGAGGGACCGGCTGGTGGAAATCATGGCTGAATATCAGGCATATACTGGCTATCGCGTCATCATTGTTTTCGATGCCCACTTTGTATCGGGTAATCAAAAGAAATATAAAAATTATAAGGTGGAAGTTATTTTTACAAAAGAAAATGAAACTGCGGATGAGCGGATTGAGAGGCTGGCGATCGACCTCAGCAACCGCAAAACGCAGATCCATGTAGCCACCTCTGACTACACCGAGCAGTGGGCGATTTTTGGACAGGGAGCCCTAAGGAAATCAGCAAGGGAGCTGCTTAACGAAACAAATTTAATCAGCAAAAAAATTGAAAAACGGGTGAAAGTAATCCAGGAAAAGAAGCCAAGTGCCAAGATTCCGCTTACAAAAGAAGTGGCAGAAATTTTTGAAAAATGGCGCAGAGGGGAACAATGACCTGTTGACGCCTTAAAAAAGCCTGCTGTATAATATTTCTAACTGTATGTGCGGGCGGGGGGATCGAAATGAGTGCTGACATCGGGAATCGTTTAAATGACGCTTATTTGTTGCTGGAAGATGAAGAAATTGTAGAAGCAGTGCACAGAGGAGAAAGTGATGCACTTGATTTTCTGATTCACAAATACAGGAATTTTGTTCGGGCGAAAGCACGGTCATATTTCCTGATTGGGGCAGATAAAGAGGACATCGTGCAAGAAGGAATGATCGGGTTATATAAAGCAATCCGTGACTTCCGGGAGGACAAGCTGACATCATTCAAAGCATTTGCAGAACTATGCATTACCCGTCAGATCATTACGGCCATCAAGACGGCCACAAGGCAAAAACATATCCCGCTTAACTCCTATGTTTCCCTGGACAAGCCAATTTATGATGAGGAATCGGACAGGACGCTGATGGATGTTTTATCCGGAGCCAAAGTGATGGACCCCGAAGAGTTATTTATTAATCAGGAAGAGTTTGACCAGATAGAAGTGAAAATGTCGGAGCTGCTGAGTGACCTTGAACGAAAAGTGCTCGCATTATATTTGGACGGACAATCCTACCAGGAAATTTCTGAAGAGTTGAATCGCCATGTCAAGTCAATCGACAATGCGCTTCAGCGTGTAAAGCGGAAGCTTGAGAGGTATCTTGAGCTGAGAGAGCTGTCAGTGTAAGTTGAATTGCCGAAAAATAGCCACAAAACTGACTTTTAATCTCTTAAGCCCTTATTGACACAAGCTATCAGCCGTGTTATCTTTTTAAAGATATAATAGATGGCGGTTTCATGACATCAGATTGGAATCAGCCTGTTGAAGCGGGTGTAAGTGTCAATGAACAATAAAGTGACTCTTGCTTGTAAGGAATGCGGTTCCCGCAATTATTCCACAACGAGCAACAAGCAAACCCAAACAGAACGGCTGGAGCTGAAAAAGTACTGCAGCAACTGCGGTGCCCATACAGTTCATAAGGAAACGAAATAAGGTTTTCAGATAGATCATCATATGGAATCCCGATAAGTTGGAGGTTACAAAATGCAGCGCATCACTAATTTTTTCAGTGAAGTTGGACGTGAAATGAGAAAGGTCAGCTGGCCTAGACGCAAAGAACTGACTCGCTACACGATTACGGTTCTGTCTACAGTTGCTTTTGCTGCTCTATTCTTCGCAGTGTTAGACCTAGGTATTTCTGAATTGATTCGCTTAATTCTTGAATAACCACTACGCACTCATGGTATAATGGAAAATATAAACGCAGGACAAGTTTAAAAGCCCGGATAACGGGTTTTTTATTTGCTTTTAAAAAATTCGCATTCAATGCCGTGGCTTCAGTATAAACATACGGTAACGCAACGGCGTCTGGAAATGGGGAGGGACGGACGAATTAGTCCTCGATGATGGAAAAGAATTGGTATGTAGTGCATACTTACTCAGGCTACGAGAACAAGGTTAAGACAAATCTTGAAAAGCGCGTTGAAACAATGGGCATGCAAGATAAGATTTTCCGGGTGATCGTACCTGAAGAAGAAGAAACAGATTTCAAAAATGGTAAAAAGAAAGTTGTTAAGAGAAAGACTTTCCCAGGCTATGTCCTGGTAGAACTGGTCATGACTGATGATTCTTGGTATGTTGTCCGCAACACTCCAGGCGTAACTGGATTCGTTGGATCTGCTGGTGCAGGATCAAAACCAACCGCGTTATTACCTGAAGAAGTAACGTTCATCCTCAAGCGCATGGGAGTTGAGGAGAAGAAGGTTGATATCAACTTCGAACTTGGTGAAACTGTCCAGGTAAGCGAAGGGCCATTTGCCAACTTCACAGGGACAATCGAAGAGATCGATAAGGACAAGGCAAAGCTTAAAGTTCTTGTCAATATGTTCGGCCGCGATACTCCGGTAGAACTCGAATTTTCACAGATTGAAAAATTATAATCTGAAATAACTTGAATTCAACTTTAAAAAGTGTTAATATTTCATAGGTCAGTATGTCTTGGACGATTGACAGATATATTCAAGTTCTTTATTTTATATAAAGACTTTTAAGATGAGTGGGAGGGGAAGATCCCCTATTACCACATCACGGACTTTAAGGAGGTGTGTCTCGTGGCTAAAAAAGTAATTAAGATGGTTAAATTGCAAATCCCTGCTGGTAAAGCCAATCCGGCACCACCAGTTGGACCTGCACTAGGTCAAGCCGGTGTTAACATCATGGGATTCTGTAAGGAATTTAACGCTCGTACAGCTGATCAAGCTGGACTAATCATTCCTGTTGAAATTACGGTTTTTGAAGACCGTTCATTTACATTTATTACGAAAACTCCTCCTGCTGCAGTTCTTTTGAAGGTAGCAGCTGGAATTCAGTCTGGTTCTGGTGAACCAAACCGTAATAAAGTAGCAACAGTTAAGCGTGATAAAGTACGTGAAATTGCTGAACAGAAAATGCCTGACCTTAACGCAGCTAGCGTTGAAGCAGCAATGCGCATGGTTGAAGGTACTGCTCGCAGCATGGGTATCACGATCGAAGACTAATTCTGCTACAGTGGATTGAGGGGGTTGCGAAGCTGATGGATTTCACTCGCAACCTTTTATCTGTCCAATATGGCGCTCATGAAGCGCCTTTGCTTTTTGAGCTCTGGTACCTTAATAAGGTACCGCCGCTTTTCGTAGTGTCTAGCTCTGGCACCTAGCCCCTCGGGACACTTCAGCCCAGCCAATAAAGTCAAAGAACGACTTTACTGTCTGGTCTTCCAGTGCCTGTCGGGGCTGAGCGAGGTGCCGCCGCTTTTCAAAGTGGGAGGTTATTCCGTTAAAACCACATTCTAGGAGGAAATAAAAATGGCTAAAAAAGGTAAAAAGTATCTTGAAGCTGCTAAGCTTGTAGATCGTGCTCAAGCATATACAGCTGCTGATGCAATTGAGCTTGCTAAAAAGACAAGCACTGTTAAATTTGATGCTACAGTTGAAGCTGCTTTCCGTTTGGGCGTAGACCCTAAGAAAGCTGACCAGCAAATCCGTGGAGCAGTTGTGCTTCCAAACGGTACTGGTAAAACTCAACGTGTACTAGTATTCGCTAAAGGCGAAAAGTTAAAAGAAGCAGAAGCTGCTGGCGCAGACTATGTTGGCGATGCAGAATACATCAACAAGATCCAGCAAGGCTGGTTCGAATTTGACGTAATCGTTGCAACACCTGACATGATGGGTGAAGTTGGTAAGCTTGGTCGCGTATTGGGACCTAAAGGCTTAATGCCAAACCCTAAGACTGGCACAGTTACTTTCGATGTAACGAAAGCAGTTAACGAAATCAAAGCTGGTAAAGTAGAATACCGCGTTGATAAGTCTGGTAACATCCACGTACCTATCGGAAAAGTTTCTTTCGAAGACGGAAAGCTTGTTGAAAACTTCAACACTATCTTCGAAACTATGATGAAGGTTAAGCCAGCTGCAGCAAAAGGAACTTACATGAAGAACGTTACGATCTCTACTACAATGGGACCTGGCGTTAAAGTAGATCCTTCAACTGTAAAATAATAGTATTTGACAATTAAAGAAGCATTAGATATAATTCTTCTTGTTGTGAAAATAAAATAACATTTGTACCGCAGACAGCAGGGGCTTTTAGCTTAATAACCTGCCGAGGTCATACGATAGAGTAACAACTTTACTATTGTATACTTCCTCCGTGTCTGTCTTGATGCGGAGGTTTTTATTTGATCGGTATAAATGAAAAATCTACAGGAGGTGTAAGGATGAGCAAAATCATCGAAGTGAAAAAGCAAATCGTTGACGAGATTGCTGGCAAACTAAAAGAAAGCAAATCAACAATCGTTGTTGATTACCGCGGACTTACAGTTTCTGAAGTAACTGAACTTCGTAAAGAGCTTCGTGAAGCTGGCGTAGAATTCAAAGTTTACAAGAACTCTATGACACGCCGTGCTGCTGAAGCTGCTGAACTTGCTGACTTAAACACATCTTTAACTGGTCCTAACGCAATCGCGTTCAGTACTGAAGATGTAGTAGCACCAGCGAAGATTCTTAACGAATTCGCTAAAAAGCACGAAGCGCTTGAAATCAAGGCGGGCGTAGTTGAAGGCAACATCGTTTCAGTGGAAGAAATCAAGGCACTTGCAGACCTACCGTCTCGCGAAGGTCTACTTTCTATGCTACTCAGCGTGCTTCAAGCTCCAATCCGCAATCTTGCTCTTGCTACAAAAGCTGTTGCAGAACAGAAAGAAGAGCAAGGCGCGTAAGCTAAAGATAATTACCGTTTAACAATAAAAAACTAACCTATTAGGAGGAAACAAATCATGACTCAAGAACAAATCATTGAAGCAGTTAAAAATATGACTGTTTTAGAACTTAACGATCTAGTAAAAGCAATCGAAGAAGAATTCGGCGTAACTGCTGCTGCACCAGTTGCTATGATGGGTGGAGCTGCTGGAGCTGCTGCTGAAGAACAAACTGAATTTGACGTAGTACTTGCATCTGCTGGCGACCAGAAGATCAAGGTTATCAAAGTTGTTCGTGAAATCACAGGTCTTGGTCTTAAAGAAGCGAAGGAAGTTGTTGACAACGCTCCTAAAGCTCTTAAAGAAGGCGTTTCTAAAGAAGAAGCTGAAGAAATCAAAGCTAAGCTTGAAGAAGTTGGAGCTAACGTCGAAGTTAAGTAATCAGCCTTACAATAAAAAGCTCGCTGCTAAAGCGGGCTTTTTTTTCGCTTTTATTTTTACTGGCTGATAAACGTCTTGATTGGCAGCGTGGGAATTAAGTGGAATATGGAAAGGGTTCTGTTTAAACTTGATTAGATTCATACATCCTGTTGATTGTAGTGGAAAGCGAAGCGCCTGGAACGAAAATCAACAGCCAATTTAACAGAGTCCAAAACAAATCCCTGTTCATTTTTGCTTTTTATGTTTTAAAAGTTTATAATACCGCAGTAGCAATGCAATCCGCGATCGCATTCTTCAAATGAGTCCCCGTGGAGGTGAGAGATTTTGTCTGAACATTATTACTCCCGCAAACCCAGTACCGAAAGCAATCCTGCGAAATGGCATAGTGAATTGAAGGGGAATAGCTTCCGCTTTAAGACTGACACTGGAGTTTTTTCGAAAAAGGAAGTGGACTTTGGGTCGAGATTATTGATCGACACTTTCGAATTGAATAAAGTTGATGGATTGATTCTTGATGTAGGCTGCGGGTATGGACCGATTGGCCTTTCGTTAGCTAAGGCTTATCCAGAAGCGATGGTCCACATGGTGGATGTCAATGAAAGAGCGATTATGCTTGCTGAGGAAAATGCGTCCGAAAATAAAGTGAACAACGTGAGAATCTATGAAAGTGACCGGCTGGCAGGAGTGGAGGAAAAAGGATTCGATGCAATTCTTACGAACCCGCCGATCCGTGCCGGAAAAAAGATCGTGCATGATATTTTCGAGCAGAGTTTTCTGCATTTAGCTGAAGGCGGAGAGCTTTGGGTGGTCATCCAGAAGAAACAGGGTGCCCCATCCGCGATGGAGAAAATGAAAGAGTTGTTTGGTGAAGTAGACATTGCGGCAAAAAGTAAAGGATACTTTATTCTCAAATCTGTTAAATGTTGACGTGAGAAAACCGCTATGTTAATATTATAAAATGCCAATATATTAGTTTCCTTATCAATTGCTATTTTCATCGAAAGTTGTATAATTTTGGGCATTAAGGGAAAACTAACAAAATAATTGTTCGTTGCAGGAAATGTGGTTTTTAGGTGAAAACCCTTTTTCTTTTTGTCTTTTGAAATGAAGGAAACTTCATGGACAAGACAGGGATAGATGAATAATAACGCTTGATTTGAGGGGTGAATCAGTTGACAGGTCAACTAGTTCAGTATGGACGACACCGCCAACGTAGAAGTTATGCTCGCATCAGTGAAGTTTTGGAATTGCCGAATTTGATTGAAATTCAAACCTCTTCCTATCAGTGGTTTCTTGATGAGGGCCTCCGTGAAATGTTCCAGGACATTTCACCGATTGAAGACTTTACTGGTAACTTATCGTTAGAGTTTATCGATTACAGTCTTGGCGAACCGAAATATCCAGTGGAAGAATCAAAAGAAAGAGATGTCACTTACTCTGCACCATTGCGAGTAAAGGTCCGCCTTGTGAATAAGGAAACAGGTGAAGTTAAGGATCAGGATGTCTTCATGGGCGATTTCCCGCTTATGACAGAAACTGGCACGTTTGTAATTAACGGTGCTGAGAGGGTTATCGTTTCCCAGTTAGTGCGTTCACCAAGTGTGTACTACAGCGGAAAACTTGATAAGAACGGGAAGAAAGGGTTCACTGCGACCGTTATTCCTAACCGTGGCGCCTGGTTAGAGTATGAAACAGATGCCAAGGATGTTGTATATGTAAGGATCGATCGTACGAGGAAACTCCCTGTTACGGTTCTTTTGCGTGCATTAGGGTTCGGTTCTGATCAAGAAATCATTGATCTGATCGGTGATAACGAATATATCCGTAATACTCTTGAAAAAGACAACACGGAAAGTACGGAAAAAGCGCTTCTTGAAATTTACGAGCGTCTCCGTCCAGGCGAACCGCCTACAGTTGACAATGCAAAAAGCTTGCTGGTATCAAGATTCTTTGATCCAAAGCGCTATGACCTTGCAAATGTAGGGCGTTATAAAATCAACAAAAAGCTTCATATTAAAAACCGTTTATTCGGGCAAAAGCTTGCAGAAACATTAGTGGATCCTGAAACAGGGGAAATCATCGCTGAGAAGGGCGTCACATTAGACCGCCGTACACTCGATAAGATCATACCTGCGCTGGAGAAGAATGTTGGCTTCAAGGATTTCAGCCCATATGGCGGCGTGGTTGAAGAGGACGTAACTCTGCAAAGCATTAAAATCTATGCTCCGAATGATGAGGGCGAGAAAGAAATTAATGTTTTAGGAAACGCTTATGTCCCTGAACCGATTAAAAATATCACACCTGCTGATATCATTTCATCCATCAGCTACTTCTTTAACTTGCTGCATGGTGTTGGCGATACAGATGACATCGACCATTTAGGAAACAGACGCCTTCGTTCTGTTGGTGAACTGTTGCAGAACCAATTCCGTATTGGTTTGTCCAGAATGGAGCGTGTAGTCCGTGAAAGGATGTCCATCCAGGACACAAATACGATTACACCACAGCAATTAATCAATATCCGCCCGGTAATTGCGTCCATTAAAGAGTTCTTTGGAAGCTCCCAGCTTTCACAGTTCATGGACCAGACAAATCCGCTGGCTGAATTAACACATAAAAGGCGTCTTTCTGCATTGGGACCTGGTGGTCTTACACGTGAGCGCGCTGGCTTCGAAGTGCGTGACGTTCACTACTCCCACTACGGACGTATGTGTCCGATTGAAACGCCGGAAGGTCCAAACATTGGTTTGATCAACTCACTTTCAAGTTTCGCGAAGGTTAACCGCTTCGGATTCATCGAGACTCCGTACCGCCGCGTTGATCCGGAAACGGGTAAAGTGACAAGCCATTTCGATTACTTAACAGCTGATGAAGAAGATAACTATGTAGTAGCACAGGCGAATGCTCGTCTTGCTGATGATGGTTCTTTCATTGATGATGAAGTAATAGCGCGTTTCCGCGGTGAAAACACTGTTGTTAAGCGTGACCGCGTCGATTATATGGACGTATCACCTAAGCAGGTTGTATCCGCAGCGACCGCGTGTATCCCGTTCTTGGAAAACGATGACTCCAACCGTGCACTGATGGGTGCGAACATGCAACGTCAGGCTGTTCCGTTGATGCAGCCGGAAGCACCAATCGTAGGTACGGGAATGGAGCACGTGAATGCAAAGGATTCCGGTGCTGCAGTGATCTGTAAGCATGAAGGGATTGTCGAACACGTTGAAGCTCGTCAAGTATGGGTTCGCCGTGTTACTGAAGTAGACGGTCAGGAAGTCAAGGGTGACCTTGATAAATACCGCATGCTTAAGTTCATTCGTTCCAATCAGGGTACTTGCTATAACCAGCGCCCAATCGTAAGCCTTGGTGACCGTGTAGTGAAAGGTGAAATCCTTGCTGACGGACCATCAATGGAAAAGGGTGAACTGGCACTCGGACGTAACGTCCTTGTCGGCTTCATGACTTGGAATGGTTATAACTACGAAGATGCGATCATCATGAGTGAGCGCCTTGTTAAGGATGATGTTTATACATCCATCCATATAGAAGAATATGAATCAGAGTCCCGTGATACGAAGCTTGGACCTGAAGAAATCACGCGCGATATTCCGAACGTCGGGGAAGATGCATTGAGAAACCTTGACGAACGCGGAATCATCCGTGTCGGTGCTGAAGTGAAAGATGGAGATCTTCTAGTAGGTAAGGTAACGCCTAAAGGGGTTACTGAATTGACTGCTGAAGAACGCCTCCTTCATGCGATCTTCGGTGAAAAAGCAAGGGAAGTCCGTGATACTTCATTGCGTGTTCCACATGGCGGCGGCGGAATTGTCCTAGACGTCAAAGTGTTCAACCGTGAAGATGGCGACGAGCTTCCTCCTGGCGTTAACCAGCTTGTCCGTGCTTACATCGTTCAGAAGCGTAAGATTTCTGAAGGTGACAAAATGGCTGGACGCCACGGTAACAAAGGGGTTATCTCTAAAATCCTTCCGGAAGAAGATATGCCTTTCTTGCCGGACGGAACACCAGTCGATATCATGCTTAACCCACTAGGGGTACCATCACGTATGAACATCGGTCAGGTTCTTGAGCTTCACCTTGGTATGGCAGCACGCTACCTTGGAATCCATGTTGCTTCACCGGTTTTCGATGGCGCTCGTGAGGAAGACGTATGGTCAACGATTCAGGAAGCGGGTATGGCCCGAGATGCGAAAACAGTCCTATATGATGGACGTACAGGTGAACCATTCGATAACCGTGTATCTGTCGGTGTCATGTACATGATCAAGCTTGCTCACATGGTAGACGATAAGCTTCACGCTCGTTCTACTGGACCATACTCACTTGTTACGCAGCAGCCACTCGGCGGTAAAGCCCAGTTTGGCGGACAGCGTTTCGGGGAGATGGAGGTTTGGGCGCTTGAAGCATACGGCGCTGCTTACACATTGCAGGAAATTTTAACTGTCAAGTCCGATGATGTTGTTGGACGTGTCAAAACATATGAAGCAATTGTAAAAGGTGAAAACGTACCAGAACCAGGCGTTCCTGAATCATTCAAAGTATTGATGAAAGAACTGCAAAGTCTTGGTATGGACGTCAAGATCCTATCAGGCGATGAAAAAGAGATCGAAATGCGCGATTTTGATGATGAAGAAGAATTGCAGCACGCAGAAACACTGACAATTGCTCCTGAAACAGAAGAAATGGATTCTGAAAAAGTAGGAATGAAAGAATAGGTCCATCTAATTGGCACACGTGAACAAACAGTTGAATAACAGTATTGTCCACGTGTGTTCCTTTTTGGAAGACCATAAGGGTAAAACCCTAGATTAAAAGGGAGGTAGGCCCCTTGCTAGATGTTAATAATTTTGAGTACATGAAAATTGGCCTCGCTTCACCCGACAAGATCCGTTCATGGTCTTTCGGTGAAGTTAAAAAGCCGGAAACAATCAACTATCGTACTTTAAAGCCAGAAAAAGACGGCTTATTCTGTGAGCGTATCTTCGGACCGACGAAGGACTGGGAATGTCATTGCGGAAAGTACAAAAGAGTCCGCTATAAAGGCGTAGTCTGTGACCGATGCGGTGTTGAAGTAACACGTGCAAAAGTCCGTCGTGAAAGAATGGGACACATCGAGCTTGCAGCTCCTGTTTCTCACATTTGGTATTTCAAAGGAATTCCTAGTCGTATGGGACTAGTCCTTGATATGTCTCCGCGCGCGCTTGAAGAAGTTATTTACTTTGCTTCGTATGTAGTAACGGAAACTGGCGACACTGCTCTTGAAAAGAAGCAATTGTTGTCAGAGAAAGAATACCGTGCTTACCGCGAAAAATACGGCAACAAGTTCCAGGCTGCTATGGGAGCTGAAGCAATTAAGAAGCTGCTTTCAGATATCGATCTCGATAAAGAAGCAGATATGCTGAAAGAAGAATTAAGAACAGCACAAGGCCAGCGCCGTACTCGTGCGATCAAGCGCCTTGAAGTTGTTGAAGCATTCCGTGGTTCTGGCAATGAGCCATCTTGGATGATCCTTGATGTGCTTCCTGTTATCCCGCCGGAGCTTCGTCCGATGGTACAGCTTGACGGTGGACGTTTCGCAACTTCCGACCTGAATGACCTGTATCGCCGTGTAATCAACCGTAACAACCGCCTAAAGCGTCTTCTAGACCTTGGTGCTCCTAGCATCATCGTCCAGAACGAAAAGCGTATGCTGCAGGAAGCTGTCGATGCGTTGATCGATAACGGCCGCCGCGGTCGTCCGGTAACTGGACCAGGTAACCGTCCGTTGAAGTCCCTTTCTCATATGCTGAAGGGTAAGCAAGGTCGTTTCCGTCAAAACCTTCTTGGTAAGCGTGTTGACTACTCAGGCCGTTCGGTTATCGTAGTAGGTCCTAACCTCCATATGTACCAGTGCGGACTGCCGAAAGAAATGGCTCTTGAGCTATTCAAGCCGTTCGTCATGAAAGAACTTGTACAAAAGGGCTTAGCCCATAACATAAAGTCTGCCAAACGCAAGATCGAGCGAGTACAGCCGGAAGTCTGGGATGTGCTTGAAGATGTAATTAAGGAGCACCCAGTATTGCTGAACCGTGCCCCTACACTTCACAGACTTGGAATCCAGGCGTTCGAGCCAACATTGGTCGAAGGACGCGCAATCCGTCTTCACCCGCTCGTATGTACAGCTTACAACGCTGACTTCGATGGTGACCAGATGGCGGTTCACGTTCCACTTTCTGCAGAAGCACAGGCAGAAGCACGCCTATTGATGCTTGCTGCTCAGAACATCCTGAATCCTAAGGATGGAAAGCCGGTTGTTACTCCTTCCCAGGATATGGTTTTGGGTAACTATTACCTGACTCTAGAAAGAGAAGAAGCAGTCGGTGAAGGTATGGTCTTTAAAGATGCGAATGAAGCATTGATTGCATACCAGAATGGTTATGTACATCTTCACACTCGTATTGCTGTTGCCGCATCATCACTTGGCAACCAGACATTTACTGAAGAACAAAATGGCCAGCTCTTGATCACGACAGTTGGAAAGTTGATTTTCAATGAGATCCTTCCAGCGTCATTCCCTTACATCAATGAACCTTCCAAGCAAAACCTTGAGGAGAAAACTCCAGAGAAGTATTTTGTGGAAAAAGGTGCAGATGTGAAGGAAGTCATCAAGTCTATGCCATTGGTGGATCCGTTCAAGAAGAAAATTCTTGGAAACATCATTGCTGAAGTGTTCAAGAAGTTCAAAATCACTGAAACATCAAAAATGCTTGACCGTATGAAGGGTCTTGGCTTCACATACTCGACTAAAGCGGGTATTACGGTTGGTGTGGCTGATATCGTGGTTCTTAAAGAGAAGCAGGAAATCATTTCAGAAGCACAAACAAAGGTAGATAATGTTCTTAAGCAGTTCAGACGCGGTTTGATTACCGAGGATGAGCGTTATGATCGCGTTATTTCTATCTGGAGCCAGGCAAAGGATAATATCCAGGCTAAGCTGATGAAATCACTAGATAATTCAAACCCTATCTTCATGATGAGTGACTCCGGTGCCCGTGGTAACGCGTCCAACTTCACGCAGCTTGCTGGTATGCGTGGTCTGATGGCCAACCCGGCTGGACGAATCATCGAGTTGCCGATCAAGTCAAGTTTCCGTGAAGGTCTGACAGTATTGGAGTACTTTATCTCCACTCACGGTGCCCGTAAAGGTCTTGCCGATACAGCACTTAAGACTGCTGACTCAGGTTACCTGACTCGCCGTCTTGTGGACGTAGCACAGGATGTTATCGTCCGTGAAGACGATTGTGGAACAGACAGAGGCTTGTTCATCAAATCGCTTAAAGATGGTACCGAAGTAATCGAACCTCTAGAAGAGCGTCTGATTGGCCGCTATGCAAGAAAGGCAATCAAGCATCCTGAAACAAAGGCTGTGATTGTGCCTGAAAACGGGTTGATTACAGAAGACTTGGCTGTTGAAGTAACTGAAGCTGGAATCGAGGAAGTGTGGATTCGCTCTGCATTTACATGTAATACACGCCATGGTGTATGTAAGAAGTGTTACGGACGTAACCTTGCGACTGGCCAGGAAGTTGAAGTTGGCGAAGCAGTCGGTATCATTGCTGCACAGTCAATCGGTGAGCCAGGTACACAGCTTACGATGCGTACATTCCATACAGGCGGTGTTGCAGGAGACGATATCACACAAGGTCTTCCGCGTATCCAGGAATTGTTCGAAGCACGTAATCCTAAAGGGCAGGCTGTCATCTCTGAATTGGAAGGTGTCGTAGTCGGCATCAACGAAGGAAAAGATCGTCAGCAGGAAATCGTCATTCAGGGTGAAATCGAAAGCCGCACATACAATGCGCCATATACAGCACGCCTAAAGGTTGCTATAAATGACCATGTAGAGCGCGGTCAGGAACTCACTGAAGGATCGATCGACCCTAAGGAACTTTTAAGAGTCAAAGATGTTCAATCCGTGCAGGAATACCTGTTGAAAGAAGTTCAAAAGGTATACCGTATGCAGGGTGTTGAAATCGGCGACAAGCACGTAGAAGTAATGGTGCGCCAGATGATGCGCAAGATCAGGGTTATCGACGCTGGTGAAACAGATGTACTGCCAGGCACATTGCTTGAAATCCATCAGTTCACTGACGCTAACCGCAAAGCACTTCTTGATGGTAAAATGCCAGCAACAGGACGTCCAGTACTGCTTGGTATCACAAAAGCATCACTTGAGACGGATTCATTCCTGTCTGCAGCATCCTTCCAGGAAACAACAAGAGTGCTTACAGATGCAGCGATCAAAGGCAAGCGCGATGAACTTCTCGGCCTGAAAGAAAATGTTATCATCGGTAAACTCGTACCAGCGGGAACAGGCATGCAGCGCTACAGAAGAGCTGAGCCGATCTCAATGGAAGAAGAAAATGCCGAAGATGCAATCACTGTAGAATAAAATAAGAAGAGCGGTGCTCTCTGCCACGGCAGAAAGTGCCGCCTTTTTAAAGAAAAAAGAGTTTTTCTATGAATAATGCAGCATTCTAGCGAAAAAAGTTTTTCAATGTTGTTGACATCCCTTGCGCTAGATGTTACTATTTCAAAGGTGCTCCTATTTACCGGTTACTTTGGAGGATATCATGTCTTATGAAAAAGTAGCTCAGGCTAAAAAGATTATAGTAGGATCAAAGCAAACAGTGAAAGCACTGAAGGCTGGCGAAGTAATTGAACTGGTCATTGCGACGGATGCTGACATGAAAGTGACAGCGAATCTATTGCAGACAGCCAGGGAAATGAACACTGCCATCACCTATGTCGACTCTATGAAAAAACTAGGGAAGGCATGCGGGATTGCCGTAGGGGCCTCAGCTGTAGCGATAACCAAGTAAAAACTGTTTTTGCAGTGGACTGCAAGAACTTTGTTTTTTGTAAAAAAATGAACCACCTGGATGTGTGGGCTTACACAAAATGTGAAGGGAGGAAAATGATCATGCCTACAATTAACCAATTAGTGCGCAAGCCACGTAGCTCAAAAGAGGAGAAGTCAAAATCTCCTGCGCTAAATAAAGGTTACAACAGCTTCAAAAAAGCACAAACAAACGTTTCATCTCCACAAAAGCGTGGTGTATGTACTCGTGTTGGTACTATGACTCCAAAGAAGCCGAACTCAGCGTTGCGTAAATACGCTCGTGTACGTTTGACTAACGGAATCGAGGTAACAGCTTATATCCCAGGAATCGGGCACAACCTTCAAGAGCACAGCGTTGTTCTTATCCGCGGAGGACGTGTAAAAGACTTACCGGGTGTACGTTACCATATCGTTCGTGGTGCTCTTGATACTGCTGGTGTTAACAACCGTATGCAGGGCCGTTCTAAGTACGGTACTAAGAGACCAAAAGCAGCTAAGAAATAATAAACAAAAACTATTAACCCTTTTTGAAAGGAGGAAATTACATGCCACGTAAAGGTCCAGTTGCAAAGAGAGACGTATTGCCGGATCCGATTTATAACTCAAAGCTTATCACTCGCTTGATTAACAAGATGATGATCGATGGCAAGAGAGGTAAATCACAAAAGATCCTTTATTCAGCTTTTGATATCATTCGTGAGCGTTCAGGCAAAGAGCCAATCGAAGTATTCGATGCAGCTCTTAAGAACATCATGCCTGTTCTAGAAGTAAAAGCACGCCGTGTAGGTGGAGCTAACTACCAAGTACCAGTTGAGGTGCGCGCAGACCGCCGTACAACTCTTGGTCTTCGTTGGTTGGTAAACTACTCACGTCTTCGTGGGGAAAAGACAATGGAAGAGCGTCTTGCTAACGAAATTCTTGACGCTGCTAACAACACTGGTGCTTCTGTTAAGAAGCGCGAAGATACACACAAAATGGCGGAAGCAAACAAAGCATTCGCTCACTATCGTTGGTAATCTTACCTTCAATCTAAAAACATTCATACTAGGAAGGAGAAAGACCAAATGGCAAGAGAGTTCTCCTTAGAAAAAACTCGTAATATTGGGATCATGGCTCACATTGATGCTGGTAAAACAACAACAACTGAGCGTGTTCTTTATTATACTGGCCGTATTCACAAAATCGGCGAAACACACGAAGGTGCTTCTCAAATGGACTGGATGGAGCAGGAACAAGAGCGTGGAATCACGATCACTTCTGCTGCAACAACAGCTTCTTGGAAAGAACACCGCGTAAACATCATCGATACACCAGGACACGTAGACTTCACTGTTGAAGTTGAACGTTCACTTCGTGTACTTGATGGTGCAGTAGCAGTACTTGACGCACAGTCAGGTGTTGAGCCTCAAACAGAAACAGTTTGGCGCCAGGCTACAACTTATGGAGTTCCACGTGTAGTATTCGTTAACAAAATGGATAAGCTAGGCGCGGACTTCCTATACTCTGTATCAACTATTCATGATCGTCTTCAAGCTAACGCTCACCCGATCCAACTTCCGATCGGTGCTGAAGATGAGTTCGAAGCAATCATCGACTTAGTTGAAATGAGAGCAATCTTCTACGGTAATGACCTTGGAACAGAAATCACTGTTGGGGAAATTCCAGAAGAATATATGGCTCAAGCTGAAGAATACCGTGAAAAGTTAGTTGAAGCGGTAGCTGAGCTTGATGAAGAGCTAATGGAAAAATACCTTGGCGGAGAAGAGCTTACAGTCGCAGAGATCAAAGCTGCAATCCGTAAAGGTACTACAAATGTTGAGTTCTACCCAGTTATCTGTGGTTCAGCATTCAAAAACAAAGGTGTTCAGCTAATGCTTGACGCTGTTATCGACTACCTTCCATCTCCACTTGATGTACCTGCAATCAAAGGTACTCTTCCGGATTCAGATGAAGAGGTTGAGCGTCATTCAGATGACAACGAGCCATTCTCTGCTCTTGCGTTCAAAGTTATGACTGACCCTTATGTTGGTAAGTTAACATTCTTCCGCGTTTACTCTGGTACTCTTGAGTCTGGTTCTTATGTCCAGAACTCAACTAAAGGAAAGCGTGAGCGTATTGGACGTATCCTTCAGATGCACGCAAACAGCCGTCAGGAAATCTCAAAGGTATTCGCTGGTGACATCGCTGCAGCTGTTGGTTTGAAAGATACAACTACTGGTGACACTCTATGTGATGAAAAGTCTCTAGTTATTCTTGAATCCATGCAGTTCCCAGAGCCTGTAATCCAGTTATCAGTTGAGCCTAAGTCAAAAGCTGACCAGGACAAGATGACAACTGCATTGCAAAAGCTTCAAGAAGAAGATCCTACATTCCGCGCACACACTGACCAGGAAACTGGACAGGTTATCATCGCTGGAATGGGTGAACTTCACCTTGACATCATCGTTGACCGCATGAAGCGCGAATTTAAAGTGGAAGCTAACGTAGGTGCACCTCAGGTTGCATACCGTGAAACTTTCCGCGAATCAGCTTCTGTTGAAGGTAAATTCGCACGTCAGTCTGGTGGACGTGGTCAATTCGGACACGTTTGGATCGAATTCTCTCCAAACGAAGAAGGAAAAGGTTTTGAATTCGAGAACGGCATCGTCGGTGGTGTAGTTCCACGTGAATACATCCCAGCGGTTCAAGCTGGTCTTGAAGATGCTCTAGATCGCGGAGTTCTTGCAGGATATCCACTTGTTGACATCAAGGCAAGATTGTTTGACGGTTCTTACCACGATGTTGACTCCTCTGAAATGGCGTTTAAAATCGCTGCTTCAATGGCACTTAAGAATGCTGCTTCCAAGTGTAAGCCAGTCATCCTTGAGCCAGTCATGAGGGTTGAAGTTGTTATCCCTGAAGAATACCTTGGAGATATCATGGGTATGATTACTGCTCGTCGCGGACGCGTCGAAGGTATGGATGCTCGTGGTAACGCACAAGTTGTCCGTGCGATGGTTCCACTTTCAGAAATGTTCGGTTATGCAACTGCTCTTCGTTCAAGCACACAAGGACGCGGTGTATTCTCAATGCACTTCGACCACTACGAAGAAGTTCCTAAATCTGTTTCTGAAGAAATCATCAAAAAAAATAAAGGTGAATAATTGATTTTCACCTATTAATCAAGTATAACTACTAATGTAAGCATAACGCTGTGGAATAGGTGATCCTGTTCCACGGCACATTAAAATATACTTAATTTTCATATATTAAAGGAGGATTTTTCTAATGGGAAAAGCTAAATTCGATCGTTCTAAGCCACACGTTAACATTGGTACAATTGGTCACGTTGACCATGGTAAAACTACTCTAACTGCTGCTATCACTACTGTTCTTTCTAAAGTAGGCGGCGGTGAAGCACGCGGTTACGACCAAATCGACGCTGCTCCAGAAGAGCGCGAGCGTGGAATCACAATCTCAACTGCACACGTTGAGTATGAAACTGCAACTCGTCACTATGCACACGTTGACTGCCCAGGACACGCTGACTATGTTAAGAACATGATCACTGGTGCTGCACAAATGGACGGCGGTATCCTTGTAGTATCTGCTGCTGACGGCCCAATGCCACAAACTCGTGAGCACATCCTTCTTTCTCGTCAGGTAGGCGTACCTTACCTTGTTGTATTCATGAACAAGTGTGACATGGTTGACGACGAAGAACTTCTTGAATTAGTAGAAATGGAAGTACGTGACCTTCTTTCTGAATACGACTTCCCTGGCGATGACATCCCAGTTATCAAAGGTTCTGCTCTTAAAGCTCTTGAAGGAGCTCCAGAATGGGAAGAAAAAATCAACGAGCTTATGGCTGCAGTTGATGAGTACATCCCAACACCAACACGTGACACTGACAAGCCATTCATGATGCCTGTTGAGGACGTATTCTCAATCACTGGCCGTGGAACAGTTGCTACAGGACGTGTTGAGCGTGGACAAGTTAAAGTCGGTGACGTTATCGAAATCATCGGTATGACTGAAGAGCCAAAATCTACTACTGTAACAGGTGTAGAAATGTTCCGTAAGCTTCTTGACTATGCAGAAGCTGGAGACAACATCGGTGCACTTCTTCGTGGGGTAGCTCGTGAAGATATCCAACGTGGCCAAGTACTTGCTAAGCCAGGTTCTGTTAAGCCACACACAAAGTTCACTGCTGAAGTATACGTTCTTTCAAAAGAAGAAGGTGGACGTCACACTCCATTCTTCACAAACTACCGTCCACAGTTCTACTTCCGTACAACTGATGTAACTGGTATTTGTAACCTTCCTGAAGGCGTAGAAATGGTTATGCCTGGTGACAACATCGAAATGACTGTTGAACTAATCGCTCCAATCGCTATCGAAGAAGGAACTAAGTTCTCAATTCGTGAAGGCGGCCGTACAGTAGGCGCTGGCGTTGTAGCTTCAATTCAAGAGTAATTTTAATAAAACATTGAAAGCAGCTGGATGACGATCCAGCTGCTTTTTTTATTGTGCTATAAACAAAGAATGACTGGAAAAGAAGAATCATTAATAAACCTTCTATAATAAAAAAGAAATCAGTGATCATGTTTTGTTTAAGAATAAAAGAGGAAGTTTTACAGGAAAACATGTGCCCGTGAAGGTAAAAAACGGGATCTGGCGGTCATATAAAACGGAGACATTTGCCCGTGAAATTGGAAAACGGGATCTGACGGTCGCATAAAACGGAAACATGTGCCCGTGTAAGTAAAAAACGAGAGTTGACAGTCACATAAAACAAAAACATGTGCCCGTGAAAGTAAAAAACGGGAGTTGACGGTCACATAAAACGGAAACATGTGCCCGTGTAAGTAAAAAACGAGAGTTGACAGTCACATAAAACAAAAACATGTGCCCGTGAAAGTAAAAAACGGGAGTTGACGGTCACATAAAACGGAAACATGTGCCCGTGAAATTGGAAAACGGGATCTGACGGTCACATAAAACGGAAACATGTGCCCGTGAAAGTGAAAAATGGGAGCTGGCGGTCACATGAAAGGAAAACATATAGCCGTCAAAGAGCTTAATGAAAGCCCGAGGTCATAAAGTTAGGAGGAAGTGGAGAAATGAACAATCAAAATGGTATTGATACTTCAACGATATGACCTATTGCTTCTATACGAATTGGGTTACCTGAAAGGATCATCTGCGATTGGTTGATGAACAGTTTGCCTCTATATAGTGTATTTACTCCTTAATAACATAAATGATGAGAGTAAACTCATTATTTTATATTGCACCTTTTAAAAACAAAATCCTGCATCAGTTCCTTCTATATAATAGTACACCACCTCAAAAGGAATATTTTTCTCTGCGTCCAAATAGTTAGAAATCTCTTTCCCTACTTGTAAAATGCAGTACCGACCGCTATAATAGTAAAAGTGTGTTGAACATAATTAAAAAGCGGAATACTTCTTGCATTTGGGTTATGTTTTATGTATAATAGACAATGTTGGTCTTTGACTGCGATGATGCGAAAGGTTGCTGACACACCCGGCCGCTTTGCCATGGCGAGTGTGTGGGAAATTTTCGCGGAGAATGTCTATTTTAAAATAGGCGAAAAGGAGGGAAAGTAATGGCAAAACAAAAAATTCGTATCCGTTTGAAAGCTTATGATCACAGGATTCTTGATCAATCCGCAGAGAAAATTGTTGAAACTGCGAAACGTTCTGGTGCGGCGGTGTCTGGTCCAATCCCACTACCTACAGAAAAGTCAATCTACACAATTCTTCGTGCGGTGCATAAGTACAAGGATTCACGTGAGCAGTTCGAAATGCGTACGCATAAGCGTCTGATTGACATCATCAATCCGACTCCGCAAACGGTCGATTCACTAATGCGTTTAGACCTGCCATCAGGTGTAGATATCGAAATCAAACTTTAATAAATAAAACATTATAATTCACAGGAGGTGTGACTGAAATGACCAAAGGAATCTTAGGAAGAAAGATCGGTATGACTCAAGTATTTGCTGAAAACGGCGACCTTATCCCGGTTACTGTTGTAGAAGCTTCTCCAAACGTAGTGCTTCAAGTGAAATCTGCTGAGACAGATGGCTACGAAGCAATCCAGCTTGGCTTTGAAGACAAGCGCGAAAAGCTTTCTAACAAACCTGAAAAAGGCCACGTTTCAAAAGCAAACACTGCTCCTAAGCGCTTCGTAAAGGAATTCAACGGAGTCGATGTAGCAGGATATGAAGTTGGTCAGGAAGTCAAAGTTGATATTTTCGCAGAAGGCGATATCGTAGATGTTACAGGAATCTCAAAGGGTAAAGGTTTCCAAGGTGCTATCAAGCGTCACGGACAATCTCGCGGACCAATGGCTCACGGTTCTCGTTACCACCGCCGCCCTGGTTCAATGGGTCCTGTTGCTCCAAACCGCGTATTCAAGGGTAAATTGCTACCTGGACGCATGGGTGGAGAGCAAATCACTGTTCAAAACCTGCAAATCGTTAAAATTGACACAGAGCGTAACCTTCTTCTAATCAAAGGAAACGTTCCTGGTGCTAGAAAAGCCCTTCTAAAAATCAAAGGTGCTGTAAAAGCTAAGTAATTTTTACAGGAAAGGAGGAAACAAGAATGCCTAAAGTAGCATTATTAAACCAAGCTGGTTCACAAGTTGGAGAAATCGAACTTAACGATTCAGTATTTGGTATTGAGCCTAACAACCACGTAATGTTCGAAGCAGTAGTAATGCAGAGAGCTTCATTACGTCAGGGAACTCATAAAACTAAAATTCGTTCTGAAGTAGCGGGCGGTGGACGTAAGCCGTGGAAACAAAAAGGAACTGGACGCGCGCGTCAAGGTTCTATCCGTTCTCCACAATGGCGCGGTGGCGGTACTGTTTTCGGACCAGTTCCACGCAGCTACAGCTATAAATTGCCTAAGAAAGTTCGTCGTTTAGCAATCAAATCTGCTTTATCATCAAAAGTACAATCTGAAAACATCCTTGTTCTTGAAAGCCTTGCTTTTGAAGCTCCAAAGACAAAGGAATTCAAAACTGTACTTAGCGGTCTTTCCGTTAACACGAAAGCCTTGATCGTTACAGCAGGTCTTGAAGAGAACGTAGCACTTTCAGCACGTAATATTCCTGGAGTAACTGTTGTTACTGCTGATGGAATCAACGTATTGGATGTTCTAAATCATGATAAGCTGATCATGACAAAAGCAGCTGTTGAAAAAGTAGAGGAGGTGCTTGCATAATGGATGCACGCGATATCATTAAGCGCCCCGTTATTACAGAACGTTCTTCTGACCTAATGGCTGAGAAGAAATACACTTTCGAAGTTGATACTAGAGCTAACAAGACTCAAGTTAAAGATGCTATTCAAGCTATTTTCGGCGTAAAAGTTGAAAAAGTTAACATCATGAACTACAAAGGTAAGTTCAAGCGTATGGGCAAGTTCGGCGGTTATACAAACAAGCGTCGTAAAGCGATCGTTAAACTTACTCAAGACAGCAAAGAAATCGAATTCTTCGAAGTATAATAATCCAATAAGAAGAGGAGGGAAACGAAATGGCGATTAAAAAGTACAAACCTACCTCCAACGGTCGTCGTAATATGACAGCATCTGATTTTGCTGAAATTACAACTGACAAGCCGGAAAAATCCTTGCTTGCTCCGTTGCACAGAAAAGGCGGTCGTAACAACCAGGGTAAGTTAACTGTTCGTCATCAAGGTGGCGGCCATAAGCGTCAGTACAGAATCATCGACTTTAAACGTACAAAAGACGGCATTCCAGGACGCGTTGCCACAATTGAGTATGATCCAAACCGTTCAGCAAACATTGCGTTAATTAATTATGTAGATGGTGAAAAGAAGTATATCCTAGCTCCTAAAAACCTAGTAGTAGGTATGGAAGTTATGTCTGGCCCAACAGCTGACATTAAAGTAGGTAACGCTCTTCCACTAGCTAACATTCCAGTTGGTACAGTAGTACACAACATCGAGTTGAAGCCTGGTAAAGGCGGACAATTAGTTCGTTCTGCTGGAACTTCTGCACAGGTTCTTGGTAAAGAAGGCAAATATGTATTGATTCGTTTGAACTCAGGCGAAGTACGTATGATCCTTGCTGAGTGCCGTGCGACTGTAGGTCAAGTTGGTAACGAACAACACGAATTGATCAACATCGGTAAAGCAGGTCGTTCACGCTGGTTAGGCAAGCGCCCAACAGTTCGTGGATCTGTAATGAACCCTAATGATCACCCACACGGCGGTGGTGAAGGACGCTCTCCAATCGGACGTAAATCACCAATGTCACCATGGGGCAAGCCGACTCTTGGATTCAAGACTCGCAAAAAGAAAAACAAATCCGACAAGTTTATTGTACGTCGTCGTAAAAAATAACGGGATTGATCTACGGTTCGCGGGAACCGTAGCGCAATCACGAAGGGAGGTTCAATCATGGGTCGCAGCTTAAAAAAAGGACCTTTTGTTGATGAGCACTTAATCACAAAGATCGAAAAGTTAAATGAAACTGAAGGCAAGAAGGTTGTTAAAACTTGGTCTCGCCGTTCAACGATCTTCCCACAATTCATCGGACACACTATTGCTGTCTACGATGGTCGCAAACATGTACCTGTTTATGTCACTGAAGACATGGTAGGCCACAAGCTTGGAGAATTCGCTCCAACTCGTACTTACAAAGGTCATGGTAATGACGATAAGAAAACAAGACGTTAATGAGAGGAGGGCATCCAAATGCAAGCTAAAGCTGTTGCAAGAACAGTTCGTATTGCTCCTCGTAAAGCTCGCTTAGTTCTAGATTTAATTCGAGGAAAGCAAGTTGGTGAAGCAGTTGCTATTTTAAACCTTACCCCAAAAGCAGCTTCTCCAATCGTAGAAAAAGTGTTGAAGTCTGCATTGGCGAATGCAGAGCACAACTATGAGATGGATGTTAATAACCTTGTCGTATCGGAAGCTTACGCTAACGAAGGACCAACGTTGAAACGTTTCCGTCCACGTGCTATGGGCCGTGCAAGTGCTATTAACAAACGTACTAGCCACATTACAATCGTTTTATCAGAAAAGAAGGAGGGATAATCAGTGGGTCAAAAAGTAAATCCAGTCGGTTTGCGTGTCGGAATCATCCGTGATTGGGAATCAAAATGGTACGCAGGCAAAGACTACGCTGATCTTTTACACGAAGACCTTAAGGTTCGTGAGTACATCACTAAGCGTTTACGCGATGCATCTCTTTCTAAAGTAGAAATCGAGCGCGCTGCAAACCGCTTGAATGTAACTGTTCACACTGCGAAGCCAGGAATGGTTATCGGTAAGGGTGGTACAGAAGTTGAAGCACTTCGTAAAGCGCTAAACGAACTGACAGGCAAACGTGTTCATATAAACATTCTTGAAATCAAAAAAGCTGATATCGATGCGAAATTGGTTGCTGAAAACATTGCACGCCAATTGGAAAACCGTGTATCTTTCCGTCGCGCACAAAAGCAAGTTATCCAACGTGCAATGCGTGCTGGCGCTAAAGGTATCAAGACAATGGTCTCCGGACGTCTTGGCGGTGCAGACATCGCTCGTTCAGAACAATACAGCGAAGGAACAGTTCCACTTCATACTCTTCGTGCCGATATCGATTATGCTACTGCTGAAGCAGATACAACTTACGGTAAGCTAGGCGTTAAAGTATGGATTTATCGTGGAGAGGTCCTTCCTACGAAGAAGAAAACTGAGGAAGGAGGCAAATAATATGTTATTGCCTAAACGCGTTAAATATCGCCGTCAACACCGTGGCAAGATGCGCGGTCAAGCTAAAGGCGGTACTGAAGTAAACTTCGGTGAATTCGGTTTGCAAGCTCTTGAAGCATCTTGGATCACAAACCGTCAAATCGAATCTGCCCGTATTGCAATGACTCGTTACATGAAACGTGGCGGTAAAGTCTGGATTAAGATTTTCCCTCACAAGCCATATACTGCAAAGCCTCTAGAAGTCCGAATGGGTTCTGGTAAAGGTGCTCCTGAAGGTTGGGTAGCAGTTGTTAAACCAGGCAAAGTAATGTTCGAAGTTGCTGGCGTTTCTGAAGAGATCGCACGCGAAGCATTACGCCTTGCATCACACAAGCTTCCTGTAAAGTGCAAGTTTGTTAAACGAGAAGAAATTGGTGGTGAATCTAATGAAAGCTAATGACATTCGTGACCTTACCACTGCTGAAATTGAACAAAAAGTTAAATCATTAAAAGAAGAGCTATTCAACCTGCGCTTTCAATTAGCGACTGGACAACTTGAAAACACAGCTCGCATTCGTGAAGTACGCAAAGCGATTGCTCGCATGAAAACTGTAATTCGTGAACGAGAGATCGGCGTTAACAGATAATTGAGAGGAGGTTCTCACAATGAGTGAACGCAACCAACGCAAAGTTTATACTGGACGCGTAGTATCTGACAAGATGGACAAAACTGTTACTGTTCTTGTAGAAACTTACAAAAAGCATCCTTTATACGGCAAGCGTGTAAAATACTCTAAGAAATTCAAAGCTCATGATGAGCAAAACGAAGCAAAAATCGGCGACGTAGTACGTATCATGGAAACTCGTCCGCTATCTGCCACAAAACGCTTCCGTCTTGTAGAAGTGGTGGAAAAAGCTGTTATTATCTAATTGTTCGGATTAAGGTTTATTCCGAAGGGAGGTTACTCGCATGATCCAACAGGAAACACGTTTAAAAGTTGCTGATAATTCAGGTGCACGTGAGGTTCTTACTATTAAGGTTCTTGGCGGTTCTGGCCGTAAGACTGCAAATATCGGAGACGTTATCGTTTGCACAGTGAAACAAGCAACACCAGGTGGCGTTGTTAAAAAAGGTGACGTTGTCAGAGCAGTTATCGTTCGTACAAAAACTGGTATGCGCCGTACTGACGGTTCATACATCAAATTTGACGAGAATGCTTGTGTAATCATCCGTGACGATAAGAGTCCTCGTGGTACTCGTATCTTCGGACCAGTTGCACGTGAGCTTCGTGATAACAACTTCATGAAGATCGTTTCATTAGCTCCAGAAGTACTATAATCTATTTCAAATGCCTTTAAGGAGGTGCACACAGATGCATGTAAAAAAAGGTGACAAAGTAATGGTCATCTCTGGTAAGGACAAAGGCAAAACAGGGATCATCCTTGAAGCTTTTCCAAAGCAAAGCCGAGTTCTTGTAGAAGGAATCAACATCGTGAAAAAACACGCTAAGCCTTCTCAAGTAAATCCACAAGGTGGAATCTTGAACCAGGAAGCACCTATCCATGTATCAAACGTAATGCCTGTAGATCCGAAGTCTGGCAAGCCAACCCGAGTTGGTTACACTGTCGAGAACGGCAAAAAGGTACGCGTTGCTAAACAATCCGGTGAAGTTCTAGATAAATAGTCTATTGAAGAAGGGAGGTACAATCGATGAACCGCCTAAAAGAAAAGTTCAACAATGAAATTACTCCTGCTCTTATGAGCAAGTTTAACTATAAGTCAATCATGGAAGTTCCTAAACTTGAAAAGATCGTAATCAACATGGGTGTAGGTGACGCTGTTGCCAACGCTAAAGCTCTTGATGTTGCAGTTGAGGAATTAGCTACGATCACTGGTCAAAAGCCAGTTGTGACTCGTGCTAAGAAATCAATCGCTGGTTTCCGCCTTCGTGAAGGTATGCCAATCGGTGCGAAAGTAACTCTTCGCGGTGAGCGCATGTACGAATTCATCGACAAGTTAATTTCAGTATCTTTACCACGTGTACGTGACTTCCGCGGTATTTCGAAGAAGTCTTTCGACGGACGCGGTAACTACACACTTGGTGTTAAAGAACAGTTAATCTTCCCTGAAATTGATTACGATAAAGTAAATAAAGTACGTGGCATGGACATTGTTATTGTAACGACTGCTAACACTGATGAAGAAGCTCGTGAACTATTAACACAATTCGGAATGCCATTTCAAAAGTAATCTCTAATAAGAGGGAGGCGAAAACGTGGCTAAGAAATCAATGATTGCGAAACAAAAACGCACGCCTAAATATAAAGTACAAGAGTACACTCGCTGTGAGCGCTGCGGCCGTCCGCACTCTGTATACCGCAAATTTAAGCTTTGCCGTATTTGTTTCCGTGAATTAGCATACAAAGGACAAATTCCTGGTGTGAAAAAAGCTAGCTGGTAAAACTGAAAGCTCTGGAAGGAGGTAAATTAAATGGTCATGACAGATCCGATTGCAGATTTGCTAACTCGTATTCGTAATGCGAATATGGTTCGTCACGAAAAATTAGAAGTACCTGCTTCTAACATTAAAAAAGAAATCGCTGAGATCCTTAAGCGTGAAGGTTTCGTGCGTGACGTTGAATATATCGAAGACAATAAGCAAGGTATCATCCGTATCTTCTTGAAGTACGGTTCAAACAACGAGCGTGTTATCACTGGTCTTAAGAGAATCAGTAAGCCAGGACTTCGCGTTTATGCAAAATCTACTGAAGTACCACGTGTACTTAACGGTTTAGGTATTGCTCTAGTATCAACTTCAAACGGCGTTTTAACTGACAAAGAAGCTCGCGCTAAGCAAGTGGGCGGAGAAGTTCTAGCATACGTTTGGTAATAGATTTTTCTGAATGAATGGAGGTGCAACAAATGTCACGCGTAGGTAAAAAACCAATTGAAATTCCAGCTGGTGTTACTGTTACTCTTGATAACAATCATGTAACAGTAAAAGGACCAAAAGGTGAATTGTCTCGTACTTTTCACTCTGACATCGAAATCAAGATCGAAGAGAACGTAATCAACATCGCTCGTCCAACTGATAACAAAGAACATCGTGCATTGCACGGTACGACTCGTGCGGTTCTTGCTAACATGGTTGAGGGTGTATCTAAAGGATTCGAAAGAGGTCTTGAGCTAGTAGGTGTCGGTTACCGTGCAGCTAAGCAAGGTAACAAGCTTGTACTTAACGTAGGATACTCTCATCCAGTTGAAATCGAGGCAGAAAAAGGCCTTGAAATCGAAGTTCCTTCTAATACGAAAATTGTTATTAAAGGTACTGATAAAGAGCGTGTTGGCGCATTGGCTGCTAACATCCGTGACGTACGTCCACCAGAGCCTTACAAAGGCAAAGGTATTCGTTATGAAGGCGAATATGTACGCCGCAAAGAAGGTAAAACAGGTAAGTAATGCCGCATAGGTTAACGAAAGGAGTGACGTAAATGATTACGAAGGCTGATAAAAACGCTACTCGCCGTAAAAGACACGGTCGTGTCCGTGCGAAACTTAGCGGAACTGAAGCTCGTCCTCGTCTAAATGTGTTCCGTTCTAACAAGCACATTTATGCTCAACTAATCGACGATGTAAAGGGAGTAACTCTAGCGAGTGCTTCTACTTTAGATAAAGAAATTAATGTTGAAGGCAACAACCTTGAAGCAGCAAAGCAAATCGGTGAATTGATCGCTAAGCGTGCTGTGGAAAAAGGTTATAAGTCAGTAGTATTTGACCGTGGCGGATACCTCTATCATGGCCGCATCCAGGCACTAGCTGATGCTGCCCGCGAAAACGGCTTAGAATTTTAATAAAAAAAGGAGGGACATACAAAGATGCGTCGTATTGATCCAAACAAACTTGAACTTGAAGAACGCGTAGTTACGATTAACCGTGTTGCTAAAGTTGTTAAAGGTGGACGCCGTTTCCGTTTTTCTGCTCTTGTAGTAGTAGGAGATAAAAACGGTAATGTCGGGATGGGTACTGGTAAAGCACAAGAAGTACCTGAAGCGATTCGCAAAGCTATCGAAGATGCGAAGAAGAACCTAATCCAAGTACCTATGGTTGGTACTACAATTCCACACCAGGTTATCGGACACTTTGGTGCTGGTGAAATCCTTCTGAAGCCTGCTTCTGAAGGTACAGGAGTTATCGCTGGCGGACCAGTTCGTGCGGTACTAGAATTAGCAGGTGTTGCTGACATTCTGTCTAAGTCACTTGGAACTAACACTCCAATCAACATGGTTCGTGCAACTCTTGAAGGTCTATCTCAACTTAAGCGTGCAGAGGAAGTAGCGAAGCTTCGCGGTAAATCTGTGGAAGAACTGTTAGGATAAGGAGGGAAATCAAATGGCTAACAAATTAGAAATTACCCTCACTCGCAGCCTGATCGGCCGTCCGCAAGATCAGCGCGAAACAGTTAAGGCTCTTGGCTTGCGTAAAGTTAATCAAACAGTTGAGAAGGTTGACAATGCAGCAATCCGCGGCATGATCAACAAAGTTTCTCACCTTGTTACTGTAAACGAAAAATAATTTATCCTTTTTAAAATAAGGAGGTGCCAACATGAAACTTCATGAATTAAAGCCTGCAGAAGGTTCCCGTAAAGAACGCAAACGTCTAGGACGTGGTATCGGTTCTGGCCAAGGTAAAACTGCTGGTAAAGGTCATAAAGGTCAAAACGCTCGTTCAGGCGGCGGTGTACGCCCTGGTTTTGAAGGTGGTCAAACTCCTTTATTCCGACGCTTGCCGAAACGCGGTTTCACGAACATCAACCGCAAAGAGTACGCAGTCGTTAACCTTGATGCTTTGAACGTATTCGAAGATGGAACTGAAGTGACTCCAGAACTTTTAATTGAAACAGGTCTTGTAAGGAAGGAATTAGCGGGTATTAAAGTACTTGCTAAAGGAAGCCTTGAAAAGAAACTAACTGTTAAAGCTCATAAGTTCTCCTCTGCAGCCGAAGAAGCGATCAAAGCTGCCGGCGGTCAAACTGAGGTGATTTAATGTTCCAGACAATCTCCAATTTTATGCGCGTGGGTGAAATTAGAAATAAAATTCTCTTCACCCTTTTAATGTTGATTGTATTTCGTATCGGTACATTTATTCCTGTACCGAGCGTAAATGCAGATATTTTAAAAGCACAGGATGACATGAGTGTCTTCGGTGTGCTGAATACTTTCGGTGGCGGTGCACTGCAGAACTTCTCCATCTTCGCGATGGGAATCATGCCGTACATCACCGCTTCAATCATCATCCAGCTCTTGCAGATGGATGTTGTGCCAAAGTTTACCGAATGGTCCAAACAAGGAGAAGTCGGACGCCGTAAATTAGCTCAGTTTACCCGCTATTTCACGATCGTTCTTGGTTTTATCCAGGCACTAGGTATGTCTTATGGCTTTAACAATATGGCAGGCGGATTATTGATCCAGAATGCCGGTATCGCTACTTACTTGCTGATTGCTACGGTCTTGACTGCCGGAACTGCATTTCTAATGTGGCTCGGTGAGCAAATCACTGCAAAAGGCGTAGGAAACGGTATTTCAATCATTATCTTTGCAGGTATCGTTGCTGGTATTCCGACAATGGTCAACCAGATCTATGCACAGCAATTCTCTGATGCAGGGGACGCTTTGTTCCTTCGCATTGTGACTATGCTGCTCATTCTATTGGCTGTTATCGCAATCGTTGTTGGTGTTATCTTCATCCAGCAGGCAACACGTAAAATACCGATCCAGTACGCTAAACGCATGAGCGCAGGAAACAACGCGGTTGGCGGCCAGAACACTCACCTTCCATTGAAAGTGAATGCTGCTGGTGTTATCCCGGTTATCTTCGCGATTTCGTTTATCGTTACACCTCCGACAATCGCTCAGTTCTTCGGCACGAATGATGTGACACTTTGGATCCAGAAGACGTTTGATTATACACAGCCGATCGGTATGATCGTCTATGTGGCATTGATCATTGCGTTCACGTATTTCTATGCGTTCATCCAGGTGAATCCTGAACAAGTTGCCGAAAATCTGAAGAAGCAAGGTGGATATGTCCCAGGCATCCGTCCGGGCAAAAACACACAGGAGTACCTGACTAGGGTTCTTTACCGCCTGACATTCGTCGGTGCGATTTTCCTATCAGTAATCTCTGTGCTGCCAGTATTTTTCATTCAATTTGCTGGTCTGCCTCAATCCGTACAGATTGGCGGAACAAGCTTGCTGATCGTGGTAGGCGTTGCGCTTGAAACGATGAAGCAGCTTGAAGCTCAGCTTGTAAAACGCCATTATAAAGGCTTTATAAAATAAGATTTAGGGGACTCCTGGTTCCCTGAATCTTTAATAGAGACTGAGGGGGGAAATCTTGTGAATTTGGTTCTGATGGGGCTTCCGGGTGCCGGGAAGGGCACGCAAGCCGATAAAATTGTTGGTAAATACAACATCCCTCATATCTCAACAGGAGATATGTTCCGTGCAGCTATCAAAGAAGGAACGGAACTTGGATTACAGGCAAAATCATTTATGGACAAAGGAGAGCTAGTTCCTGATGAAGTAACAATCGGGATTGTCCGTGAACGCCTAAGCAAAGCTGATTGTGAAAATGGATTCCTCTTGGATGGATTTCCACGTACAGTAGCGCAGGCTGAAGCTCTGGACACTATGCTTGCTGATCTTGGAAAGAAAATCGATTTTGTCATCAACATTGATGTTGATCAAAGCATCTTAATGGAACGTCTGACAGGACGCAGGATTTGTAAGAACTGCGGCGCTACTTACCACCTTGTGTTCAACCCTCCTGCAAAGGAAGGCGTATGTGACCGATGTGGCGGCGAGCTTTACCAGCGCGCTGATGATAACGCCGAAACTGTTCAAAACCGTCTGGATGTAAATATCCAGCAAACAAAGCCTCTGTTGAACTTCTATGAAGATAAAGGCTACTTACGCAATATTAACGGTCAGCAGGACATTAATGTCGTATTTGCTGATATCGAAGAATTGCTTGGGGGCTTAAATTAATGATCGTTTGTAAAACCTCTCGTGAAATAGAGATTATGCGAGAAGCAGGTCGCATTGTAGCGATGACTCACCAGGAGTTGAAAAAACATATTGCTCCTGGCATTACAACTAAAGAGCTGGATGCCATTGCCGAGGGTTTTATCCGCAAACAAGGTGCAACTCCTTCTTTTAAAGGTTATAATGGTTTTCGCGGCAGCATCTGTGCATCAGTTAATAACGAACTAGTTCACGGGATACCTGGCGAACGGGTTCTTAATGAAGGCGACATCATCAGTATTGATATCGGAGCAAAGTACAACGGATACCACGGGGACTCTGCATGGACTTACCCGGTAGGAAAGATTGATGAGGAAGCCCAGCGTCTATTGGACGTGACCGAAGAGTCGTTGTTCAGAGGCTTGAAAGAAGCCAAGCCAGGGGAACGTCTTTCGAACATCTCCCATGCGATTCAAACGTATGTGGAATCAGAAGGCTTTTCTATTGTTCGTGAGTATGTCGGCCATGGAATTGGGCAAGAATTGCATGAGGACCCGCAAATTCCTCATTACGGACCTCCTAACAGAGGACCTAGGCTGAAGCCTGGTATGGTTCTATGCATAGAACCGATGGTGAATGCAGGAAGCCGCTATGTTAATACGTTAGCCGATGATTGGACTGTTGTAACGGTTGACGGTAAAATGTGTGCCCATTTTGAGCATACAATCGCGATCACAGAAACTGGTTTTGAGATATTAACCAAAGCCTGATTGCAGTGATTGGCCGTCTGGATCTGTTTTTTAGTCTTTAAATAGGCGGAAATGTGATTTCTATGCGGACGGGATGCCAGCTTTATGATATAATCATAAGGTTGAGTATTTCTCAATGATATTCTCAATTGCTTGCTGCTTAGAACGTGTCACAAATAGGAAGCTACATTCCGTCAACGCGGAGTATTTGATTTAATACGATTTGAATAAAGAAGGGAGACCAGTTCATGGCGAAAGATGATGTAATTGAAATTGAAGGCACAGTATTAGAAACTTTGCCTAATGCAATGTTTAAGGTAGAATTAGAGAATGGTCATACAGTGTTGGCTCATGTTTCCGGTAAAATAAGAATGCACTTCATTCGTATCCTGCCAGGAGATAAAGTAACAGTCGAGCTTTCTCCATATGATTTGACTCGCGGAAGAATTACTTACCGCTTTAAATAAACCGTGACTCCGTACTATCAAGGAGGTTAGAGTAATGAAAGTGAGACCATCTGTTAAGCCGATTTGCGAAAAATGTAAAGTTATTCGCAGAAAAGGCAAAGTTATGGTGATCTGTGAAAACCCTAAACATAAACAAAAACAAGGATAATTTTAAAGGAGGTGCGCATCTAGATGGCACGTATTGCTGGTGTAGATATTCCACGTGAAAAGCGTGTAGTTATTGCTTTAACATACATTTACGGAATCGGCAGACCGACTGCTGAGAAGGTTCTAGCTGAGGCTGGTGTTTCTCAAGACACTCGCGTTCGCGATCTTACTGAAGAGGAACTTAACAAAGTCCGTGATATCATTGACAAGTTAAAGGTTGAAGGTGACCTTCGCCGAGAAATCTCTTTAAACATCAAGCGTCTAATGGAGATTGGTTCATATCGTGGCTTGCGTCATCGTCGTGGCTTGCCTGTTCGCGGTCAAAACACGAAGAACAACGCACGTACTCGTAAAGGCCCACGTAAGACTGTAGCTAACAAGAAAAAATAATCCGTAAAGGAGGGTAACATTTAAATGGCTCGTAAAACTAATACACGCAAACGCCGCGTCAAAAAGAATATTGAAAGTGGAGTTGCGCATATTCGTTCAACTTTCAACAATACTATCGTAACAATTACAGACGTACATGGTAATGCATTATCATGGTCTAGTGCAGGTGCGCTTGGTTTCAAGGGTTCACGTAAATCCACTCCATTCGCAGCACAAATGGCAGCAGAAACTGCAGCTAAAACTTCAATGGAACATGGCTTGAAAACTCTTGAGGTTACTGTTAAGGGACCAGGTGCTGGCCGTGAAGCAGCAATCCGTGCTCTTCAAGCAGCAGGTCTTGAAGTAACTGCAATCAAAGACGTTACTCCAGTTCCACATAACGGCTGCCGCCCGCCAAAACGTCGCCGTGTTTAATTTTTCTGTATAGAATTTGTAGTCCTGTCTATAATGGGATATGATACAAATATTTTCTAGGTATACAGAAATCATTAATCCAGTTGTTGTGCACAAACGGGAACGTATACATGGGGGAATTTCGGTAAGGTAAAGAGCCTGCCGGGGTTTCGACGTTTTGAAGGAGGGTATATTTGATGATCGAAATAGAAAAACCAAAAATCGAAACGGTTGAGATCAGCGATGATGCCAAGTACGGCAAGTTTGTCGTAGAACCGCTTGAGCGTGGATATGGTACAACTTTGGGTAACTCCTTACGTCGTATCCTATTATCCTCACTCCCAGGTGCAGCTGTCACATCGATTCAAATCGATGGAGTACTTCATGAGTTCTCAACAATTGAAGGCGTCGTAGAAGATGTAACATCAATCATTTTGAACGTTAAGAAATTAGCGTTGAAAATCTACTCTGATGAAGAGAAGACACTTGAAATCGATTTACAGGGCGAGGGTCCAGTAACTGCAGCAGCAATCACGCATGATAGTGATGTTGAAATCCTTAACCCGGATCTTCATATCGCTACACTTTCTAGCAAAGGTTCATTGCGTATGCGCCTGACTGCAAGAAGAGGACGAGGATACAATCCTGCTGACCAAAACAAGCGGGAAGACCAGCCGATCGGTGTCATTCCAATCGACTCAATCTATACACCGGTTTCACGCGTATCTTATCAAGTAGAAAACACTCGTGTAGGGCAAATGACGAATTATGACAAGCTGGTATTTGACGTATGGACAGATGGCAGCACTGGTCCTAAGGAAGCTATTGCACTAGGTTCTAAGATCCTGACTGAGCACTTGAACATTTTTGTTGGTTTGACTGACGAAGCTCAAAACGCTGAGATCATGGTAGAGAAAGAAGAAGACCAAAAAGAAAAAGTCCTTGAAATGACAATTGAGGAACTTGACCTTTCTGTTCGTTCATATAACTGCTTAAAGCGTGCCGGTATCAACACTGTCCAAGAGCTTGCTCACAAGACAGAGGAAGATATGATGAAGGTTCGCAACCTTGGCAGAAAATCACTAGAAGAAGTAAAAGCAAAACTAGAAGAGCTAGGCTTAGGCTTACGCAAAGATGACTAGTTAATGCAGATTAACTAGGCATTTTGCTGTCAGTACTAAAACTGCCGGCTTATGACTTCAACAAAGGAGGGAAACACTCATGGGATACAGAAAGTTAGGACGCACAAGTGCCCAGCGTAAAGCAATGCTACGTGACTTAACAACTGATTTGATTATCAATGAGCGTATTGAAACTACTGAAACACGTGCGAAAGAGCTTCGTTCAGTTGTTGAGAAAATGATTACTCTTGGAAAGCGCGGAGACCTTCACGCTCGCCGTCAAGCTTCTGCTTGGGTTCGTAACGAAGTTGCAAACGCTGAAACAAACCAGGATGCAGTTCAAAAATTATTCGCTGACATCGCTCCACGCTATGCTGAGCGCCAAGGTGGATACACTCGTATTATGAAACTTGGACCACGTCGCGGTGATGGTGCGCCAATGGTAATTATCGAGTTAGTTTAATACCATTAAACAACCAACAAGGGCGATGGACAGTTTATACAAACTTGTTTCATCCCCTTTTTTTCTTATACTGAGGCCAAAGCCTCTGCCGAAAACTGAAAAAAGCAGCACAAGCCAAAACGAGCGTTATGATGAGCAGGCCACTAGGAAAGAAGAGTTCACTGGCCCCATCGTCCGGTTACTTCAGGATTCTCCTGAATCGGTTATCGATAGATGCAATCTATTTATAATCGGAGCTGTTCTGCCTGTCTCGTCTAGCTCATGTACTTCTCCCCCAGTCCTAATAGGACCTGCAGTTTGCGGATCGCTTCCGCCCGGGGAGAGGTGCAGGCTTTTTTTATATACAAAGAATTTTTATTTTATAAAAAAGTAAATACAAAGAGAAGAGCCAGTTAAGAAGAGTTGAGAGGAGGGCGGAGATGAGCAAACCCTTAGTTAGAATAGAAAATGTATCTTTCAGTTATGAAGGGCAGCAGACCCCCGCGTTAAAAAACATCAGTTTTGATATTTTTGAAGGTGAGTGGCTGGCAATTGTCGGGCATAACGGTTCTGGCAAATCCACACTTGCAAAACTATTGAACGGCCTGCAATTTCCGCAGCAAGGTTCGATAGAGGTATGCGAAGTCACTTTGTCAGAGGATACGGTATGGGATGTAAGAGAAAATGTAGGAATGGTTTTTCAAAATCCTGATAACCAATTTGTTGGAACAACGGTTCGGGATGATGTGGCTTTTGGTCTGGAAAATCACGGCGTACCTAGAGAAATAATGGTAGAGCGCGTGCAGACTTCACTTGATAAAGTCAATATGGGAACCTTTCTAAATCAAGAGCCGCACCATCTGTCTGGCGGCCAAAAACAGCGTGTTGCCATTGCTGGTGTCCTGGCACTGCAGCCGTCGATCATTATTTTGGATGAAGCAACATCCATGCTCGATCCAAGAGGCCGAGCAGAGGTAATCAAAACTGTTCGTGAGTTGAAGGATCGCGAGAACATAACGGTCATTTCGATCACCCATGATCTTGAAGAAGCTGCGAAAGCGGACAGGATCATCGTCATGAACAAAGGACAGCTATACCGTGAAGGAACTCCCGAGGAAATTTTTGAAATGGATGAAGAGCTGATTAAGCTGGGTCTGGATATTCCCTTCCCTGTAAAAATGAGCAAAATCTTGCGTAAAAAAGGAATTACACTTACGAAATCTTATTTGACAGAAGAAGAGCTGGTGACGGAATTATGGACATCTCACTCAAAAATGTAGAATATCGTTACCAGGCTGATTCCCCATTTGAGCGTCTCGCAATTTCAGATGTATCCATCGATGTACCATCAGGAACTTATCTAGCGGTAATTGGCCATACAGGATCCGGCAAGTCAACTGTGCTGCAGCACTTAAATGCTCTTTTGAAGCCGACAAAAGGCTCTGTACTAATCGGCAGCAGGGAAATCAGAGCTGGCCGGAAAGAGAAGAACTTGAAGGGTGTCCGCGAGAAGGTGGGCATTGTCTTCCAATTCCCAGAACATCAGTTATTCGAAGAGACGGTCGAAAAGGATATTATGTTTGGCCCGATGAATTTTGGCGTTACAGAGAAAGAAGCGAAGACACGGGCAAGAGCCGCCATCAATCTGGTCGGTTTACCCGAAGAAATCCTTAAAAAATCACCGTTCGATCTTTCAGGCGGACAAATGCGCCGTGTAGCAATTGCCGGAGTGCTGGCAATGGAGCCAGAGGTCATTGTATTGGACGAGCCTACTGCAGGTCTGGATCCGCGCGGACGTAAAGAAATTATGGACTTATTTTATTCACTTCATAAAAAAAGAAATCTATCTACTGTTCTTGTTACCCATAGCATGGAAGATGCTGCCCGCTATGCGGATGATATCGTGGTTATGCATCAGGGAGAGGTTTTTACAAAAGGGACGCCAGAACAGATTTTCTCGAATCCTAAGGCTTTATTGGAATTAGGTTTGGATGTACCGGAAGTAGTTGGCTTACAGTTGAAGATTGAAGAAGCCTTCAATACTAAGTTCAGCAAAATCAGCCTTTCCGAGGAGGAACTCGCCGAAATGGTGGCAGAGTTTATGGAAAGGGGCGGTACAAAATGATGGAAAAAATGATTTTTGGCCGTTATGTGCCGGGAGACTCTATCCTTCATCGGATGGACCCGCGTTCCAAGCTGATCATCGTATTCCTTTTCGTGATTGTCGTATTTATCGCGAACAATGTGCTCACGTACGGAGTGTTAGCTGCTTATACACTTATTATGGTCGGACTGTCGAGGATTCCGCTGAGGTTCTTATATGGCGGGCTCAAGCCAGTATTTTTTCTGGTGATTTTCACGTTCCTGCTCCACATCTTCATGACAAAAGAAGGCGATGTCATCTTCGAATTTGGATGGCTGCAAATATATGAAGAAGGTCTCAGACAAGGTATCTTCATTTCACTGAGGTTCCTGCTGCTGATTTTGATCACGTCACTATTGACCCTGACTACTACGCCAATCGAAATCACTGATGGACTGGAGACATTGCTGAATCCTTTGAAGAAATTTAAATTCCCCGTCCATGAGCTGGCGTTGATGATGTCGATTTCGCTTAGATTCATTCCGACGCTCATGCAGGAAACAGACAAAATCATGAAGGCTCAAACGGCCAGGGGAGTAGAGTATAACAGCGGTCCGATCAAAGACCGAATCAAAGCGATTGTTCCATTGCTGATCCCGTTGTTCATCAGTTCGTTCAAGCGGGCAGAGGAACTGGCAGTCGCAATGGAAGCACGAGGCTACAAGGGCGGCGAAGGACGCACCAAATACCGCCAGCTGACATGGGGTATGCCGGACACCATGATGATTCTGTTCCTGGCTGCTGTCACGGTTCTATTAATAGTTTTAAGAGGGTAATCATTATGCCGCGAATCAAATGCACAATTTCATACGATGGCACTGGTTTTTCCGGTTACCAGGTGCAGCCTGGCAAAAGGACTGTCCAGGGTGAGCTGGAAAAGGCTTTGGAAAAGATGAACAAGGGTACAAGCATCAGAGTCAGTGCATCAGGCCGTACAGACGCAGGAGTCCATGCCCGCGGCCAGGTTATCCATTTTGATACAACGCTTGAAATTGAGCCTGCCAGATGGCACATAGCGCTTAATTCATTATTGCCTGTTGATATTGCTGTTCTTTCAGTAGATATAGCAAAACCAGATTTTCATGCACGATTTGATGCAGTCGGCAAAGAGTACCGTTATTTTTTGCTGCCATCAAAGCACCGTGATCCTTTCCAGCGGAATTATGCCTATCAGTTCCAGTATGAACTCAACTTTGATGCAATGAGGGAAGCTAGCAAACAGCTGCTAGGGACACATGACTTCACTAGTTTTTGCTCAGCTAAAACCGAGGTGGAAGATCGAGTCAGGACGTTGAAGGAAATCGATTTTTACGAGGATAACGGTTTGCTTGTATTCAGGTTTGTCGGTGATGGCTTTCTGTACAATATGGTAAGGATCCTGGTTGGGACATTGCTGGAGGTAGGAACAGGCAGGAGAGATGCTGAAACAATGCATCACCTGCTTGCAGAGCAGGACCGAACTATCGCTGGCAAGACCGCTCCTGGTCACGGACTGTACCTGTGGAAGGTTTATTATGACGAGGAAATGTTAGCAATTCGAAAATAAATTTTAAAAAAATGATATGACAACTAATCCTGGTGTTGACAATCTCTCAACCACAGGTTAAGATATCATATGTATGTATTTTAAACCCACGATCAGCCCCGGAAGAGCTTTATCGTGTTTGAAAATATACCAACAATGAACTTGATTTTTTTTTGACTATTTAGGAGGGAAACTCATGCGTACAACGTTTATGGCAAATGCCAACAATATCGAGCGTAAATGGTACGTAGTTGACGCTGCAGGCAAGACTCTTGGTCGCCTTTCAACTGAAGTTGCAGCTATTCTACGTGGTAAACATAAACCAACTTTCACACCACATGTTGACACTGGTGATCACGTAATCATCATCAACGCTTCAAAGATCGAACTTACTGGTAAGAAACTTACTGACAAAATCTACTACCGCCACACAATGCACCCAGGTGGATTGAAGCAAAGAACAGCTCTTGAAATGCGTACAAACTACGCTGAAAAGATGCTTGAACTTGCTATCAAAGGTATGCTTCCAAAGAACTCTCTTGGACGCCAAATGTTTAAAAAGCTTCATGTATATGCTGGAAACGAGCATCCACATCAAGCACAACAACCTGAAGTTTACGAACTTCGCGGATAATTATTAAGGAGGTAATTAACTTGGCACAGGTTCAATATATCGGTACCGGTCGTCGTAAGAGCTCCGTTGCGCGAGTTCGTTTAGTACCAGGCACTGGAAAAATTACAATCAATGATCGTGAAATTGAAGACTATATCCCATTCGCAGCTCTACGTGAAGTAGTTAAGCAGCCGCTTGTTGCTACTGAAACTGTAGGAAGCTACGATATCCACGTTAACGTAAATGGCGGTGGATACACTGGCCAGGCTGGCGCAATCCGCCACGGTATCGCTCGTGCGTTACTTCAAGCTGACCCAGAATTCCGTCCAACACTTAAGCGTGCTGGACTACTGACTCGTGACGCTCGTATGAAAGAACGTAAGAAATACGGTCTTAAAGGCGCTCGTCGTGCACCTCAGTTCTCAAAGCGTTAATTTTACGCTTCGGAAAGACTCTCAACCTCTGGTTGGGGGTCTTTTTTTATGTGACTGAGTGGAATGGTAAAAATTGCGAAAGACTTTCCGAGAAGGTTTGCTGGTGAACTGGAAAAAAACACTCTGAATTTCCAGTTCGCCAATAAAATTCGATTTTCGCCAATAAAACATTATTTTCGCTAATAAAATTAGAAAATCGCCAATAAAGTTGTGAAAAGCGCGAATAAAATTGTGAAAAGCGCGAATAAAATTTTTCAAGTGTAATATACAGATGTTAACGAGCTGTTTAAATAACAATTATTGCTGTTTGTAAGTCGGATAAATGAGTTTATGGTTAATTTTTTTATCCGAAAATCAAAAAGCAATGAGAAATCAGCCAAAAAAAGCGAAGGCATCATTCTATGCCTCCGCCCAAATGTTTTAATCCTCATATCCCTGCATGGAATCCATATGGCTGGCGATCATCGCGATGATGGTAGGGGCCTCTTCCTTGGTGAAGATAAAGTTTGTTTCGTCTTTGACCATTTCATCATCCTCGGTCCAAATCCGATTAACACGGCGAAGGACTCCGTCACCTGTCTCCTCTACAAGGCCGAACTGGTAGGTAACCTCAACCTCATCCTCCTTGAAAAATGCCGTAACCTCAGGTGTTTCCCACTCAACATCGATTTCCTCAAGGATATCGTCTTCGTCTATAAGCTCCGCCACATATAACTCATCATCTTCATCGATTCTTTCATCTTCATAATATACCGTGTCATCATCTTCCGTTGCATAAACGACGTCGAGCTCGTCCTCATCATCGTTTATGTAATCGTGAAAACCTTCATGAACCGCATCGACAATATCATCAATATCCGAAAGAATGACACGCGCAGGCTGCTCCAGGTCCTCATCAATGGTTTCCGTATAGAATTCTTCATTATGCGGATCGAAATATAATATATAGAAATAGTCTCTTTCACCATCATCATAATCCACAAAGAATTGTATCCTTGGATGCTTCGAGCCTCTCTCAACTGCCATCTGGCCTTCTTGATCATACTTTTCACAAATAGATTCAAGATGATCCTGTAACTCTCCAACGACACGATCGAACCACTCCATAGACATAGAAATCCATCCCTTCATCTGTATTCAGGTTTAGTTTGCCCTGTTGTCCACAATATCCTTGTTAGTAAATTAAAGGAAAATCATATTGGAGGTCGCTGCTATACAAGCAGGAAGAACGCCTGCATTTCCCGAAAATGCGGAAAAGAAGCGAAAAGGGTAAAAGGAGAGGTTCTGCATTGCCCGAAAATATGAGAATGTACTCAAAAGGGTAAAAGGAGAGGCTTTGCATTACCCGAAAATACGAAAATGAAGCGAAAAGGGTAAAAGGAGAGGCTCTGCATTGCCCGAAAATGTGAGAATGGACTCAAAAGGGTAAAAGGAAAGGCATTGCATTACCCGAAAATGCGAGGATGGAGCCAAAAGGGTAAAAGGAAAGTCGCTGCATTGCCCGAAAATGCGAGAATGAATCGCAAAGGGTAAAAGGAGAGGTTCTGCATTGCCCGAAAATGTGAGAATGAAGCCAAAAGGGTAAAAGGAGAGGCGCTGCATTGCCCGAAAATGCGAGGATGGAGCAAAAAGGGTAAAAGGAAAGGCTCTGCATTGCCCAAAAATGCGGAAAAGAGGTCAAAAGAGTAAAAGGAGAGGTTCTGCATTAATAATTACTCATACACAAGAAAAACCGCCTGAGCTCACGTTTCCAGGCGGAATTGTACTATAATCCAAGCATGTCTCTAGCTTTCTCCGGGAAATCAATAAAAGGGTTCCGGTTACCCTGAAGCTCCTGGATTGCTGCATTTCGATGCTTTTCATATAGTGTAACAGGATAATTGTAATGCCAGCTAAGCAAAAGCTCGAGATTCATCTGTGTATCCATCCTGATAACATCTTTATATCTTAAAGCAAAGTAAAAAACGGCTCTTGCGACAATACCTTTCCCATATTCTGGTTCGAATTTTCCGGCTTTCACCATGCCGCAGCCTGTCCTGATGCCAGAAGCTGCAAGCTCAGGTTCATAGGACTGAAAATCGTAATAAGGGAGATTGCTCCTCATGCTATTGCATCCAGGTTCACAGGCAAACAAGTGATGGAGATCGCCTCGCATTGGCTCATCGCCATCAAACCAGGATTGGGGCACAACATGTTCGGTATTGAAAAGAAACTCAGAACTGGTTGTAAAGCCTCCTTCGCTCAAAGTATTCATGAGTCGCAGGTCTTCTTCAATCACCTCAAACGGGTCAAGATCCTGCCCGGAGTAAAGACTCTTCAGCTGCAGGTTCTCCTGTAAGTCCACCCATGGATAAACGTACTCATGCGGCGAATATTTTAAATGGGACGTATGTGTCCGGACCAACAGAGAATGGAGTTCTTCTGACGTAAAAGAAGTATCGCAATAATAATCATTGCGAACTCGAGCATCCAGTTCAGCATCATAATACGTTTTATTTTCGATGTTATAAATATAAGCCTCACTTGCCGAAAGAATCATATCGCATCCATGACCATCGTTTTAAAGCTCTGGTCAAAGATTTCTGCTAGATGGTCCGGAACAGTCAGATAAACGAGGCCATTGCCTTCCAGCTTAGGCGAATTGCCGAGCGGCACAGTCCGCTTGACCAGTTGCGCATACAATTCAGTTTCCGTCAGCTCTCGCTCAAAGTGGGCTTTAGCATATGTTTTAATCAATGCCAGTGCACCTGAAACGTGTGGTGCTGCCATTGAAGTACCGCTCAAGGTCGCATACTTTCCGTTAAGATAAGTTGATGTAATCCGCTCACCAGGAGCGACGACATCAATTTCATTATGTGAGTTGGTAAAGTCGGATGAACCTCGTTCAAGGTTCACGGCGCCCACACTGATGACTTCGTTATAAGCACCTGGATAGGCGAATTCATTGGTAGCATCGTCGCCATCCCCTTCATTGCCAGCGGCACAGACGACAAGGATATTCTTTTTTACAGCGGCTTGAATCGCCTCGTGCAATTCAGGAACGTCAGCTGGTCCGCCCAGCGACATCGAGATAATATCCGCTTCCTGCTCAATCGCATAATGAATACCTTTGATGATCCACTCATATTTTCCTGAACCAGCCTTGTTCAATACTTTTGCAATCAGCAGACCCGCCTCTGGCGCGACACCGATAACGCCTGACTCATTTTCCTGAGCGGCAATCGTGCCTGCGACGTGTGTACCGTGACCATTATAGTCAGTATAAAGATCAGGGTTGCCGCGGTCATCATCTGTAAAATTCCTGCCGCCAATAATTCGGTCCTTTAAATCAGGGTGTGTTGTTTCACAGCCAGTATCCAAAACAGCAACCTTCATTCCATAACCTTTTGTTTCGTTCCAAAGCTTGGGTGCCTGGATCAGCTCAACACCTTTTGGCACCTCTTTGATTTCCTCTGACTCATCAATCACAGTATAAGGAATAACACGAACACCTTGCTCCATTTCTTTCCCTCCTCAGAGATAAAATTGAAGCTAGTTCTAGTTGTAATAATAAGTCTAACAATTCTGACTATTATTGAACAGGACCGTTAGTAGGGTATTTACTAGAAATGGATATCCATAATTGGGCATTTCATCCTAACGATAATACGGGAATATTATTCAGTAAACGTCTGAGAAAACTGGAAAAGGAATCGTCGCTCAATATTGCATTACTCCCTTACGAAGGTTGAACACTACTTTCTAAGGGGTGAGATTACTTTGAACGTCGTAACGACATTTGTAGATAAAAGAAAACAAAAACAAGTGAAATATGAGCGATCGATGCTCCGTGAATTATCAATTAACATCCTGCAAGGCAGGGTGAAACAATATTTTGGCTCATCAAGGCTGACCTCGAATCTAATCATGAATTCAGGAATCGAAGAAGCTTGCTACGATGTAGCTATAGAAGCTTATTTACTTGGCGCAAAGTTCAGTCGTTTTGGATATTTCGGTGAACCGATAGAGGCGGTTAAGCCCCGCTGTGAAAAAGAAGAGCGGCATTTGATTGACACCTTATATAACTTTTTCCTTTTTTGGGGGAAGGGTGAAGAGGGAGTAGGTTCAGAAGAACTTTACTACTTGTGTGAACAGTATGTAGACAGCTGGTGGAGAGAAGGATTCATGAAAGGTGAAAAGAAATATAAAATGAGGCTGCACTAGCAGCAGTTCTAAACCGTCGACCTGTCCCATATAGTTTATTATCAGGGACTAGCTGGGAAGGATGGTTTAGAACATGCTGAAGAAACTCAAATTCGGATTATTTGCAGCCGGCCTTGTCGTGCTGTTCCTTATATTGCAATATGATTTTACCGAGAATGATTCCTGGGAATCGTGGAACCTGCCACTGTCGGGAAAAATCATATACCTTGATCCTGGACATGGAGGCGTTGACCCGGGAGCAGGAGAAGAGGAACCCTTTGAAAAAGATATCGCGCTGAGTGTCTCCTTGAAATTAAGGGATTACCTACAGCAACAGGGAGCACTTGTCATCATGACTCGTGAGACAGATGTCGACCTCGCGGATAAAGGGCTCAAGGGCTACAGTAAGAGAAAGGTCCAGGATTTAAAGAGAAGACTGGACTTGGTAAATGATTCTGAAGCCGATTTTTTTGCAACGATACACTTGAACGCGATCCCATCCTCCAAATGGAAAGGGGCGCAAACCTTCTACTCCACGAATTATAAAGAGAACAAACGAGCCGCCAAACTGATCCAGGATGAATTACGCCGAAATCTTGAAAACACAGACCGAGATGCAAAGGCTGCGAACGGTATTTATTTATTGAAGCATACAAATAAACCTGGGGTTTTGGTGGAAATAGGGTTCTTATCCAATCCACAAGAAGCCGCAAATCTGAAAGATGAAGCTTATCAGGAAAAAGTTGCAGCCTCAATATATGAAGGCATGCTCAGATATTTTACAGATGAACAAAAATTTTGGGAAAAATAAAGAGGGGTCCTGGATCCTTCTTTTTCTTTTTGGAAAAAATATCTTTCAGAAATGTGTGATAGGTTTAACACTTAGGAATTTTATCAATATGTTATACTGTCCTTGGAGATAAATTTTTACAGAGGAAGGTGTCATTATGTTAACTGAAGCTAAGGTGCGCGAAAGTTTAAAAGACCTTAAGGAACCATTTTTACATAAAACACTCGAAGAGATAAATGCAATCGAAGAAATCAAGATCAAAGAAGAGAAGAACCATGTAAGCGTTAAAATAGCTATCGCGAAAACAGGTACTGCAGAACAGCTGCAGCTGCAAACGGAAATTGTCAATATCTTAAAAAGCGCTGGAGCGGAATCTGTAGGATTGCGTTTCTCTGAACTGCCTGCAGAAGTTCTATCAAAATTCCAGACAGCGGCTCCTGAAGAAGAGGAAGGCTTGCTGTCTCCTAATAGCCAAACAACATTCATCGCGATCGCAAGCGGAAAAGGAGGAGTAGGTAAATCTACTGTTTCCGTTAACCTTGCTGTCTCACTTGCTCGTTTAGGTAAAAAAGTTGGACTTGTTGATGCTGACATCTACGGTTTCAGTGTTCCTGACATGATGGGCATCACAAAGCGTCCGGTTGTAAGGGGAGAAAGAATCATTCCAGTAGAAAGACACGGAGTGAAAGTCATCTCTATGGGATTCTTTGTTGAAGATAATGCACCAATTATTTGGCGCGGACCGATGCTAGGCAAAATGCTGAATAGCTTCTTCAATGAAGTAGAATGGGGAGAACTGGATTATCTCCTGTTGGACTTGCCACCAGGAACAGGGGATGTAGCATTGGATGTACACACCATGCTGCCATCATGTAAAGAAATCATCGTTACCACTCCGCACCCGACAGCAGCGTTCGTTGCTGCGCGTGCAGGTGCGATGGCGCTTCGTACAGAACATGAAATTCTCGGTGTCATTGAAAATATGTCTTACTTTGAAAGCAAGCTGACTGAAGAAAAAGAATATGTCTTTGGGCAAGGCGGCGGTGAAAAGCTGGCAGACGAGCTAAACACTAAGCTGTTAGGCAAACTGCCATTAGGCCAGCCAACCTGGAATGAAGAAGACTTTGCACCATCCATTTATCAGGAAGACGATAAAATTGGCGCCCTTTATACAAATATTGCCCAGCAAGTCGTCCAAATGCTTGGAAAGTAATATAACAAGAGAGCCTCTCCTTTTCAGGAGAGGCTCTTTCATATCATTTTTGCTTGCTGGTCGGGGCTGACCAACAGCCTGTCCTTATTTATTGACCTCCAGAGCCTCCGCCTTCTTCAGAACCGCCACCGCCGCCGGAACCACCGCCGCCTTCTTCAGAGTCGCCTTCAGACTTTTGGGTTGGCATTTCCTCAGCGGCTTTGACAATCAATGCCTGCAGCTTCGCTTTGAATAATGGGCTCTCAAAGGTTTCAGTCATGACCTTTTGTAAATGTTCCCGGTATTCTTTACTTTTAAGGACTGTAATTAATTCCTTTTCAAGTTCAGGATCCTTCATGACTTCAATCATCATGCCTTTATATTCTGGATCCTTCATAAGGTCCTTTAACAGCTTTTCATTTTCCTTCTTCATGCTTTTTGCGAGGCTCTCAGCGAATTTTGGATCCTCTAAGGATTTTTTCCAAAACTCCATGCCTTTTTCGGAGGTCAGTGTTTTTTCAACTGTATCAATTACGACCGGCTGGTCCATTATTAACTTTTCCTTCATGCCATCGTCACCCATGACTTCCTGAATCGCTTTTTTGCCATCGTCAGTCTTCAGGATGTCGACAACCATTTTCTTTGTTTCCTCATAATCGACTTGCCCCCCTGCTGACTCGGCCGGAGCAGCACAGCCGGCAGCTAAAAGTAAAAAGGTTGCAGGGAGTAAAAACTTCATGATCTTCTTCATCTTCCATTCCCCTTTCACATAGACAGCCCTAATTTTAGGATGAGTAAAATGACAAATTGTTATACACGAATAACGACACCTAGATTTTTCAAACCCGCATTGGTACAATCAAATGGTGAAGTTTAATTTTCTTTTGGGGGAAAAAATCGTGACAAGCCGTAATTGGGTACACTTATTTCTCACCACCCTGGTTGTTGGAGCGGTGACAACTGCTGTGGTTGGTTTTATTGTCCGCTGGAGTGAATTCCAGCAGCTGTTAAGTGATTTCAACATTCTTGAATTCCTTTCAATTTTAGTATGGCTAATGGGTGTCGGTCTTATATTTAGCATTCTTAGCCAAATGGGTTTCTTCGCTTACTTGACCGTACATCGTTTTGGCCTTGGTATTTTTAAATCTCTATGGAATCCAGTACAAGTCCTGTTGATTGCTTTTGTATTGTTTGACCTCGTATATCTGCGTTTTAACGCCTTCGCGGAAAGCGGCGAGAGCATCATGCCTTATATAGGTCTCGCGGTAATTGTCCTGGTCGCTGGATTGATTGTAGCGTTTATGAAGGTTAAGCAAACCAACAAAGAAGCTTTAATACCAGCGTTGTTTTTCATGACTGTCGTAACAGTGATTGAATGGGTGCCTGTACTCCGAGTGAACGAGCACAGTTGGCTTTATCTCATGCTGTTTCCATTGTTAGCATGTAATGCCTACCAGCTTCTGGTTTTGCATAAGCTTAACCAGAAATCACAGGAAGAGCGAAAAGCCCTTGAAAAAAAGGTTAAAACAAAAACAAATGGAAAAGTACAAAAAAAACCGTCCAACGCATAGTTGGACGGTTATTTTATTTCTTTTGATTTAGAGTCACCGTTAGCGATCATTTCTGAAACAGTGACCATCTTCAGATTCTTTGACCTGATATCCTTTAACACCAGAGGCAGTGCTTCGGCTGTTTGCTTAGCTGAATCAGAAGCATGCATCAAGAGGATATCACCTTTCTTTGCCTTTGCGGCATTCTCGGCAATGACCTCAGTGCCAGGATTCGTCCAATCCTTTGTATCAAGACTCCAGTGGACGACCGTATACCCAAGTCGTTCGGCAATTTTTAAGGTGCGTTGATCAAAATGGCCAGTAGGGGCACGCAGCAGCTCAATGTTCTTAACATTAAGCTTTTTAAATGCTTCCTGAGCTTTTAGGATATCACGCCTGATTTTATCTTCCTCTAGATCGGTATAATCCTTATACTCATATCCAAGCATGCCAATTTCATACCCATCTTTCACCATCCGGTTCACCAGGTCTGGATGTCTTTCTGCCCAGGACCCTGACAAGAAGAAGGTGACAGCTCCTGCTTTCTCTTTCTTCAGAACGTCAAGAATAGGTTCAGCTTTTTCATCGCCCCAGCCGATATTAAAGGTCAAAGCTAAATCCTTTTCTCCTTTATAAATGGCTTTAGGACCATCTTTTGCTGAAAAAGCAGGGAGTTGGACCATATTTTCCATGTAAAAGAACCATGCTGTAAAAAAGGCTGCAATAACGATGACAAAAGCTGTTTTAATCGACTTAGCATTCATTACATAAAAGAAATTCATTTTCTCACCACCTCGTCCAATGCACTCCTTGTCTCATTTTTATTCCGCAAATTAAAAAGATATGATAATAAAAATCAGATTATAAAAATCAGGAAAAAAGATAACACTACAACCACTATGTGAAAAATGAACAGGAGTGTATGTATGCTTGGTGTTCTGATCAATGAGAAAGAATTGAAAGAACTAGAATACTTAATCAAAAGGGAAATGGATGAAATCCTATTCGATCTGAAGGATGATCGTATTGATCATGTTGTAAAGAGGTCAATGAAAGAAAGATATCAAATACTGTTTTCTCTCTTTAAAAGAGTAGCTTCTCCAAAGGAATGCCTTAAGTATATGCCAGCGAAGAAGAGCATGTATAAAGGGTAAAAAACAATAAGAAAACTTTTTTCGCAATTCTTGTTGACGGAAATAAATTATCCTGTTATATTAATAAACGTCGCTGCTGAGCCACTCGGTAACACGGTGAATCAGTGGGAAAATAATAAAAAATGTGATTGACATCAAATCGGTCACATGTTATATTATGAAAGTCGCTTCTGAGCGGCGAGACAATAAATTGTTCTTTGAAAACTAAACAAACAAGCGTCAACAAACAATAAATGATCATGGCTTCTATTATAGAAGACCATGAGCCAACGTTTTAACTTTATGAGCTAACTCATAACTCTTTCTTGGAGAGTTTGATCCTGGCTCAGGACGAACGCTGGCGGCGTGCCTAATACATGCAAGTCGAGCGGATCTTCATTAGCTTGCTTTTGAAGATCAGCGGCGGACGGGTGAGTAACACGTGGGCAACCTGCCTGTAAGACTGGGATAACTTCGGGAAACCGGAGCTAATACCGGATAATCCTTTCCCTCACATGAGGGAAAGCTGAAAGACGGTTTCGGCTGTCACTTACAGATGGGCCCGCGGCGCATTAGCTAGTTGGTGAGGTAACGGCTCACCAAGGCAACGATGCGTAGCCGACCTGAGAGGGTGATCGGCCACACTGGGACTGAGACACGGCCCAGACTCCTACGGGAGGCAGCAGTAGGGAATCTTCCGCAATGGACGAAAGTCTGACGGAGCAACGCCGCGTGAACGATGAAGGCCTTCGGGTCGTAAAGTTCTGTTGTCAGGGAAGAACAAGTATCGGAGTAACTGCCGGTACCTTGACGGTACCTGACCAGAAAGCCACGGCTAACTACGTGCCAGCAGCCGCGGTAATACGTAGGTGGCAAGCGTTGTCCGGAATTATTGGGCGTAAAGCGCGCGCAGGCGGTTCCTTAAGTCTGATGTGAAAGCCCCCGGCTCAACCGGGGAGGGTCATTGGAAACTGGGGAACTTGAGTGCAGAAGAGGAGAGCGGAATTCCACGTGTAGCGGTGAAATGCGTAGAGATGTGGAGGAACACCAGTGGCGAAGGCGGCTCTCTGGTCTGTAACTGACGCTGAGGCGCGAAAGCGTGGGGAGCGAACAGGATTAGATACCCTGGTAGTCCACGCCGTAAACGATGAGTGCTAAGTGTTAGAGGGTTTCCGCCCTTTAGTGCTGCAGCAAACGCATTAAGCACTCCGCCTGGGGAGTACGGCCGCAAGGCTGAAACTCAAAGGAATTGACGGGGGCCCGCACAAGCGGTGGAGCATGTGGTTTAATTCGAAGCAACGCGAAGAACCTTACCAGGTCTTGACATCCTCTGACAACCCTAGAGATAGGGCGTTCCCCTTCGGGGGACAGAGTGACAGGTGGTGCATGGTTGTCGTCAGCTCGTGTCGTGAGATGTTGGGTTAAGTCCCGCAACGAGCGCAACCCTTGATCTTAGTTGCCAGCATTCAGTTGGGCACTCTAAGGTGACTGCCGGTGACAAACCGGAGGAAGGTGGGGATGACGTCAAATCATCATGCCCCTTATGACCTGGGCTACACACGTGCTACAATGGATGGAACAAAGGGTCGCGAAGCCGCGAGGTCGAGCCAATCCCATAAATCCATTCTCAGTTCGGATTGCAGGCTGCAACTCGCCTGCATGAAGCCGGAATCGCTAGTAATCGCGGATCAGCATGCCGCGGTGAATACGTTCCCGGGCCTTGTACACACCGCCCGTCACACCACGAGAGTTTGTAACACCCGAAGTCGGTGGGGTAACCTTTTGGAGCCAGCCGCCTA